>JACIYW010000014.1 GCA_014359745.1 Paracoccaceae bacterium | reverse complement strand
TTCTGGATGAGCCGACCAACCACCTGGACATTGAAAGCCGCGAAGCATTGGTCGAGGCGCTGACCGCCTATTCGGGCGCGGTGATCCTGGTCAGCCACGATATGCACCTTTTGGGGCTGGTGGCGGATCGCCTGTGGCTGGTATCCGGTGGCACGGTCGCCCCCTATGAGGGCGATCTGGAAACTTACCGCCGCTTCCTTTTGCAAGGCGACGAGGCGCCGCGCGAAAAGCCGAAAGCCAAGCCCAAGCGCCCGTCACGCGATGAGATGCAGGAAATCCGCGCCGAGGTGAAGCGCTGCGAGGCGCGGATGGAAAAGCTGAATGACATGCGCGACAAGCTGGCGAAAAAGCTGGCCGATCCCGCGCTTTACGAAGACGGGCGGTTGGGTGAGCTGGAAACCTGGAACCGCAAATATGCCGAGGTGATGGAGGGGCTGGACCGGGCCGAGGCGCTGTGGATCAAGGCGCAGGAACGGCTGGAAAGCGCCATGGCCGCCTGATGGACAGCGCCTTCGCCCTGACCGCGTTCGTCACATTGTTCGTGACCATCGATCCGATCGGGCTGACGCCGGTGTTCATTTCGCTGACGCGGGGCATGCCCACGGGGCTGCGGCGCGCGATCAGCCTGCGCGCCTGTCTGGCCGCGATCGTGCTCTTGACGCTGTTCGGGCTGCTGGGCGAAAACCTGCTGCGGTTCATCGGTATCTCGATGCCCGCGTTTCGCATCGCGGGCGGGGTGCTGCTGTTTCTGACCGCGATTGACATGCTGTTCGAGCGCCGCACCCAGCGCCGCGAGGGTCAAAGCGACGGCGCCGATGATCACGCCGATCCGTCGATCTTTCCGCTGGCGATGCCGCTGATTGCCGGGCCGGGGGCGATGGCCACGATGATCCTGCTGGTCGGTCAGGCGGGGCCGGGCTGGCAGGGAAGCGCGGCGGTGCTGGGGGTGATGGCTGCGGTGGTGGCGATCACCTTCGCGCTGTTTCAGGCGGCGGGATTGCTGGAACGGGCGCTGGGGCGCACCGGGGTTCTGGTGATCACCCGGCTGTTGGGGATGCTGCTGGCGGCGCTGTCGGTGCAGTTCGTGATCGACGGGATACGCGGCGCGGGGCTTTTGTAGGCGCTACATCGTCAGCACCGGGTAAAGCGAGGCCACCAGCAACAGCGCCATCGTGATGTTGAACACCCGCAACCGCGCGGGCCGGGTCAGCAAGCGGCGGATCTGCACCCCCATCATCGCCCAGCAACTGACCGAGGGCAGGTTGACCGCGGCAAACACCAGCGTGACCAGGCCGATCGCCGCCAGCGTGGCCGTGGGCGCATAGACGGTGACGGCCGTCAGCCCGATCGCCCAGGCCTTGGGGTTGACCCATTGAAACGCCGCCGCCTGCCAGAAGGTAAAGGGCACCCCGCGCGTCGTCTCGCCCTCGGGCGGGGCGGCATGGGCGATTTTCCAGGCCAGCCACAGCATATAGGCCGTCGCCGCGAATTTCAGCACCAGATGCGCCTGCGGCCAGAGCACGAACACCTGCGCCAGCCCCGCGCCCAGCACGAACACCATCCCCGCATGGCCGATGCTGACCCCCAGCATATGCGGCAAGCTGCGCCGCAGCCCGAAATTGGCCCCCGAGGCCATCAACATCAGATTGTTCGGCCCCGGCGTTACCGATCCGACAAAGGCAAAGCCGACAAGGGCGAGGAAAAGTTCAAAACTCATGGCAATGCCTTTAACCGATCCGGGCGCAATTGCCATTGCAAACGCGCACCTCTTTGGGCTTTTGCGCAGGTCGGCGGCGAAACGGCGCGCCTGCCAAAGAGGGGGGTGACTTTGGCAGCCCGCGCCCCCAGATAGGCACAAAGGCCCAGATAGGCACAAAGGGAGGACGCATGGGCGACGACACGACAGCGCGGCTGATCTATCTGGGGCTGCTGGGGGCGGTGATCGGCGGCTATTTCCTGGTGGCGAACCGCCACAACCTTGGCCGGATGGCGCAACAGGCCAGCATCTGGGGGCTGATCTTTGTGGGGGTGGCGGCGGGATACGGGCTTTGGGCCGACATCCGGTCAGACATCCGCCCGCAACAGGCGGTATTTTCGGCACCCGGCGAAACCCGCATAGAGGTGCCGCGCGCGCAGGACGGGCATTATTACCTGACCTTGCAGATCGCTGGCACGCCTGTGACCTTCATCGTCGATACCGGCGCCAGCGACGTGGTGCTCAGCCGCGAGGATGCCGAACGGCTGGGGCTGGACCCCGGCAACCTTGCCTATCTTGGCCGCGCGGGCACCGCCAATGGCACGGTGCACACCGCGCGCGTGACGTTAAGCGATGTGCGGCTTGGCGCGATCCACGACCCGCGCCTGACCGCCTGGGTCAGCCAGGGCGAGATGCCCGGATCGCTGCTGGGCATGGCCTATCTGCAACGCTTCACCCGGATCGAGATCGCGGGCGACCGGCTGCTGCTGTCGCGCTGATCCCTTCGCTTGCGGGCGCGACTGGACAGCGCCCGCCCCTTCCCCTATCCACGGGCGATCATGGCCGAAAAATCAGACCCCAATTACAGGATCATCGCCGAAAACCGCCGGGCGCGATTCGATTACGCCATCGAATCCGATCTGGAATGCGGAATCATCCTGACCGGATCCGAGGTGAAATCGCTGCGCCAGGGCGGTGCCAATATCGCCGAAAGCTATGCCTCGGTCGAGGGGCGGGAGCTGTGGCTGATCAACGCCTATATCGCCCCCTACACCCAGGCCAAGACCTGGGGCCACGAGGAACGCCGCCGCCGCAAGCTGCTGGTCAAGCAAAAGGAACTGGCCAGGCTTTGGTCGGCCACGGCGCGCGAAGGCATGACGCTGGTGCCATTGGTGATGTATTTCAACCATCGCGGCATGGTGAAGCTGAAGATCGGCGTGGCCAAGGGCAAGAAACTGGCCGACAAGCGCGAAACCGCGGCCAAACGCGACTGGGCGCGGCAAAAGGCGCGGCTGATGAAGGAACACGGTTAGCGGGTTTCCGCCCGTCGGGTGCAGTCCCTTGAGCGGGCGCGCCCACGGCGGACGCGGGAAATGAGTATTTTTTTCGAGAGGATGGGAAAGAGCGTTTTTTTGTGCGGTCAGGGTGAGGGTCTGGTTGCGCGCAGCACGCGCTGGCCCACCGCGCCCGGCATACGGGCGACCCTCCGACGCGCCCGGCATACGGGCGACCCGCAAAAGGAAAGCCGCAATTCTGCCCCGCAGCCGCTTGACGCGCCTGCGCTGCGTGCATAGAAGGCTCCTCACGCCGGGGATGCGATCCGGGCGGTGGTTGGGCGGTTGTAGCTCAGTTGGTTAGAGTACCGGCCTGTCACGCCGGGGGTCGCGGGTTCGAGCCCCGTCAACCGCGCCACCGCCCGATCGCCCCCCGCGTATGCGCGGTTGTAGCTCAGTTGGTTAGAGTACCGGCCTGTCACGCCGGGGGTCGCGGGTTCGAGCCCCGTCAACCGCGCCATTTTGTCTTGTGACACCGATCTGCGGGCCCGGCCCGCCCCCCCCATCCTCTCGACCCAAATACTCCCGCCGGAGGCGTCCCGCAGCCGCCACCCCGCGCCACCCGCGCAGAAAGGCCCCTGCAGAAAGGCCCCTACCGCATCCACAGCCCTTCGCGGCGCAGGGTGTTGCGGATCACCTTTTCGTGCCGGGGCAGATCGGCGCGGTCAAAAAGCGCGCGCGCCTTGGCGCCCTTGCCCTGATAGACCATGCGGCGCAACGGTTCATGATCGCGCAGCAGCCGCTTCATCGGATTGGGCGTTGCCACCGCTTCCAGCACCGCGACCGCGCGGTCGCTTTCGCGGGCATAAAGCAGCGGCAGGGTGCGGTAATGGCAACTGACCGACCCGTCCAGCAGCCCCGGCGGCAGTGTATCGCGCCCACCGCCAAGCGCATGGATGACCAGCGGCAACACCACCTGATCCAGCCAGGGGTCAAGCGGTTGGCAGACCAGTTCGGGCAGCGGATCGTCGCGCACCGACAGCGCATAGCGCAGGAACCGCGCGCCGAATTCGACCGGGCACGGCCCGAAGAACCAGCCCGCGTTGAAGTAAAGATAGCGTTCCCAGTATTCATCGGGCTGCGTCAGATCCAGCGAGCTGTCGAAATCCAGCCCGAACCGGTCGTAAAGCGCGCGCCAGGTCTGGGTGTAACCGGGGCCGTAAAGTTCTATCACCGGCCAGGTGCCTTCGCGCCGCATCGAGGCGCTGGGCCGGTCGAAATCGAACCCCACCTGCGACAGCGGCCCCAGGATCAGGGTATCGGTGTCGAAGAACACGAAGGGCTCGCCCTTTGGCAGGGCCGAAAGCGCCTCTATCTTGTTGCCATGGGGATAGGCGGCGCCGAAGTGGCGGTTCTCGAACCCCACCACCTCTGCCCCCAGATCGGCAAGGGCGCTGCGCACCGCCGCGGGCAGGCGCGGATCGCCGGGCCAGAGGGGGCCGGGCTGCGGTTCGGCCACGAAAAGCCGCCCCGAGAATTCGGGGTCAGAGGCGCGCAGCGAGGCCGCGAACAGCAGCGCCTCGTATTGCAGTCGCCCGGCCTGTGCGACGATCACCACATTGGGCACCACATTGGGCGCGCGCGCCGCCTTGCCCCGTGTTGCCGTGCCCATCCGCCGCGCGCCCCGCTTCCCTGCCCGGGCCAACCCCGGCCCTTCCCCCCACCTTGGCGCGAAAACCCGCAAGTGCAAGGCCGGAACTGGCTTGCCCCCTTCTCCATCCCCCTTCCCCCTTCCCCATCGGCCCCGCGCCGCCTATAAGCGCCCCAGACCATCACCCCGGAGGCCGCATGCGGACCGCAACGATCACCCGCAAGACCGCAGAAACCGAGATCACCGTGACCGTCGCGCTTGACGGCAGCGGCCGCTATGACAACCAGACCGGGGTGGGGTTTTTCGATCACATGCTTGATCAGCTTGCCCGTCACGCGCTGATCGACCTGACGGTGCGGGCCAGCGGCGATCTGCATATCGACGATCACCACACAGTCGAGGATGTGGGCATCACCCTGGGCCAGGCGCTGAGCCGCGCGCTGGGCGACAAGCGCGGTATCCGGCGCTATGGCGATTGCCTGTTGCCGATGGATGACGCGCTGGTGCGCGCGGCGCTTGATCTGTCGGGGCGGCCATGGCTGGCGTGGAACCTGCCCTTGCCCACCGCGAAGATCGGCAGCTTTGATACCGAGCTGGTGCGCGAATTCTTTCAGGCGCTGGTCACGCATGGCGGCATCACCTTGCATGTCGAGGCGCTGGCGGGCATCAACAGCCACCACATCGCCGAGGCCGCGTTCAAAGCGGTGGCGCGCGCCCTGCGCGTGGCCATCGAGACCGATCCGCGCAAGGCCGATGCGATCCCCTCGACCAAGGGAAGCCTGTAGGCGATGACCACGGTTCTGGTTGATTATGACAGCGGCAACCTGCATTCCGCTGAAAAAGCCTTTCAGAAAATGGCGGCAGAGGCGGGCGGGGGCCGGGTGATCGTGACATCCGACCCCGATGAGGTGGCGCGCGCCGCCCGCATCGTGCTGCCGGGCGACGGGGCGTTTCCGGCGTGCAGGCGGGCGTTGCAGGCCGTGCCCGGCATGGAAGAGGCGCTGCGCGAGGCGGTGATCGCGCGCGGCGTGCCGTTTCTGGGGATCTGCGTGGGCATGCAGATGCTGGTCGATGAGGGCCATGAATATGCGCCCACCCCCGGTTTTGGCTGGATCCCCGGCGAGGTGGACCGGATCGCGCCCGGTGATCCGGCGCTGAAAATTCCGCATATGGGCTGGAACGATCTGGTGATCGACCGCCCGCACCCGGTGCTGGCGGGGCTGAAAACCGGCGATCACGCCTATTTCGTGCATTCCTGGGCGGTGCGGGTGGGCGATGCGGCGCATCGGCTGGCGCATGTCGATTACGGCGGGCCGGTGACGGCGATCATCGGGCGCGACAATATCCTTGGCACGCAATTCCACCCCGAGAAAAGCCAGGCGGTGGGGTTGCGGCTGATTGGCAATTTCCTGTCCTGGCGGCCCTGAGGGAAAACTTTAGGGCCTCCGGCGGGAGTATTTGGGTCGAGAGGATGGGGGGTGGGAGTTTTGCGGCGCAGGAGGCGGCCGTCGATGGCCGGAAGGCCGAGCGCGATCAGGGGGCGTGACCAGAAGCAGGTTTGTCGCCCGCACCAAGGCCAGCAGCCGGAACCAGACCAGTCAGGCCAGCGCCGTTGACAAAAGCGCCAGCCCCACCCGCGCCAGAACCAGCGTCAGGGGTGGCAGCGCATCGAGGGCCAGTTCGACGAAAAAGAACGATCCGCCCCAGAGGACGGACAGAAGGACAAGGCCGGTCCAGTCGGCGCGGGTCATGGTTGGTGCGGGCACGGGCGGTATCCTATTGTTCGGGGCCAAGCGGTTTGGGGCGCTCGCAGAGATGCGCGCGGCGCGCGGGCGGCGCAATCCGTTTCCTGCGCATTGGCCCGGCTTGCCTTTGGCCCCGGCCCTGACTACGGTTCGGGCAAGGTTTCAGGTTAGGGAGGCAATCATGTCCGGGGATTATGGCTTTGACACGCTGCAGGTTCACGCCGGCGCCCGCCCCGATCCGGCGACGGGGGCGCGGCAGGTGCCGATTTACCAGACCACCGCCTATGTGTTTCGCGATGCCGATCACGCGGCGGCGCTTTTCAACCTGCAGGAGGTTGGCTATATCTATTCGCGGCTGACCAACCCGACGGTGGCGGCGTTGCAGGAACGTGTCGCCACGCTGGAGGGTGGCGCGGGGGCGGTGTGTTGTTCATCGGGGCATGCGGCGCAGATCATGGCGCTGTTTCCGCTGATGGGGCCGGGGTGCAACGTCGTGGTCTCTACCCGGCTTTACGGCGGGTCGGTGACGCAGTTCAGCCAGACCATCCGGCGCTTTGGCTGGGAGGCGCGGTTTGTCGATATCGACGACGCGGGTGCGATCAATGCCGCGATCGACGCGCAGACCCGCGCCATATTTTGCGAATCGATCGCCAATCCGGGCGGCCATATCGCCGATCTGGATGCGCTGGCGCGGCTGGCCAATGCGGCGGGGCTGCCGCTGATTGTCGATAACACCTCTGCCACGCCCTATTTGTGCCGCCCGATCGAGCATGGCGCGACGCTGGTGGTGCATTCGATGACCAAATACCTGACCGGCAATGGCACGGTGACGGGGGGCTGCGTGGTTGATTCGGGGCGATTCGACTGGTCGGCCAGCGACAAGTTCCCCTCGCTCTCGGCGCCGGAACCGGCCTATCACGGGCTGAAATTTCATGAGACCTTCGGGCCGCTTGCCTTTACCTTTCACGGGATTGCCGTTGGGCTGCGCGATCTGGGCATGACGCTGAACCCGCAGGCGGCGCATTACACGCTGATGGGGATCGAGACGCTGAGCCTGCGCATGGCGCGCCATTGCGAGAATGCCGTCAAGGTTGCGACCTGGCTGGAGAAACACCCTGCGGTGGCGCGGGTGACCTATGCCGGGCTGCCCTCGTCGCCCTGCCATGACCGGCTGGCGCGGATATGCCCCAAGGGCGCGGGGGGCCTTTTCACCTTTGCGCTGAAAGGCGGGTATGAAGCCTGCGTGCGGTTTGTGGACGCGCTGAACCTGTTCAGCCATGTGGCCAATCTGGGCGACACGCGGTCGCTGGTGATCCATTCGGCATCGACCACGCATCGGCAGTTGACCCCCGAACAGCAGACCGCGGCGGGCGCCGGGCCCGAGGTGGTGCGCCTGTCGATCGGGATCGAGGATGCCGACGATCTGATCGCGGATCTGGAACAGGCGCTGGCTGTGGCCACAGCCTGAGGGGGCGGCCTGAGGGGCACGGCCTGAGGGGACGGCCTGAGGGGATGGACGCCTCCGGCGGGAGTATTTTTGCCAAGATGAAGCGCAAGAGCGGTTTCTTGCGCCGTCGTTTCTTGCGCCGTCAGGGTGCGGGTCTGATGGGGTGCGGCGCGCGCTGTTTTATGGCGCTATTTTATGGCGAAGACGATTTCGACCTGGGCGGTGATGTCGATCTCGCCTTCGGCGAGGGGCACCTTGTCGGCGGCCATCGACATTTCGCGCGCGAACATCGGCTGCGGCCGGGCGCCGCCGCCCTGTTCGGTCAGGGTCAGGACCGGGCCAAGGGTCAGGCCCGCGGCCTTGGCGTAAAGGTCGGCCTTCTGGCGGGCATCCAGAACGGCGCGGTGGCGGGCCTTGTCGAGGCTGGCGCGGCGATCCTGGAGATCGAACTGCAAGCCGTTGAAAGTATTGGCGCCGTCGGCCACGACCTTGTCAAGGATCGCGCCCAGCCCCGACAGATCGCGGACCCGCACCGTCACCATATTCGCGGCGGTAAAGCCGGTGATCAGGTTCTGGGGCTGGCCGTTCACCACCCGGTTTTCCCAGTTCGGGCCCAGCGACAGGCCCGAGGTCTGCATGTCGCGCGCCGCGATCCCCGCCGCGCGCAACCCGTCGAGCACGGTGGCCACCCGTTCGGAATTGTGCGCCAGCGCGTCGCGCGCGGTTCTGGCATCGCTGCGCACGCCCAGCGTTATCATGGCCATGTCGGGCGCCGCCGCGACCCGGCCTTCACCGGTGACGACCAGCCGTCCGGTATCCATCTGCGCCAGATCCTGCGCGAACGCGGCCCCCGCACAAAGCGCCCCCGCAAGCCCCAGAACCCCTAGAACCCCCAGCATCCGCCGCACCTTGGCCATCATCGCCAACCCCCTCGTTTCTTGCTGCCATTTCCCGTCTATTGACGCAGGCCGGGCCGTCCCCGGCAAGCCCGAAAATGCCCGATTCCGGCGCGGGGCATCGGCGTGCTTTCACGCGGCGGAAATTTGCCTTAAGCTGTTCTTGCCCGCGCCGGATAGTCCGCGCGGGGGGAACACCTGCCAGAGCGTCAGCATGAAACCGGCCTTTGCCCTGAACCTTGATCATCACCGCATCGCGCTTTTGCACCGGGCGGGCGCAGAGTGGGATCTGGTCGGCGATGTGCGGCTGGATACCCCCGATCTTGACCGGGCATTGGGCGCGCTGCGCAAGGCGGGATCGCGGCGCGCGCCGGGGGCGATGCGCTGCAAGCTGATCCTGCCGCCATCGCAGATCCTTTATACCACCCTTGCCGCGCCCGGCCCGGATGCGCGCAGCCGCCGCGAACAGATCCGCGCCGCCCTGCACGGCATGACGCCTTATGCGGTTGACGATCTGGTGTTCGACTGGTCGGGCACCGGCGCCTTTGTGCAGGTGGCGGTGGTCGCCCGCGAGACCCTGGACGAGGCCGAGGCCTTTGCCGCCGGGCACCGGTTTGCGCCGGTCAGCTTTGTGGCGGTGCCCGAACCCGCACAGTTCGGGGGGGAGCCGTTTTTCGGCACCACCCGGCTGGCCGGCAAGATCGTGCCCGAGGCCGACCGGGTGATGCGTGACAATGATCCGGTGCGCCTTCCGCCCGAGTTGACGGATGCGGATGAGGGCGAAGAGGTCTGCGATGCGGTCGCGCAAGACCCCGGCACGGCCACAACACCGCCCCCCCAGGACCGTGCCGATGCGTCGGCGGAACAGGGCGCGCCGGTTGTCGCCGCCGCGGGGCGGTTCACGCTGATGGTGGCCGCGGATGCAGGGGGGGAGGCCGGGGCGCGGCCGGATACGGGGCCAGATGCGGGGCCGGATACCGCCACGCAGGGGGGGGGCGTTGCATTTTCATCGCGCCGCGACGCGGATGAAGCGGGGCGAAGGCCGGGCACCGATCTTGCATCTTTGCCGCCAACGCCGCCTGCAACGCCTGCGCACGCGGCGCAGCCGCCCGACACCGCGCCCGATAGCGCCCCCCTTGGCAAGGCGCGCCCGGTGTGGCCGGGGGTGCTGCTGGCGGCGGGGATTGTGGTGCTGGTGGCACTTTTGGGCTGGTGGGTGTTTTTCAGGGCCGCGCCCGGGGAAGGGCAGAGCGCGGCGATCAGCGTCGCGCCAGAGGCGGCGCCCCCTGCCGCGCCAGAGGCGGCGCCGGGTGCGGTGGCTGCGAACCTGCCGGACCCCGGCGCGGCCCCCGTCGATTCGCGACAGGCACCGTTGGGCGCATCGCGCGATGCCCAAAGCCCGGTGCCGGGCGTCACCGCCGCCTTGCCGGTGGGGCCGCCGCCCACGGGCTTTGACGCGGGCCTGCCGCATGGCACGGTGTTTGCCGTTGCACCCGCCCAGCCGGGGGGGGCAACGCAGGCCATTCCCGCGCCCTTTGCCGGGGCGGCGATACCCGGCGGGCACGACCCGGTTCTGGCCGAAACGGACACCGGAACGCTGAACCTGGCCCTTGGCCCCGATCCTGCCCCCCAAACCCAGACGCCGGCGCCGCCCGTCATGCCGCTGGATACCGCGCCCGGCGCCGCCCTGCCCCTGCCCGATCAGGCCCGCGTCGTGGCGACCGGCGGGATCGGCACCCGGCTGGCCGGGCTGGCCCCCATGCCGCCAGAGGCGCCGCGCGCCGCCGATATTGATCCGCTGCCCGGCGCAAGCGCCCCCGTGGATGCCCAGATCATGGCTGCCCAGACCGGGGGTGCCAAGGCGGCCCCGGCGCTGGCGGGCCTGCGGCCACGCGCGCGACCCCGAGTCATTCCCGAAAGCCAGATCGCCGCCGCGCCGGAAACCGCAGAGGCGCAGATTTCAGAGGCGCAGATTTCCGCGCTTGCGGTTGGGGCGGCGCCCGTGCCGCGCACGCGGCCCGCGCGGCTGGTGGCCGATCTGGCCGCCGAAGCGGCGGCGGCACAGGCCGCGGCCTCGGCGGCGGCATCGGCGGCGGCCATTGCCGCATCGCCGCGCCCCGATGACCGGCCCCGCGACCTTGCGACGGTGCTGCCCACGCCCGAGGCCGAGGACGAACCCGAACCCACATCCGCCGCGCCGCGCATCCCCACCCGCGCCTCGGTCGCCGCACAGGCGACGCAGAGCAACGCCGTGAAGCTGCGCGAGATCAACCTGATCGGGGTTTTTGGAAATTCGTCGGACCGCCGCGCGCTGATCCGCCTGCCCAATGGCAAGATGGTACGGGTCAGGGTGGGCGACCGGCTGGATGGGGGGCAGGTTGCGACCATCGACAAGAGTCGGCTGATTTATGTCAAAAGCGGGCGCAGCCTGGTTCTTGAACTGCCCAAGGGCTGACGCGCTGTCGCAAAACGGCGGGTGGCGGGTTCAACCGGTTGGCAGAACGCCGAGCGGCTGTTGGGCAGGGTTGTGTCAGTCGGGGTGATTGCCCGTTACCGGAGCGCCCGGGGCGGGCGCGCAAGATTGAGTATTTTTTTCGAGAGGATGGGAACAGCGGTTTCTTTTGCGGCCAAGGTGCCGGTCGGAGTGGGCCAGCCCGCGCAAGACAGCCAGATCAGGTACCAAAGCGCAGCGGCGGGCGGTGCAGATCGCCTTTTACCGCCGCGACCGCGTCCAGAATGACCGCGCCGATCACATCGACCTCGGCGCGGGTCAGGCGGGCGGGCAGGCGCATGTCGCAGGCGCGCATCAGCATGGCGCGGGTGGCGGGCAGATCGGGGATATCACCCAGAAACCGCCAGTTCCAGAAGGCGCGGGCGTTATCTTGAGACAGGCCGAAGACCTGAAGCGCCACGCCGCGCGCCGCCGTCTGCGCAAGAAGCGCGCGCACCTCGTCATCGGTATCGAAGCCCAGCAGGTTGAACTGGATGGAATCGGGGGCGCGGCTTTCGCCCGGCAGGGGTGGCGGCACCTCGATCCAGTCGGAGCCGTTCAGCACCCCGGCAAGATGGTCATGATTGGCGCGCCCGTCGCGCACCCGGCGCGCCACCTCGGGCAGTTGCGGGCGGATCAGCGCGGCCGACAGGTTGGACATGCGCATGTTGTAAAGCGGCAGGCGGTTTTGCCATTCGGCGAAATTCGCCTGCACGCCGGGATGTTTGCGCCAGTTGTGTTCATAAGCCCCCGACATGATGATGGCGCGCGCGATCACTTCGGCATCGTCGGTGACCAGAATGCCGCCTTCGCCCGCGTTGATCATCTTGTAGGACTGGAAGGAAAAGCAGCCGATCCGCCCGATGGTGCCGATGTTGCGGCCTTTCCAGACGGTGCCAAGGGAATGGGCCGCGTCCTCTATCACCGGAATGTCGCGCTGTGCGCAAGCGGCCATGATCGCATCCATGTCGGACGTGTGGCCGCGCATGTGGCTGATGATCACCGCCGCGATGTCATCGTCAAGCCGGGCGTTGAAATCGGCCAGATCGATGCGGAAATTCTGCCCCACCTCTATCAGGACCGGCACGCAATCGGCATGCACGACCGCCGAGGGCACGGCGGCAAAGGTGAACCCCGGTATCAGCACCCGCGCCCCGCGCGGCAGGTCAAGCGCCCTGAGCGACAGGAACAGCGCCGCCGAACAGGACGACACCGCAAGCGCGAAGCGGCTGCCAAGGAAGGCGGCGAATTCGGCCTCGAGCAGCGACACGGGCGCGTTCTGGGGGGCCGTGTAGCGAAACAGGTCGCCCGATTGCAGCAGGCGCGTGACCTCTGCCAATGCCGCATCGGGGATCGGTTCCGCGTCATAGACATTGGGGGCGATGGGCATGACGTGCACCTTTCCTGAAAGCATATTTCAGAATATCTTTACGGTATCGGTTACGAAAACACCATGAAGTTTCCACGACAGCCATGTGAAACAGGCGTGATCGTGCTGTTGTGTCAGGGTGCGTGCGCGGCGTGTGTCACCGCCACCAATGCGCATGGCCCGCCATGGCCCCCTGCGCCTTGGACAAGAGCCGCAGCACCGGGCCGGGGCGCGCGATGGTGCCCGAGGCCAGGCGGTCGGCGACCACCTCTGGCGGGCAGGCAAGCCCTGTCACCGGATCGAGATAGCGCGGATAGGCGATCAGCACCGCATGCACCAGCGCGGCCAGCGTCGGGGGGGCATTAAGGCGGGCGTTTCTGCGGGCGTTCCTGCGGGCTGGCACCGGGCCCAGATCGCGCGTCAGGCCCCAGCCGGCATAGAAGGGCGCGCCAAGGCAGGTGACGGGCCGCCCGCGCATGAGCGCCTCGAAGCCGAGCGTCGATGTCATGGTCCAGACCGCATCGACCGCATCGATCAGCAGCGCCGCATCGGTGCCGGGCACGACCGCATCGGCAAAGCGCAGGATCGCCGCGTCGGCAAGCGCGCCGGGGCGCAGGCCCGCCTCGACATCTGGATGGGGTTTGTAGAGGATCAGCGCGTCGGGGTTTTCGGCGCGGGTGCGTTCCAGCAGACCCAGATTGCTGCGCACCGCGCCTGCGCCCAGCCGGATCGAGGCGTCATCTTCGACCTGTCCGGGCACAAGGATGCGTTGGGCGTTACGTTCGGCGTCGGCGCGGTTTGGCAGCGCGGGAAGCGCGCCGCCAAGGTTGTATTTGCTCAGCCCTGCGGCGCGCAGCCGCGCCATCAGCGCCTCGGCCCGGCGTTCGCCGCCGGGGGGCGGGCCCGCCGCGATCAGCCGTTCAAGGCGGCTTTCGCGGCCGGGATCATAATAGATGCCCAGATCATCGGTCACCAGCGACAGCGGCGGCACCAGCGCCGCGCCAAGCCCGCGCGAACGCAGGAAACCATCCTCGACGCGCAGGATATGCGGGGCGGTGGCCGCTGCCCCCTCGTGCCCCGCCCAGATCAGGAGCGGGCGGTTGAGCGCCACGGCGCGCTGCGCGGCGCGGGCGGGATCGTTCACGAAGATCAGCGGTTTCTCGCGGCCAAAGTGGCGTTGCAGGCTGGCCCGTTTCCACAGGCGCACGCCGGTGGCGACATGGCCGTGCCGATCTTGCCGGAAGGCGCGCACCTCTGCCTCCATCTGATCCAGCGCCACCTCGAACGAACAGAGCCGGTCGCGGCAGGGATCGTACCAGAGGGGGGCAAGGATCATCGCGGCGGCGAAAAGCTGCGGGCGGGTCAGGCGGCGGTGGCGGCGGGGCGGTGGGCTGACATCATCGGTCAGCCCCCAGCCGGCATAGAAGGGCTGGCCGAACACACGGGGCCGGTGGCCGGCCAGCACCGCCTCGAACCCCAGTTGCGACGAGACGGTATAGACCGCCACCGCCCCGTCGAACAGGCGGCGCGGCGACACCGGATCGGTGAGGCGCACCACCCCGCCGCCCCCCTGCCCGCCCCCCAAGGCGGCCAGATCATCGGGGCCAAGGCATCCGGGCCCGGCGGGATGCGCCTTGATCACGATCCGCGCGCCCGGATGGTCGGCGCGGGCCGTGACCAGCATGTCGCGAAACACACCCGGCGGCACGCCGCCATGGCGCAAGGATGCATCGCCCGCCACCTGGTCGATCACCAGCACATAGCCGGGCGCGGGCGCGGGGAGCGCCGGATCGTGGATGTTGTATTTCGACAGGTCAAGGGCGGCCATCCGCGCCATGCCCAGGCGCGCGCGATCCAGCAGCGCGGTATCGTCAAGCGGTGCGGTGGCCAGCAGATGTTCCAGATCGCTGGGGGTGGCGGGATCGAAATGCACCCCGCGCCGGTCGGCCAGCAACCCGATCGGCGCGCCGCGCCTGCCCGGATGGACCGAGCGCAGGAACGCATCCTCGACCCGCAGGAGGGCCGCGCCGCGCCGCGCTGCCACCGCCTCTCCCCTATGGGCGCGCGGGCTGCGGCCCCAGACGCCGACCAGATCGCCGGGGCCGGGCAGGCCCGTTGTGATCCGATAGCCCGCAAGCGTCAGGATGCGCCGCACCCGGCCCGGATAAAGAAACCCCCCGGTATAGACATAAAGCCGCCGGGCGGGAACAGGCCCCGGCCCGGCGGCGTCATATCCGGCATCGGTCACAGGCGCCTAGTTCGTGGCGCTGCCGGCCAGCGCCCCGACATTTTCAAGCCCGCTGATACCCGCCGCCGATCCGGTGATCGCCGAAAGGGTCTTTTGCCATTGCACGAACGGCGCCTCGGTCACATAGACGGTGTCCTGATCGCGGATGGCGAAATCGCGGGCGTGGAACATGCCCATCGGTTCGGTCAGGTCCAGCACATAGACAAAGCGCTGATCGCCGACCAGATCGCTGCGGCCCAGCACCGAATTGGCGATCTCGGCCGGTTCGTTTCGCAGCACGAAAACCCCGGTGGGATCGGCGGTGCCCGACGACAGCCCGCCGACGGTCGCGATCGCCTCTATCGCCGAAATGGTCTGGGTATCGAAGCGCACGCGGGTCTGCGAGCCGGTGGCGCCCAGCGCGGTGAACGACCGGCGATCCTCTTGCACCAGAATGCGGTCGCCGCCGCGCAACGGCACGTCAAGATTGGCGTTGGAATAGAGATCCTGCAACCAGACATGGCCTTCCTGGCCGCCGCGGATCACCGTAACCTCCGCCGATTCCGGCGAAATAGACACACCGCCCGCGCGCGCCAGCATCGCCGTCAGCGTGCGTGTCGGCCGCTCTATCGGATAGACGCCCTGGCCGTTGATCGCCCCCATCACCGACACCGTCGAACCGTTGCCCGCCAGCCGCGTCACCGTCACCTGCGGATCGGGGGTTTGCGGATCAAGCTTTTGGGTGATCAGCCGACGCAGGCCGTCGGGCGAATTGCCCGCCGCCCTGATCCGCCCGGCATAGGGCACAAAGATGAAGCCGTCGCCATCCACCTGCACCTCGTTCAGCGCCGCAACGCGCTGGCCCTGCGTGGCCAGCAGCCCGTCATTGACGTTCTCATAGATCGTCATCCCCAGCGTATCGCCCGGATGGATCGTATCCGAGCCGACCAGGCCGGCATTGAGAAACGATGACGAAAAGCCAAGCGCGGGCACCACCGATGTCAGCCGCGTCACCCGGTCATTTACCGACAGAACGAAGGCATCGCCGCCGCGCAGTTCAGAGCTTGCGTAAAGCTCGCGCTTGTTCGGGCCGGGCCTGGGAAGGCCGCATGATGCCGTGAAACTGGCAAGCACGACCATCAACACCAGGGTTCTGCCCCCTGGACGTATCCTTGATTTCACTGCTCCCGCTCCTTGGTTTTCTGGAACTGCCTCGGGTTTTTTTTACAACCTACCGAAAACAGACCAAAAACGCCACAATTTCTTGGGCGGGGTCATCTGACCACCTGCAACTGTTGCCGGGGGGCCGCGTTGCCGCTGGACAGCGCATCATAGGGATCTTGCGGGGCAAGCATCATGTCAACGACCTGCCGCATCAGTTGCTGGCGCCCGCGCAGCGAATAGAACCCGCCCGCCACCTGCGAGGTTTCCAGAAGATAATGGCGGTAATCGCGGTAAGCGCGGGTATCGGGGCGCGCCGGGCGGGCGAAGAACTCGGCCAGCGGCTGGTGCGACACCAGTTCGGGCTTGGCATAAACCGCCTGCCCCAGCGCACAAAGCGGCAGGCCGCGCCACAGCACCTGCTGGCCGGCGGTGGAATTCACCGTCACCGCGCTGCGCGCCTGATCCAGAAGCGGCGCCAGCTTGCCGCCGCGCACGAAATGCACCCGGTGCAAGACCCCGTGCGCCTGGGCCAGTTGCCGGATCCGGGCGCGCACCGGCACCCGCCCGTCTTCCAGCGGATGCGCCTTGAACACAAGGTGGTGATGCGGCAGCGCACCCCGCGCGAAGCTTTCGATGCACAGCGTCAGGAATTCGCTCATGGTGGCAAACGGGCCATGCATCTGGAAACTGGCGTCATGTTCGAGTTGCAGCAGCACCAGATGATAGGGAAACCCGCCGTTGCGCACCCTGAAACTGGCCAGCGCCCGTTCCAGCCGATGCGCGGGCATGAACAGCAACCTGCGCAGATACAGCCGGAATTCCCGCGACACCGGCAGCGCCCGGTGCGGGCGATAGGCGGGATAGGCCCGGCGGCGCGTCAGCACGAACCAGTGATAAAGCGCGCCGTAGAACACATGCTGGCGCATGTCGCCCCAATGGCCGGGCGCATCGGTCTGGCGGATATCGCTTTGGGCCAGGGCGCGGCGCATGCTGTCGATGGACATCTGCATCAGCCGCGAATTGCCGTTCGATCCCATCCGTTCATAGGTGACCCAATAGGGGCGCAGATAGCCCTCTTCGAACACATGCACGGTGATGCCCGCTTGCCGCGCCGCCGCGATCGCCTGGGCGTGGATCGGGCGGGTATCGCCGTAAAGCACGATATCGGTCACCGCTTTTTCCGCGATCAGGGCGCGGCAGGTGTCGGGCCAGTCTTCGGGCGGGGCGCGAAACGGGATATATGTCGGGGCGTGGAACCAGAACGCGCGATCCCCCTGATTGAAGCCCACGCGCCAGGTGGCCGCCCCCGCGGTGCGCAGCATATGCGCAAGCCGGTTGAAGAACGGCCCGTGCGGGCCTTGCAGGAACAGAAAGCTGCGTTGATCGATATCCATCATTCCATCCGGTCGGGTATCGGATCATTGTGCCGATCGGCGCGGCAAGACAAGGACCGTTTCGTGGCAATCCTTCGCGGGCGGGTACAGGGAGGCACAGGGGGGCGGGCGGCGCATCTTGCCCCCGCCCGCGCGCCGGGTTAGGACCGTCGGGGGCAAGGGGGCAACATGTTCACAGGCATCATCACCGATATCGGCCGGATACTGGACCTGGAGCGGCGCGGCGATCTGCGCGCCCGGATCGGCACACGCTATGACATGGCAGGCGTCGATATCGGCGCCTCGATCGCCTGTGACGGGGTGTGCCTGACGGTGATCGCCAAAGGCACCGCGCCGCAGGGCTGGTTCGATATCGACATATCGGCCGAAACCCTGGCGCACACCACCATCGGCGTCGGGGGCGGCTGGGACGTCGGCAAACGCATCAACCTGGAACGCGCGCTGAAAGTGGGCGACGAGCTGGGCGGGCATATCGTTTCGGGCCATGTGGACGGGATGGCCGAGGTGCTGTCCATCACCGATGAGGGCGACAGCACCCGGCTGCGGTTTCGCGCGCCGGATGCGCTGGCCGGGTTCATCGCGCCCAAGGGATCGGTGGCGCTGAACGGCACATCGCTGACCGTGAACGAGGTGGCGGGGGCGGAATTCGGCGTCAACATCATCCCCCACACCAAGACGGTGACCACTTGGGGCGATGTGGCGGCGGGCGACCGGGTGAACCTGGAAATCGACACGCTGGCGCGCTATGTCGCCCGGCTGCGCGACTGGTCGGCGGCGGGCTGAGGGGGGCCGCATCGCGCCCAACCAGACCCGGACCCTGCCCGCACAGGAAAACCCTCTCACCCATCCTCTCGAAAAAAATACTCATCTTCCGCCCGCCCAAACGCGCGCCGCTCATGGCAATGCACCCGGCGGGCTAAATCCGCCCTATTCCGCCGGCACGCCGTGGGGCGCGGCCAAAACGCCGCGCGCACCGTCAAGCCCCCGGTCAGACAGCGCCACCAGCCATCGCGCCACCCGCCAGCCAACCAGTGCCACGCCGATGCCCGCATAGCTGTCGATCGCATAGTGCCAGCCCAGATAGACCGATCCAATCAGGATGATCCCGACAAAGGCCACCATCACCCGGCCCAGCCAGCGGGAATGGTGAAAGGCATAGATCGCCATCAGCGTCGAGGTGGCCAGATGCATGCTGGGCATCGCGGAAATGCCGATGTTGCGATCCTCGACATAGCTGGTCCAGACCATGTCCTGGACGTTGAGCGACCAGATGGTGGTCAGGTCTTTCATCTGCACAAGATGCGCCATCAGCGGCGCATAGGTGTCGCCATAGCCCAACCGTTCAAAATAAACCGGCCCGGCCGACGAAAACACCAGCGCCATCAGGTTGCCGCCCACGATCCAGATCAGCACATGGGTCATCACATAGACGCGCCCCGCCCCGCCATCGCCGCGCGGCCCGTCAGCGCGCGAGAACGCCGCCACGAACATGCAGAAATACATCATCAATATCCAGAAATGATAGCAGAAATTGATGATCGCCGTGGGGATCGCCCCGCCCAGGACGGGCAGAAGAAGCCGGTAGGGATCAAAGCCGCCGTGCAGGACGCGGTCAAGATCGGCAAACAGCGGATCCCAGACAAAGGGCACGATCTGCGGGATCGAGGATTTGAGAAACATCACCCCGGTGCTGAACGCGCTAAGCACCACCAGCAGGAACACCCCTTGCAACAGCCGTTCCGCATCGGTGAACACGGCGCGCAGATCGGCGGCCAAGGCCGCCGGAATGCCGCCGCGCGGCCGCGTGTGCACGCAGATCACCCCAAAGCGCCAGACCGCAAGAAAGATCAGGAACATCGGCACGAAGCTGAGGAACAGACGGCTGAGCTGTTTCATCACGTCCGGGTCGAAGGGCCGGTTCAGGGCCAGACCCGTCATCAGCGCCACCACGCCATGCGCGGCCACGATCCCCAGCAACAGCCAGTTGCGCCGCAGGATTGCGGGGATGGCACTTTGACCGCTGAGTGTCGCTGTCGGCATGATCGCCCCCTTCCGGTTCCAGACCGGGCCCTTGTTGCGGGAAAACGTGGCGCGAGAATGGCGCAAACGGGGAAATTGCCGCCACAACCCCCGCCGCGCGGCACGGGGGGCGGGGGCGCGCGGGCCTGGGTGCTCTGTGCGGCATGGGGGCTCTCTCTCTTGTACGCGGATGCAGGCCCTTCCCCTCTGGTCACCGGGGCCGCGATGTTCTATCTGCCATGTGTCAGGATGGGATTGGTGGAATGACGGCTGAAACAGACGCGACGGGTGACAACGGTTATGGCGATGCGATCTCTTCGATCGAGGAGATCATCGAGGATGCGCGCAACGGGCGCATGTTCATCCTTGTCGACCATGAGGACCGCGAGAATGAGGGCGATCTGGTCATCCCCGCGCAGATGGCCACGCCCGAGGCGATCAATTTCATGGCCACCCACGGGCGCGGCCTGATCTGCCTGTCGCTGCCCGGCGACCGGATCGACGCGCTTGGCCTGCCGCTGATGGCCTCGCAGAACTCATCCCGGCATGAGACCGCCTTTACCGTCTCCATCGAGGCGCGCGAGGGGGTGACGACCGGCATTTCCGCCCATGACCGCGCCCGCACGGTGGCGGTGGCGATCGACCCGACACGCACCGGCAACGATATCGCCACGCCGGGCCATGTGTTCCCGCTGCGCGCCCGCGAGGGCGGCGTGCTGGTGCGCGCGGGCCATACCGAGGCGGCGGTGGATGTGGCGCGGCTGGCCGGGCTGAACGCGTCGGGCGTGATCTGCGAGATCATGAAGGAAGACGGCACCATGGCGCGGCTGCCCGATCTGATCGGCTTTGCGCAGCGCCACAACCTGAAGATCGGCACGATATCGGATCTGATCGCCTATCGGCGGCGCTATGACAACCTGGTCAACGTGATCGAGGAACGGATGATCACGTCGGAATTCGGCGGCGACTGGGTGATGCGCATCTATGCCGATGCCACGCAGGGCGCCGAACATATCGCGCTGATCAAGGGCGATATCACCGGCCCCGATCCGGTGATGGTGCGCATGCATGCCTTCGATCCGCTGCTGGACATGGTGGGCACGGGCGCGCCGGGCCGGGCCGGGGAATTCGGCGCGGCGATGGAGATGATCGCCCAAGCCGGGCGCGGGGTGATCGTGCTGCTGCGCGACACGCATATGAAGATCGCGATGGGTGCGGGGGCCTCGCCGCAGACGCTGCGCCAATACGGGCTTGGGGCGCAGATCCTGTCGTCGCTGGGCCTGTCGCGGCTGATCCTGCTGACCAATTCCAAAAGCCCCAGGGTGGTGGGGCTGGATGGCTATGGCCTGTCGATAGAGGGCACGCTTCCCGTGCCGATCGGGGGGCGCTGATGGCTGGAAACGAAGTGCATCACACGCTGGCGCTGCCCCGGTTTGACAAGCCGGTCAAGGTGCTGATCGTGGTGGCCCCCTATTACAGGGATATCGCCGATGATCTGATCGCGGGCGCGCGCGCCACGCTGGAGGCGGCGGGCGCGGCCCATGATCTGGTCGAGGTGCCCGGCGCGCTGGAGGTGCCATCGGCCATTGCGCTGGCGCAGCGGCTGTCGAATTTCGACGGCTATGTCGCGCTTGGCTGCGTGATCCGGGGCGAGACCACGCATTACGAGACGGTGTGCAACGATTCATCGCGGGCGCTGACGCTGTTGGGGCTGAACGGCGCGCTGATCGGCAATGGCATCCTGACGGTGGAAACCCGCGATCAGGCCGTGGTGCGCGCCGCCCCCGACGGGCAGAACAAGGGCGGCGGCGCGGCGGCGGCGGCGCTGCACCTGATCGCGCTGGCGCGCAAATGGGGGGGGGCCACGAAAGGCGTCGGCTTTCGCCCGGTGGGGGACAGTTTCCAGATCGCCGAAGGGTCGGACCGGGCATGAGCAAGGCAGACCGGAAACGCCAGATGAAATCGGCCGCCCGGCTTTACGCCGTGCAGGCGCTTTTTCAGATGGAGGCCTCGGGCCAGACCTGTGACGCGGTCGGCACCGAGTTCGAGACCCATCGCTTTGGCGCCGTCTATGAAGATGACGAAATGGCCGAAGGCGATGTGCCGCTGTTTCGCCGGATCATGTCGGACGCGGTGAACTGGCAGGGCCGGATCGACCAGATGACCGACAGGGCGCTGGTGGAAAAATGGCCCATTGCGCGCATCGATCCGACGTTGCGCGCCCTGTTTCGCGCGGCAGGGGCGGAATTGCAGAACCCCGCCACCCCCCCAAAGGTGGTGATCAACGAATATGTCGATATCGCCAAGGCGTTCTTTCCCGATGGGAAAGAGCCGAAATTCGTCAATGCCGTGCTGGACCACATCGCCCGAGAGGCGCGCCCCGAGGCGTTCTGAACCGGCTTGGGGCAGGTTTTGGTCAGTCGGGGTCATTGCCCTGACCGGCGCGCGCGTGTCGGACGTGGGATTGTGAGTATTTTTTTCGAGAGGATGGAAGAGAGCGATTTCTTGGACGCTCAACATGCGGGTCTGAGTGAGCGCAACGCGCGATAGCTAAGCTGGCAGATCGGCGCGCTCCCAATGGCTGATCACGTCGCCGCCTGCGGCCTCAACCCCTAGCAGGCGAAAGCGCGGCGCCTCGGTCAGCGCGCCGATGCCCAGCGCGCCGAGCGCCGGCCGTCCCTCGGCCCCGATGGCAAGGCCCGCACCATGGGCGCTGATTTCATCCACAAGCCCCGCCCCCAAAAGCGATGCCGCCAGGGTGCCGCCGCCTTCGCACAGCACCCGCGTGATGCCCCGCGCGCCCAATGCCGCCAGCATCGCCACCGGATCAAGGCTGCGCCCCTGAACCGCGACCGGCAACAGATCGGCGCCAAGGCCGCGCCAGGCGTCAAGCCGGGCTTGCGGCGCATCCCCCGCCCCGTGCAAAAGCCAGAGCGGCCCCGCACCCGCGCGTTGCGCCAGCCCCCCGGCAAGTGGCAGATCGAGGGTGCGGGCCGCGATGATGCGCACCGGCTGCCCCATATCGCCCATGCCGCGCACCGTCAGCGCCGGATCGTCGGCGCGTGCGGTGCCCGCGCCGATCAGCACCGCATCGTGGCGGGCGCGCAGCGCGTGCACATGGCGCCGCGCCTCTGGCCCGGTGATCCAGCGGCTTTCGCCGCTGGCGGTGGCGATGCGGCCGTCAAGGCTGGTGGCGAGTTTGAGGGTGACCATCGGGCGGCCCGCGCGCTGGCGGGTCAGAAACCCGCGATGGGTTCGGGCGGCCCTATCGGCCAGAACCCCCGTCACCACCGCCACCCCCGCCGCCCGCAACAGCGCATGGCCCTGCCCGGCGACGCGCGGGTCGGGATCGTCAATCGCGGTCACCACGCGCGCGATCCCGGCGCGGATCAGCGCCTCGGCGCAGGGCGGGGTGCGGCCGTGATGCGCGCAGGGTTCGAGCGAGACATAGGCCGTGGCCCCGCGCGCCTGCGATCCGGCCTGCGCAAGGGCCTGGGTTTCGGCGTGCGGGCGGCCCCCCGGCGCGGTCCAGCCCCGGCCAAGGATGCGGCCTGCCTGCACGATGACGCATCCCACGGCGGGGTTGGGCCAGACCCGGCCCAGCCCACGCGCACCAAGGCCAAGCGCCAGCGCCATGAACCGCGCGTCATCCCCCGACGGTCGGATCACGCCTCGCCCGCACCATCGGGCCCTTCGGGGCGCAATTCGGAAACGAAACGGTCGAAATCGTCGGCGGCCTGGAAGTTCTTGTAAACGCTGGCGAAACGCACATAGGCCACGGTGTCGATCCGCGCCAGCGTTTCCATCACGATCTCGCCGATCACCTTCGAGGGGATATCGGTATCGCCCAGGCTTTCCAGCCGCCGCACGATGCCCGAAATCATCTGATCGATGCGTTCGGGTTCCAGAGGGCGTTTCTGCATGGCGATGCGGATGGAGCGTTCCAGCTTGTCGCGGTCGAATTCCTCGCGCCTGCCGGATGTCTTGATCACCACCAGATCGCGCAGTTGTACCCGTTCATAGGTGGTGAACCGCCCGCCGCAGGCCGGGCAGAACCGGCGCCGCCGGATGGCGACGTGATCTTCGGCGGGGCGCGAATCCTTCACCTGGGTGTCGATATTTCCGCAAAACGGGCAGCGCATGGCCTCTCCCTGTGGGTAAGGATGGGTTATCCACAGGGAGTATAGGCCAGACGCAATCGGTTGGGTAGGGGAAATTGGCGGCGCAAGATGTTGCGCGGTCGCTGGCGTGTCAGGGCTTGGCGCGTCAGAGTTGCGCGCATCAGACCCTGGCGCGCCACTTTATCTGGCCGACGACCGCGTCCTTGTCGAAGATCTGATCCACGTCCTTGGCGTCGTCCTCAGGCTGGTCGCTGGCCCCGGTAGCCGCGCCTTGGCCGCGCAATGGTCCGAAGCGCCGCGAAATGTCCTGAAGTTTGCGTTCGCTCAGCAGATACTGGCCTTCGGGCCCCACCCGTTCCTTGAGCGCATTGGATATGAAGGCGATCTGGTCGGCCATTTCGGTCAGGCGGCGGTTTGTCTCATCCAGGTTTTTCAGCGCGTTTTCAGGATCTTCCATGGAAGCCGCGTAAAAATCATCCTGCATCAGAACAATTTCCCGTTCCAGCACCTCGCGTTTTTTCAGCGCGTCACCCATCGTCATCCTGCCCCCGAACAGACCGGGCAGGTCGATGGTATCGTTCTTGTCCTTGGCCACGGCGTCGATCTGCCCCTGCCCGGTGTCGCGCGCGGCCGCAAGCGCGTCGTTCAGTTTTGACTTGAAGAACTTGATGGCAGCGATTTTGGCATCAGCAGTCGCAATGAAAATATGTTTGCGATCCGACGTGGCATTGGCGATGAAGCCTGGATATTGATCCAGACTTCTTTGAAGTCCCGATATCGCAAACTGAATATCGCTGATCTTCGCGGTATCCGAACCGATCTGACGCAGCAGCGCATCGATTTCCTCCTTCGCTTTCTGATGCTGTTTCTTTGCCTGGTCTTCGCGTTCGGATTGTTCCTGTGCCAATTGGGCGGGATCCTTGTTGGGATCGGGCGTGTCGGCATCGGGATCATCGGCCACGAAATCCTTCCAGTCCAGGGTATCGGATTTGACGTTCGCCTTGACGCGCCCCATCACCATCGACATCTCGACAGCCGCGGCGCGCAGATCGTCGATATCTTCCTGGGGATGATCGGTTGCGTTGGCGGTGACAAAGGTTGATCCAAGCAGCGCGTCGAGAGAGGGGCGCTTGCTTGGGTCGGGATCGCTTGCGGCGCTTACCATACGGCCAAGCGCGGTTGCCGGTTTTTGGTCCTTGCGCACGGATGTTGGCGAATAATCGCTTGCAGCCAGTATCTTGGCTATTCCGGCAAGGGCGAAAACATCGGATTTCGCCGTCACGGTCGTCACCGTGTCGTCGGTCTGTTCCGGTGACGCGTAGCCGGGGGTGAGGTTGAACAAATCATCCGCTTCGGCGGCGGCCACCTGGTTCGGGGCGTTGCCGGTATCGTCACCAAAGCGGCTTTCGCCAAAGTCCATGATCTTGACCTTGCCGTCGGCGGTCAGCAGCATGTTTTCCGGTTTCATGTCATTATGCATCAGGCCGCGCGCCTCTAGCGCCTTCATGCCCATCAGCGTCTGTTGCACCATGTCGCGGCTCAGCACATCATGGGCCTCGGGTGACATCATGCCGAAATTGCTTAACGCGGCAAGGTTGTTGGCAAAATCCGAAATGTCGCCGCCTGCGGCATCTTCCATCATAATGTGCAAGGTGCCGTCATTGCTGATCGCGGCGCCGGACATGGCAAGCAGGTTGTCGGCGCCCGGCCCGCCGTCATCGACAGAGGACAGGCGCTGGTTGGTGCGCATTTCGGCGGCCATTGCATCGCGTTTTTCATCCCATTTGTTGGGGTCATCGCAATGCAGCGATTTGATCACCACGGTCTTGTCGGGGTCTGCCTGGCTGCGGAACCGCCGGGCGATGCCGAAACCGCCGGCGCCAAGATCCTTTTCGCGGGTAAACTTTTCACCGCCGATGGTGATTTCCGACAGGTCATCGGCCATCTTGTTGGGGCTGTTGGCACGGATGGTGGCGGAAAGTTCATCAGACAGCCGTGCCAGCATGACCTTGTGGGATTCGGTGATACCGTTGGGAGAATCCACACCCGTCAGGGCGTGGTTGGCCATACGCGCGAGGTCTTTTTTCGACATCATCATGATATCGAACAGCTCGTCACTGTCAGCAGGGGTGGCGGCGATGAAATCGCGCAGCTTTTTCGTGGCGTTGGTCACGATCTGGTCGGTTTGCTGGACGGTGATATCATCGGGCACATCGCCGTTGTACACCCCGTCGAAAGCCATGTCGGGATCGAATTTCTTTGGTTCCGGCACCACATTGACCGGCGCCGCAGAGGTGTCGGCCAAGGTGTCGATGTCGGCAGTTCTTGCGTACCCCATGGCCCGTTTGGCCGCCGCAACCTGGTATTCCGCCTCGTCGTCGATCCAGTCGGTGTTGGTGGTTGCTTCCAGATCCCCACGGATGTTCGCGGTCTTGGCGTCGGCTGTGACGGTGTCGGTGCGGGTCTGATACGGACCGAAGTTTTTGATCGCCAGCAGCTTTGCCTCGATCTCGGCGCAGCGGGTCTTGCTGTGCGCCCTGAGCACGGAGCGGTCGGTGTAGCGCCCGGCATGTTTCAGCGATTCCGCCTTGAGGTCGGCCAGCCGGGTCTTGTGTGCGGCGATCTGCGGGCCAAGGCCGGCCTGTTCATAGGTCTGCACCTTCAGTTCTGCCGCCGCGACAAGTTTCGGCACGTTGTTCTTGTCGATGCGTTGGACGATCGTTTCCGCTTCCTCACGCGCCCTTCCATATTCGGCAAGCAGCGGCACCTCGTCCTGCACCAGATCCTTGCGGCGCTGGGTCGCGGCCTCGAATGTGGGCGCGTCAGACACTTTTTCCCAGCGGTCGAGTTTCAGGCTGATCTGATCAAGTTGCGAAACCGCGAAATCCGCCCCCGGCACGATTTCATAAAGCCTGTCGTGGATTTCCTGAACCTCGGCACTGATGGTTGTGACCGCTATCGCATCGATCCTTTGGCCGCTGGTGGTTGCTGCCAGTTTCTTCGCGCCGTCAAGCCGTTTGTAGGCATTCGAAAACTTGCCAAGTTCGGCCAACCCGTCAGCATCCTTGAGCGCCTGTTGAACCATCTTGCGCTGGGGCGATTGCGCGTCAAGTTCGGCCAGGGCGGTCGCGGTCTTGGCGCGGCGGCGGCGGTAATCTTCCCAGTCTTTTTCAACCGATTTCTTGCTGGTAAAACGCCCGCGGTTGTTGACAGCCGTATCAAGCCAGGCGCGTTGCTTTTCATCGAGTGTGGGCATGGAATTATCCTTTTGAGTAATACCTGCTTGAGTAATACCTGCGCGTCAGGGCTTCAGGCCAGGGTGCGGGAAATCGCGGCAAGTGCGGCGCGCGCGCCCGCGGCCACGGAAACCGGTTTGAACGGGTTCTGATCTATCCGTGCGAACAGGCCCGACGACAGCAGCGCCTGATATTCGGCCACCACCCCGGCCGCGCGCGCGCGCAGCGCGTCGCGCCCCCGGCCCGGTTCGGAATTGGTGATGTCATCCAGAATATCCTGAAGCCGGTCGTCGAGCTGTTCCACCTCTGCCATGATCTCATCGCTCGCGGCCTGAATGTCATCGGCATCGTCATCATCGGCGCCCTGCGCGACGATGGCGTCCACAAGGTTGCGGGCCTCGGCGATCATGTTCTTGCGCGCGCCAACCCACAGGATGCGCGACTTCTGGAAGGCGACGATGCCCTTGGGCGGTTCGCCCTTGCCGGAGGCCTGCACATCGGCGGCCTGCACATCGGCGGCGGGCGCATTGGCGGCGGGCGCATCCGATTCGGCCGGGGCGGCGGCTTTCAGGATCGCCACGATCGGCGGCAGCGCGGCGATGGCGCGATCGACCGCCCCATTGGCGGCCAGCCCGGTGACATAGGCCCATTTGACCCGCAGATCGCCGGGGTCGGCGACGGTGCGGCCCGAAAGGGCAGCCATGACCTGCGGTTCCAGCACCGCCACCGCCTTGGCCCAGCGATCCTGCGCCGCCTGCGCGGCCTTGATCGCCTCTTGCACGGCGCGCAACCCGCCCAGCGCCGCCTCGGCCTCGCCCGCGTCGATCTGGCCGGTGATCCGGTCGATATCGCCCAGCAGCGCATCCGGCGATCCGGGCAGCATTTCAACCTGTTGGGTCAGCTTGGCCACCGCATCGCGCAATTTTGCCAGACGCGGGTCGGGCGGCGGCGGCGGCGCGGCGGGGATGGTGCCGACACGCGCCAGAAGCGCATCGATCTGGTCAAGCAGCTTCACGGCGCCTTCGCCCTGCCCCGCGCGGGCCATGCCAACCGCCTGTTTGAACGCGGCCGTGACCTTTTGCGCGATGACCGGCGGCGCGGCAAGCACCTGTGGCTGCATCGCTTTCAGGCGCGCGGCCAGATCAGGGGCCACGCCGGTTGGCGGCGGCGCGGCGGCGACCAGCTGATCGGTGGCCGACTGATCGGTGGCCGACTGATCGGTGGCCGCGTCATTATCGCCGTGGTGATCATCGGCGTCATCGGCATCGTCATCGGCCTCGTCGTCATCGGCCTCGTCAAAGGCGTCTTCCATTTCCTCGATATCGGAATCGATGACATTGCCGCTTGCATCAAGGATCTGCACATTCAGATTGATCTTGTTCATGCGCAGCAGTTTTTTCATGCGCTTGGCCAGACCTGGCAGTTCCTTGACGCAGGTCACGCTCATGATGTTGCCCGCGACGGCAAAGGTGCCAAATGCGGCCTTTGTTCCGGCGCCTTCGGTTTTCGCGGCCTTGCCAAGCAGTTCCGGCGGCTTGCGTTTATGGGCGGCAAGATACTGGTCGTCGGGGTCGGTGCCGGGATTATAGCCGAAACTGACCGGCGATTTGCGCGAGAATTTCACCAGCTTCTTGAGATCGTCGCCGGCAACTTTATAGTCGGCCATCGGTCGCTCCTTGTCAGATATCTGTGTCGGCGGGCCAAAACCTGCCCGGCGATCGGGGGGATTCATAGTCCGGAAGGGAACCGCCCCCGGAAATCATGCGGCCTTGGGTATGGGCGCAAACCGCGCGCCCCGGTCAGGTTTCCTGAAACACTTCCACGTTGACGTTGATACGGTTCATGCGCAGCAGCTTCCGGAAGCGTTTTGCCAGTGTCGGCACCTCGCGTTCGCATTTCAGGGTCAGGATATTGCCCTGCAAGGTGAAGGTGCCGAAGGCCGATTTGGTTCCCGCCCCTTCATTGCGGGCGATCTTTCCCAGCAGCTCTGGCTTCTTGATCTTGTGGACGGCAAGAAACTGATCGTCGTCATCGGTTCCGGGATTGTAGCCAAAGGCCACCGGCACCTTGCGGGCGTGTTTCACCAGTTTCTTGAGATCCGCCCCCGCAACCGGAAAATCCACCGCCCTACAAGCCTCCTGCAATAATGACCAAGTCTGCCGTATCTGCCGGGCCAGCGTCAATAGGCTTGTAAACGACAGCCAGCCCGGCCGTGCGCGGTGCATGTGTGCACGTCACGCGCGGCGCAGCACCGCATGCGCGGAGCGGATCTTTTCACAAGGCACCATCGCCATTGACTGCCCCGGAATTTGCTTGTTTTCCAGGATGAAGATACGGGTCATTGCGCCTTACCCGTTTTCGTCGCGCCACACGCGGTGAGATACAGCCAAGGCGCAGGCAAGGCGCAGGCAAGGCCGGCTGGTTGCGAATGGCCGGGCGGAACACGCCATGCTTGGACCCGCGGTGCGTCAGGTTGGCAAGATGGAGAATCGCGTGGATGTCCTTGCCCGCCGGGCGGGCGCGCTCCATCTGGTTGAGGAACCTGTTGAATTCCTGGTGCCTGTGCCGCTCAATGTTTCCTTTGAGGCGTCCAGCCGGAAAGCCCGGTTCAGACCCCCGGTCAGATGAGCGACGTTACCCACAGGATCGTCGCATCCTCATCGCTGAGGGATATGACGTTATGGCCCATGGTGGCGTCATAATAGGCGCTGTCGCCGCGGCGCATGTCGGCCGGTTCGTAGAATTCGGTGTAAAGCCGGAT
>JACIYW010000139.1 GCA_014359745.1 Paracoccaceae bacterium | reverse complement strand
GTGCCGCCCTGGCTATCGCGACAGCAGTGGCCTGCGCCCGGCATCGGTCAGTTCCCAGACCGCGCGCCCCTCGACCACCACGGCGGTCAGCGGGCCGCCAAAGGCCGCGCCGCTGTCGATATCCACCCGGTTGCCGAAATGGGTTGCCTGATCCAGGGCGGTATGGCCGTGGATCACCAGCGCGCCGTGATCGCGGCTGTCTTCCAGAAACGGCGCGCGTATCCACAGCAGATCATCCTCGACCTGATCGCGCAGATCAACGCCGGGGCGGATGCCGGCATGCACGAAAAGCACCTCGCCCCGCAGATGCCAAAGCGGCGCCTTGGCCAGAAGACGGCGGTGCGCGGCGGGAACCTTCTGGCGGGCCTCGGCGTGGACCTCTGGCAGGGGGCGGGTTTCGGCGTGATCCACCCCGTAAGACGCCAGCGTGGCCGCCCCGCCAAGACGCGGGTTAAGCCAGCTCAATTCGCTGCGCAGGCCCGGATCGTGGTAAGCCGGGTTGTCAAGAAACCCCGAAAGCATCCGGTCATGATTGCCGCGCAACACGATCCAGGGATCGCCCGCCGCCACCCCGCTGGCCAGGAATTCCAGCACGCCCGCACTGTCGGGGCCGCGATCGACCAGATCGCCGATATGGATCACCGGGGCCGCGTGATCGGCACAAACCGCGCGATCGGCGGCGATACGGGCATGGGCGGCCCGCAACAGGTCAAGCTGGCCGTGGATGTCGCCGATAGCATAGCTGCGCATGGGATACCTCTTTGCGCCGGGTGCTACAGCGCGGCGCGACGGGGTGCAATCACCCAGGCACGAAACCCCGCGCCGACGGCGACGATTTCACCCGATCATGCGCTTGATCGCGGCGCAATGACCGGGGTCGGCGGCCACCGCATCGGTGCAAAGCGCGCGGGCGGTGGCGAACAGCGCCTCGGGCGGCACGATCCGGTCGATCAGGCCCCAGCCCAGCGCCTCATCCGCCGTGGCCCTGACCCCGGCCATCAGAATCATCTTTGCCCGCGCCGGGCCAATCAGCGCGGCAAGGCGCACCGGGTCGGAGGGCTGCGGCAGAAAGCCCAGCCGCATCACCGGGTAAAAGAACCGCGCCCCCGGCACCGCGATGCGCAGATCACAGGCCAGCGTCATGCCAAACGCCCCCCCGGCCAGCGTGCCGTTCAGCGCCGCAACCGTCAGGCAGGGCAAAGCGGCCAGCGCCCCCGACAGCCGTTCCCACACGCCATCGCGGGCCAGCCCCGCCTTCGCCGCCTCAAGATCCGCGCCCGCGCAAAACACCTTGCCCGCCCCGGTCAGGATCAGCGCGCGCGCACCATCGCGCCCCGCGTTGCCGACAATTTCGGCAAGCCGTGTCAGCATGGCCTGCGTCAGCGCGTTGGCCTTTTCGGGGCGGTTGAGCGTGACCGTCCAGACACCGTCACCGGCAATATCCAAGTCTATCATCCCGCCAACCCCACAAGACCACGGATTTGCGGGTCGCGCAGGCTGACCTCTTCGCCCAGCCACGGATCGGCCCCGGTCCCGCACATCCACACAAGCGCGCGCGCGGGCCATTCGGGCGGGATATGGGCCGACCAGTCAAGCTGACTGATCGGGTTCACGCCGCTTTCGCGAATGGCGGCCTGCATGTCGGTTGCCACCGTTCCGGGCGACAGCCCCAGCGCCCGCACACCGCGCCCGGCCATTTCCAGGTGCAGCGACCGCGTCAGCATCGACGCCCCGGCTTTCGAGGCGCAATAGGCGCTCCAACCCTCCTGCGGGGCATGGGCGGCGCCAGAGCTGACGGTGATGATGGTTCCCGCCCCGCGCGACAGCATGCCGGGCAGCACCGCGCGCATCCCGTGGAATACGCCCTTGAGGTTGATATCGATGGCCTTGCCCCATTGATCGGGATCGGCCCGGTCGATCCCCGCGATCGGGTCGATAACGCCGGCATTGTTGATCAGCACATCGACCGCGCCGAACCGGGCCTCCATCGTGGCCACGGCCCCGGCAACGCTGTGCCAGTCGGCAATATCGCAGGGCAGGGCCAGCCCGCCAAGCTCGGCCGCCAGCGCGCTGATCGCCGCGCCACCCCGCGCGATCAGTCCGACATCGGCGCCCGCGGCCGCGAAGACCCTTGCCGCGGCCATGCCGATGCCCCGGCTTGCCCCCGTGATCAGAACCCGCTTTCCCTGCATGCGATCCCCCCGCTTCGACGTTCAGGCTTTGCTTAGCGCGCCTTGGCACGGTTTGCCAGATGCCGCACTTTGACGCGCGGCGCCGCGCCATAGTCCCTTGACCCGCCGCACCCGGCGGCGGATGCTTGCCCCGCAATGAGACAGGAGTTCGCCATGCGACAGTTACGACACCGGTTCAGCCTGGGCGCGGCGGCACTGCTGGCAGGAAGCGGGGCGGCGTTTGCCGATGTGACCGCCGATCAGGTCTGGGCCAGTTGGCGCGATTTCAGCGCCCGGATGGGCCAGTCCGTTACCGCCCGCGCCGAAACCCGGTCGGGCGACCGGCTGACGATCATCGACGCCACCTTCACCACCGCCGACCCCGATGTCAGGATCGTTACCCGGTTCAGCGAGATCGCGCTGCGCGATCTGGGCGATGGACGGGTGCGCATCACCCTGCCCCCCGATTTCACCGTATCGATGAAAACCGCCGCCTCCGCCCCCGAGGCGGTGACGCTGGACGGGCGCATCCGGCAAAGCGGGATGGATATCATCGCCAGCGGCGATCCCGCCAATATCCATTATGATTACAGCGCCGACACGCTGACCGCCACGCTTGAACACTTTGCAACCGGCAATGGCGACACGCAGATGACCGGCCAGGCCACCCTGGGTCGCCTGACCGGCAGCTATCAGGTGGCGGAAGGCGATCCGCAAACCCTTGACAGCGCCGTAGCACTTGGCACGATGTCGATCGACCTGACCGCAAAAAGCGCCAAGGACAAGGCGGTCTTCTCGGTGAAAGGCAAGTTTGACGATCTTGGCGGCACGGCCACCGGCACCGGGATGACCCGGCTTGTCGAACAGGCCGGGCGCCCCGGCGGATTGCCAAAAGATGCCGCGCTTCAGGCCGAATATCACGTGGGATCAAGCACGTACACCGTGGCAATCGACAATCCCGACGCCACGGCCACCGCCGCCATCACCTCGCAGGACAATGCCTTGCGGGTGCTGTTCGACGCAACCACCCTGTCTTACGGCGCCAAGGCCGGCCCGACTTCGGTCGTGTTCAGCAGCCCCGCCATACCCGTGCCCCAGATCACGGCATCGCTTGCCGGGACGGAACTTGACGTCACCTTTCCCATCGGCAAAACCGACGCGCCGCAGGATTTTTCCGTCGTGACCCGCCTGCTGGATTTCGTGGTCAGCGATAATGTCTGGGCGCTGTTCGATCCGCAGAAGGTGCTGCCGCGCGATCCGGCCACGCTGATCCTCGAACTGGCGGGCACGGCAAACTGGCTGGTAGATCCGTTCAACCCCACGCAACCCGACGCCACCGGCCAGCCGATGCCGCTGGCGTTGCACAGGCTCGACCTGTCGAACCTCACGGTGTCGGCCCTGGGGGCGGCGCTGACGGGTGTCGGCACGCTGACCTTCGACAATGCTGACCTGACCACCTATCCGGGGTTCCCCAAACCGGTGGGAGAGGCGAACCTGCGCCTGACCGGCGCCAACGCGCTGATCGACAAGCTGATCAGCCTTGGCTTTCTGCCAGAGGATCAGGCGATGGGCGCGCGGATGATGCTGGGCCTCTTTGCCCGGCCGGGCGAGGGGGCCGACACCCTGACATCCCGGATCGAGGCGCGCGAGGATGGCACTGTCTTTGCCAATGGCCAGCGCCTGAAATAACCCCGCGCCTGAAATAGCCCCGTGCGGTTGTTTGCCAAACCGCAGCGGCTTATCTGACGATAGCTACAGGCGCAAAACCGGGGCCAGGGCCCCGGCCCGGATGGCCGGGCGCGCAGAACGGATGGAACGGATGACGATGACGGGCAAGGATCTGGCCGAGGCGATGCTGCACGCCGCGCGCAAGGCCGGGGCAGAGGCCGCCGATGCGCTGGTGATCGACGGCACGTCGATTTCGGTCGATGTGCGGGGCGGGGTGCTGGAACAGGCCGAACGCGCCGAGGGGATCGACATCGGTCTGCGGGTGCTGATCGGGCAGCGGCAGGCCTGCGTGTCGGCCTCTGACACGCGGCCCGAAACACTGGCGGCGATGGCCGAACGCGCCGTTGCCATGGCGCGCGAAGCCCCGCCAGACGATGCGGTCGGGCTGGCGGATGCCGACATGCTGTCGGCGGTGCGCGACGCGGCGGGGCTGGAACTGGACGATCCTGCCGAAGAACCTGCCCCCGCCGCCCTTGAAGAAGATGCGCGCCGCGCCGAAGCGGCGGCGCTGGCGGTGCGCGGCGTGGCGCAGGTGCAGGCGGCATCGGGCGGCTATGGCCGCCATGCGCTGTGGATCGCGGCCAGCAACGGCTTTTCGGGGGGCTATGCGCGCACCTCTCGCGGGATATCCTGCGTTGCGATCAGCGGCGAGGGCAGCGGCATGGAACGCGATCACCACGGCGAAAGCCGGGTGTTTCGGGCCGACCTGCCCGACGCCGCCGACATCGGCCGCCTTGCGGGCGAACGCGCCGTGGCGCGCTCTGGCGCACGTCGGCCCAAGACCGGCGCCTTTCCGGTGCTTTATGACGAACGTGTCGCGGGATCGCTGATCGGCCACCTTCTGGGCGCGATCAACGGCCAGTCGATCGTGCGCGGATCAAGCTGGCTGCGCGATGCGCTGGGAACGCAGATCCTGCCCGCCGACCTGTCGATTTACGAAAACCCGCACCGGGTCCGCACCCCCGGATCACGTCCCTTCGATGCCGAAGGGCTGCGCACCGCCCCGCGCCAGATTGTTGATAACGGCGTGCTGACGGGCTGGACGCTTGATCTGGCAAGCGCGCGCAGGCTGGGCCTTGCCAGCACCGCCAGCGCCGGGCGCGGCACCGGCGCGCCGCCATCGCCCGGCACCTCGAACATCGCGCTGACCCAGGGCGACAAAACCCTTGCCGCGCTTCTGGCCGAGATGGGCACAGGGCTTTACGTCACCTCGATGATCGGATCGTCGATCAATCCCACCACCGGCGATTATTCGCGCGGCGCCTCGGGGTTCTGGGTAGAGGGCGGGCAGCTTGCCTATCCGGTCAACGAATGCACCATCGCGGGCAACCTGCACCGGATCCTGCGCGGCATGATCCCGGCCAATGACGCACGCGCGCATCTGTCGATGGTGGTGCCAAGCCTTCTGATCGAGGGGCTGACGGTTGCCGGAGAGTGATCTTGACCTTCTGACCCGCGCGGCCCTTGCCGCGGGCGAGATCGCGCAGGCCTACCGCGCCAGGGGCCCGCAGGTGGTCACCGAAAAGCCCGGTGGCGCCGGCCCGGTGACCGAGGCCGATCTGGCGGTCAACCGGATGCTGGAGGGTGTGCTGCGCAGCGCCCGCCCCGACCATGGCTGGCTGTCCGAAGAAAGCGCCGATGATCCGGCGCGGCTGCGGACGCGGCACTGTTTCATCATCGACCCGATAGACGGCACCCGCGCCTTCATCGCCGGGGATACCGGCTTTTCCCATTCCCTGGCCATCGCGCAGGGCGGCACGGTGGTGGCCGCCGTGGTGCATCTGCCCGCACGGGGGCTGACCTATGCGGCGGCGGCGGGCCAGCCCGCCACCCTGAACGGCGCCCCGATCCGCGCCAGCGCCGCGCGGCTTGAATCCGGCGCATCGGTGCTGGCCGCCCGCCCGGCGCTGGAGGCCGCGCAATGGCCCGGCGGTGTGCCGCCGCTGACACGGGCGTTTCGCACATCCCTGGCCTGGCGGCTGTGCCTGGTGGCCGAAGGGCGTTTCGACGCCATGGTGACATTGCGCGACACCTGGGAATGGGATGTGGCCGCGGGCATGCTGATCGCCGCACAGGCCGGCGCCGTGGTCAGCGACGCGGCGGGGGCGGGGCTGCGTTTCAACGCCCCCCATCCGCAAACCGCCGGCATCATGGCCGCGCCGCCCGCGCTCCACCGCCAACTGATCGGGCGGCGCACCGCGATCGCCCCACACCCTGACCCCACACCCTGACCCCACGCCCTGACTGGCCGGGTTTTTCCGCAACGCAGCATCTGCGCGGTTTTCAGCGCCTTCGCAAAGCCCTAGGATGCACCCGCAACCCATCATCGGAGACAGCCATGACCCAGCGACTGCATCTTGTCTTTGGCGGCGAGCTTGTCGATCCGTCCGGAACCGTGTTCCGCGACCCTGCCAATATCCATATCGTCGGCATGTTCCCCGATTACAAATCCGCCTATAACGCCTGGAAGGCCGAGGCACAGCGCACCGTCGACAATGCCCTTACCCGCTATTTCATCGCCCATATCCACCGCCTGCGCGAAGAAGGCACAGAAGCCAGCGCAACCGAAGAACTTGGCGCCTGATGTGCGGCCCCGCGTTGCGGCGGCCTGGGTGATGTGATGCGCACCGAATCGGGGCTGGCGCTTTATCTGCTGCTGGCGCGCCCTGTGCGCGGCGATCGCCCGCATCCCGCCGCTGCCGGGCCGCCGGGGGGTGATCAGCGGCCACCCGGCGCACTGATCTGGCTGCATGCGGGCGACGCGGGCGCCATCGCGGGCACGCTGAACCTTGTACGGGCGATGCGGCTGGCCGGGGTGCGGGCAAGCTATATCATCACCACCGCAACCGACACCACCGCAACCGACAAGGCGCCGGGATCGGCGCTGCCCAAGGGTGCGATCCTTGCACCCGCCCCCGCAGATACGCTTACGGATGTTCGCGAATTTCTGGATCACTGGCGCCCGGATGCGGTGGCCTGCATCGGCGGCGGGCTGCGGCCCGGTCTGGTGCATCAGGCGCATCTGCGCGGCATTTCGGTGTTTCTGTTCGACGCGCCCGCCCCCCGGCTGG
>JACIYW010000138.1 GCA_014359745.1 Paracoccaceae bacterium | reverse complement strand
TGCGGATCGACCCCCGCGATCCGCCCCAGATCGGCCAGGGTCGCGGGGCGCTGTTCGGCAATCCTGCGCAACGTGGTGTTGGGAAAGGTCAGGAACTTGCCGGTGCCGTCTTCCCCGCGGCAAAGATCTGCTTGCGCGGCATAAAGCCGGTCGAACAGCACACCCGCGTCGCGCCCGGCCAGCTTGCGCCGCGCCGGATGGATGGCATCGGCACGCGCGCCGGTGATCACCTCCAGAAATGTCGCGCCATGGCTTTCCAGCTTTTTCGCCCCCACGCCGGTGATGCCGGCCATCTGGTCAAGGGTGGCGGGGCGGCGTTCGGCCATCTCGATCAGGGTGCGGTCGGTGAAAATGATATAGGCGGGCACCCGCGCCGCCTCGGCCAGTTCGCGGCGCTTCGCCTTCAGGGCGGCCAGCAGCGGCGCGTCCTCCTCTCCCACCAGCGCGCGGGCGGGCGGGCGCGCGGCATCCGCCGCCTCGACGCTGTCGCGGCGCAGCGTCACGGTGGCCTCGCCGCGCAGCACCGGGCGGGCCGGTTCGGTCATGCGCAGCGCGCCATGGCGTTCGGGATCGGGGCGCACCAGATCGCGGCCCATCATCTGCCGGAACACCGCCTGCCAGACCGGTTTCGACAGATCGCGCCCCACCCCGAAAGTGGGCAGTGCATCATGGCCGCGCGCGCGCACCTTGTCGGTACTGGTGCCGGTCAGGATGTCGATCAGATGGCCGGTGCCGAAATATTCGCCGGTGCGCAGAATCGCCGAAAGCGCCTTGCGCACCGCATCGGTGCCGTCAAAAAGTGCTGCGGGCCGGTCGCACAGATCGCAATTGCCGCAGGGGTCCGTCACCTCGCCGAAATAGCCCAGAAGCACCTGACGCCGACAGCCCAGCGCCTCGGCCAGGCCCAGAAGCGCGTTCAGGCGGGCGTGGTCGGCGGATTTGCGGTCGCCCGGCGCCAACCCCTCGTCGATCTGCGACCGGCGCAGGCGGATATCATCGGCCCCGTAAAGCGTCAGCGTTTCGGCGGGCGCGCCATCGCGCCCGGCCCGGCCGATTTCCTGGTAATAGCTTTCGATGGATTTGGGCAGATCGGCATGGGCGACCCAGCGGATATCGGGTTTGTCGATGCCCATGCCAAAGGCCACGGTGGCCACCACGATCAGCCCGTCATCGGTCTGGAACCGGCCTTCGACATGGCGGCGTTCCTCGGCATCCATGCCGCCGTGATAGGCGCAGGCGGCGTGCCCGGCCTCGTTCAGGGCGCGGGCAAGGGTTTCGGTTTTCGCCCGCGTGCCGCAGTAAACAATGCCAGATTGCCCCTTGCGCGCCCCCGCAAACCCCAGGATCTGCTTGCGCGGATTGGCCTTGGCCTGAAACGCCAGATGGATATTGGGCCGGTCAAAGCCGTGCAGAAAAGTTTCCGGTTCCACCCCGTCGAACAGGCGGGTGACGATCTCGGCCCGGGTTTCGGCATCGGCGGTGGCGGTAAAGGCGGCCAGCGGCACGTTCATCTGGCGGCGCAGCGGCCCGATCGACAGGTAATCGGGGCGGAAATCATGGCCCCACTGGCTGACGCAATGCGCCTCGTCCACGGCGATCATCGTGCAGTTGATCCGCCGCAGCAGTGCCGCCGTGCCCGCCGCCGCCAGCCGTTCGGGCGCCATGTACAGCAGCTTCAGCCGCCCCGCATCCAGGGCGGCGAACACCTCTTCGGTTTCTTCCCCGGTGTTGCCGGATGTCAGCGCGCCCGCCGCAACCCCGGCCGCCCGCAACGCCCGCACCTGATCGCGCATCAGCGCGATCAGCGGCGATATGACCACCGTCACCCCGCTGCGGCAAAGTGCAGGCAACTGAAAACACAGAGATTTTCCACCCCCCGTCGGCATGATCGCCAGCGTATTGCGCCCCGCTGTCACCGCCGCGACGATATCGGCCTGACCGGGGCGAAAGGCCAAAAAACCGAAAACGGAGGATAAAAGATCCTGGGGCGCTTGCATCGGGTTCAACCTGTCAGTCGCCATGCGAACCTGCCGCGATCAGTAAAACGCCGCCGCGTTGTTCATCAGCACGATGCGCAGCGCATAGATCGCAATCAGCACCACAAGCGGCGCCAGGTCAAGCCCGCCCATCACCGGCACGAACTGCCGCACCCTTGAATAGATCGGTTCCAGCAGCCGGTTCAGCCCGTCCCATATCTGCGCGACCAGCGGCTGGCGCAGGTTGAGCACCTGAAAGTTGATCAGCCAGCTCATGATGATCTGGGCGATCAGGATGAACTTTGCCACATCAAGTATCAGCAGCAGGATTTGCAAAAGCGATTGCATGGTGGCCTTTCCCGGTTGTTGCCGCGCCATGGGTAAAGCCCCGGCCCCACCAAGGCAACCGGCATTCCGCCACGTTGGCCTTGACCTTGCCGCGCACCTGGGGCAACCGGGCGGCAGGAGGCGCGCATGTATCCCTTTGCCAGACTGATCAAGGAAATCCTGGTGCACAGGAATGACCCGCCGCTCGGCATGGGCGAGGAGCATCTGTCGCATCACATCTGCTGGCCCTGGGATATGGACCCGTGGATGGAACTGAACAACGGCCGCACCCTGACCCTGTTCGATCTGGGCCGCATCCCGTTCATGCGGCGCAGCGGAATCGCCCAGGTTCTGCGCACCAGGGACTGGGGGATGGCAGTGGCCGGGGCTTCGGTGCGTTACCGTCGCCGGGTTACGGCGTTTCAACGGCTGACGATGCGCAGCCGGGCGCTGGGATGGGATGCGCGGTTCATCTATATGGAACAGGCGATGTTTTCGCGGGGCGAGGCCACGGCGCATATCCTGATCCGATTGGCCATTACCCGGCGCGGCAAGGGCGGCATCATCGCACCCGCCGAACTTGACCGCGCGCTGGGCGGCAGCGGCGAAAGCCCGGCCCTGCCCGACTGGGTTCAGGATTGGGTGCGCGCCGATGCGCAACGGCCCTGGCCACCGATGGCCGATTGAACCGCGCCCCCGGTGGGCGCTGTCCACCGAAATTTCATGGTCCGGCCCGATCAGAACCCCTAGCAGCGATGCCTCAATCAACATATAGTGCGCCCAACCCGATTTTAACAAGGAGTGGGGATGCGCAAGCTTGGTGAACGGATCCCCGCCTTTGTAATCGCCGCAGGTCTGGTCGTGGCACAGGGGTCGATGGTCGCGGCACAGGGCATGGGCCAGAACATGGGCCAGAACATGAGTCGGGCCGCGCTTGGCTGGGGCCACATGTTCACCAATGACTATATCGGCGACGGCAAGGACCGGTGGCGCACCGGTGCCTACACGTTCAGCCTGCTTTACGGCAGCGGATGGGACGGGCAGGCCCCCGCCACCTTCGGCGATATCCTGGAATTCCGGGCCCGTGCCGAAATCATCGCGCCCGACAATCTGGCCCGCCTGAAACCCGGCGACCGGCGCTATGCCGGAACGCTGACCTTCGGGGTGCACACCCATTTCGCCATCCCGCTGGCCGACATGCGGCTGGGCGCCGATCTGGCGATCACCGGGCCGCAAACCGGGCTGGACGAATTCCAGAAGGTCACGCACGACATCCTGGGGCTGACCAAACCGGGGGTGCTGAGCACGCAGATCGGCAATGCCTTCTATCCAACCCTGTCGGGTGAAATCGGCCACAGTTTCGCGCTGAACGACACCATCCGCCTGCGCCCCTTTGCCGAGGCTCAGGCCGGCGTCGAAACCTTTGTGCGGGTCGGCAGCGATATCGTGTTCGGCCGGTACGGTCAAAACGCGCTGCTGTTGCGCGACACGACCACCGGGCAGCGCTATAGCGGAATCGATCTTGACCAGACCCCAGGTGTCAGCCTGATCTTTGGCGGTGACATTACCCACATTGAGAACAGCGAGTATCTATCTGATTCAGAACTGAAAAACACCCGAAAGCGCCTGCGCGGCGGCCTTCACTGGCGCGGGGGCTGGGGCGAAATCTTTTATGGCGCAACCTGGCTCAGCGAGGAATTCGTCGGCCAGCCGGATGACCAGATCGTCGGATCGATCAAGATAGACATGCGATTCTGACAATAGAATCAGGGCTATACAGACGAATCATTCCGTGTTAACTTTTGCCTAATAAAAAAAGACGGCAGGTTAAGGTTTACAGGCATGATGACGGGCTTGAAGGGCACGTTTGTCATCTCTTGGTCGCAAACTTCGCTGGACGGCGTCACCGCCGCCCCGCTCAGGCAACTCGATGTCGGTGCCACCTGGCGCTGGGGCGGAGAGGCGGTTTGCGTCGACACATCACAAGGCCCGCTGCGGCTTTGCGATGCACAAGGGGCGGCAGACGCACGAAAACGCGCGGCGCGGGCGGTGAAACGGCTGGTGGGCGCGGCGCTGGAACAGCGAAATCCGGGGTTCGATCAGGCGGGCGATCCGGGGTGCGACTTGCAACAAGACGCCCCTGACGACCGGGATCAGGGATTTTTTCTGACCGACGGGCGCAACAGCTTTACCGCCACCATCATCAAGACACCGCACAGCTCGACGCCGCTGGTGATGTTTCACAATGACGTTCCGCCGCGCGACACCGATCTGTGGGTTGTCCGAAAACTCCGCGATCCCGGCATCATCGAGGCGGGAGAAGCGGTGGTCGGCGAACCCGAAACCGACAGCGTGATCTGTTTCGCCTCGGGCACCCTGATCCGGACCGAAGGCGGGCTGCGGCCGGTCCAGGATCTTGCGCCGGGCGACAAGGTGCTGACCCGTGACGACGGCCCGCAGGAAATCCTGTGGATCGGCGCGCGGCGCATGACGGGCGCGCGGCTTTACGCGATGCCCACATTGCGACCGATCCGGTTCCGGGCGGGCGCGCTGGGTATCGACCGGCCCGAACGCGATCTTCTGGTGTCCCCGCATCACCGCATGCTGGTGCGCGGGCGCAAGGCGCAAAGCCTGTTCAACGCGCCCGAAGTTCTGGTCCGCGCCCAGGATCTGGTCAACAACCGCTCCATCGCCGTTGACCGGGCCTTGCGAGAGGTGACCTATATCCACCTGATGTTCGAACGCCATCAGGTGATCTGGGCCAACGGCCTGGAAACCGAAAGCTTCCACCCCGCCTCGACATCGCTTGATCTGGTCGAGGCACCGCAGCGCGCATCCCTGCTGGCGATGTTCCCGGCGCTGGTATCGGAACCGCATTCCTACGGCGCTTATGCCCGGCGGATGCTGTCGATGTCGGAAGCCGCTATTCTGCTTGGCGGCGGCAAGGTTCTGGCGGCCTGATCCGGGCCAAAGCACTTATTGAAAAAGCGCCCTGCGGGGCTGTTTTCCATATCTGGATGATGCCTGGCCCCGGCGCGCCATCAGACCCACGACGTGAGCGCACAGAAAAACGCTCTTTCCCATCCTCTCGAAAAAATACTCAAATCCCGCGCCGGTCAAGGGACCGAATCAAACCGGTAACAACGCGGCTCAGGCGGTTTGCCGAACCGCACCCGCGCGGCGGCACCCGGCAAAGGCGCGCACCGCATCGCCGAACGCCTGGAACAGGGGCCGCGACACCGGGTCGGTGGCGGCATTGTATTCGGGGTGCCATTGCACCGACAGGGTAAAGCCCGGCGCGCCCTTTACATAGATCGCCTCTGCGGTGCCATCGGGGGCGCGGCCATCGATCACGATGCGTTGACCCGGCGTCTTGATGCCCTGCCCGTGCAGGGAATTGGTCATCACTTCCTCTGCGCCCAACAGCCGGTGAAACACCCCGTTGCGGGTAAAGCGCACCGTGTGGCGCAGGGCGAATTGCTCGTCAACCGTGGCGTTCGGTGGCATCCGGTGGTTCATGCGGCCGGGCAGATCGCGGATCTCGGGGTGCAGCGTGCCGCCCATCGCCACGTTAACCTCCTGAAAACCTCTGCAAATCCCGAAAAATGGCTGGCCCCGTTCCACGCAGGCGCGGATCAGCGGCAAGGCGATGGCATCGCGGCACCGATCGAAGGCCCCGTGCGCCTCGGTGGCGCTTTCGCCATATTCCTCGGGGTGCACATTCGGGCGCGCGCCGGTCAGAAGGAAGCCGTCGCACATATCCAGCAGTTCGGCCACGGTAACCAGCGACGGGTCCGCCGGGATCATCACCGGCATCGCATCCGCCACCCCGGCCAGGGCGTCGGCATTCATCAAGCCGCCGCCAAGCACCTCATACTGATCGTTGACCAGATGGCGATTGCCGATGATCCCCACGATTGGCCGCGACACCTGCGCACTCCTCTTTTTCCGCTATCATAGGGGCAGGATTTTTCGGGGTCGAGGGCACTCTGCGCACAAACACCGTAAAGACCCGCCGATATCGACCAGATGCCCGGTTTCGCGGCGGTTCGCCCCCACCCCACTGCAATCTTTCCCTTGCCTTTCCTGCCATGGGGATTCAGACCCCCTTGAGGCCGCGCAACACACCGCGCGGCACGATGACGATGGGGGATGGCATGGCGAAACTTTACGCCTTTACCGATGGCGCCTGTTCCGGCAATCCCGGTCCGGGCGGCTGGGGCTGCCTGATGCAGGCGCGCGACGGCGACACGGTGGTCAAAGAGCGCGCGCTGTCGGGCGGCGAGGCGCTGACAACCAACAACCGGATGGAGCTGTTGGCCGCGATCTCGGCGCTTGAAAGCCTGAAACGCGACGCCGCCATCACCATCGTGACCGACAGCGCCTATGTGAAAAACGGCATCTGCGACTGGATGCCAGGCTGGAAACGCAAGGGCTGGCGCACCTCGACCGGAAAACCGGTCAAGAATATCGACCTGTGGCAGCGCCTCGATGCGGCGCAGGCCCAACACGATGTGACGTGGGAATGGGTCAAGGGCCACGCGGGCCATCCCGAAAACGAACGCGCGGATGAACTGGCGCGCGCGGGCATGGCCCCGTTCAAACCCTCGCGCGCCTAGCCAAAAGCAGGGTTCAGCCCGCCGGGGTCGGTCCCTTGACCGGGGCGCCCA
>JACIYW010000137.1 GCA_014359745.1 Paracoccaceae bacterium | reverse complement strand
CTGCGACGTCCGCGCCGCGAGGATGGGGCCGCGATCTGGGGTCTGATCCGGGCGTGCAAGCCGCTTGATGAAAATTCCATGTATTGCAACCTGATCCAATGCGATCATTTTGCCGAAACCTGCATCGTCGCCGAGATGGACGGGCGGATTGTCGGCTGGATTTCGGGCTATATCGTGCCCGACGATCCCCAGACCCTGTTCGTATGGCAGGTTGCCGTGGCCGAGGCCGCGCGCGGGCAGGGCCTTGGCCGCCGGATGCTGAACGGCATTCTGGAACGCGATGTCTGCGATCCCGTGCGCCGTTTGCAGACCACCATCACCCATGACAACGCCGCGTCCTGGGCGCTGTTCGCAAGCTTTGCCAAACGCGCCCAAGGGTCGCTTGACAGCGCCCCGCATTTCGAACGGCGCGCGCATTTCGACGGCCACCACGGCACCGAACACATGGTCACGATCGACCTTGGCCGGGGTCTGCGCCGCGTCGCGTGATCGGGGCCTGATCGGGGGCCGCCCCGGGGCGCCTGCACAAATTGAACCTACCAAAGGAAATCCCATGTCGTCTGTCAAGACAGCCGAACCCATGATCTTTGCCCGCCGCGAATCCCAGGTGCGCAGCTATTGCCGCAACTTTGACGTGGTGTTCAACCGCGCCAGCGGTTCCATCCTGACCGACAGCGATGGCCGCGACTATATCGACTTTCTGGCGGGGTGTTCCTCGCTCAATTACGGCCATAACGATCCCGACATGAAGGCCGCGCTGATCGACCACATCACCAATGACGGCATCGCGCATGGTCTGGATATGTACACCGGCGCCAAGGCGGCGTTTCTGGAAACGTTCGAACGCCTGATCCTGCGGCCCCGCAACATGGACCACAAGGTGATGATGACCGGCCCGACCGGCACCAACGCCGTCGAAGCGGCGCTGAAACTGGCGCGCAAGGTCACGGGTCGGCGCAACGTGATTGCATTTACCAACGGCTTTCATGGCATGACCCTTGGCGCGCTGGCGCTGACGGGCAATGTGGGGAAACGCGCGGGTGCGGGGGGCGTCGCGCTGGGCGATGTTACCCACATGCCTTATGAAGGGGCGTTTGGGCCGGGCGTTGATACGCTGGCACAGGTCGATTTGATGCTGTCCAATTCCTCCAGCGGCGTCGATGCGCCTGCCGCCTTTATCCTGGAACTGGTGCAGGGCGAAGGCGGGCTGAACGCGGCCTCGCCCGACTGGGTGCGCGGCGTGGCGCGGCTTGCCAGAAAACACGGCGCGCTGTTGATTGTCGATGACATTCAGGCCGGTATCGGCCGGTCGGGCACGTTTTTCAGCTTTGACGAGATGGGGATAGACCCCGACATGATCACGCTGGCCAAATCCCTTTCGGGGTTCGGGCTGCCATTCGCCACCGTGCTGATCCGCGCCGAACATGACATCTGGAAACCCGCCGAACACAACGGCACCTTCCGCGGCAACACCCATGCCTTTGTCACCGCGCGCGTGGCGCTGGAAAAATTCTGGGCCGATGACGCTTTCGTCAAGGAAATCGCCGGCAAGGCCGCCGTGTTGAACGAGGCGCTGCGCGGCATTGCAACACAGGTTCCCGGCGCCCGGCTCAAGGGGCGCGGCATGATGCAGGGTGTCGATGTGGGATCGGGCGATCTGGCCAGGCGCATCTGCGCCGAGGCGTTTCGCAACGGGCTGATCATCGAAACCTCGGGTTCCGATGACGAGGTGGTAAAGGTGCTGGCGCCCCTGACCACGCCCATGGCAGAGTTCCAGCAAGGCCTGACCATCCTGCGCGATGCCGTGTCGGCCTGCACAAAACAGAAACTGGCGGCGGAGTGACCCCATGATAGTACGCGATTTCAATGAACTGAAAAACACCGACCGCGCGGTATCGGATGCGCAATGGACATCGGTGCGCCTGCTGCTGGCCGATGACGGGATGGGGTTCTCATTCCACATCACCACGCTGAAGGCCGGGTCGGAACATACGTTCCACTACAAAAATCACTTCGAATGCGTATATTGCGTGTCGGGAACCGGGTCGATCACCGACCACGGCACCGGCGAAACCCATCAGATACGCCCCGGTGTGATGTATGCTTTGAACCTGCATGACAAGCATACCGTGCGCGCCACTGAAGACCTGGTGGTGACCTGCACTTTCAACCCGCCAGTGACGGGAACGGAAGTGCACCGCGCCGATGGCTCCTACGCCGCGCCCGATGAGGTTGCCGACTAGGCGGCGCGCTTGTCTTTTGGGTTTTGGTTCCGAGCCGGAGCGACGCTTCCTTCGGCTCGGCACGAGTGTAACAGCAGAAGGAAGACAAGATGAACGAAGCGAGACGGGACATTACTTCCGAAACAGACACCTATCCAACGCGCGTGTTTGACCGGGAATACTGGACCGATCGAAAGGATCCGGTCGTCTGGGCCGACTGGTCGGAACATTCGCCGATTTCCCGCGAACAGGCGCAGTCTTATGAACGCAATGGATACCTGGTGATCCGGGATGCGTTTTCCCCGGCTGAGATCCGCCATTTGCAGGATGCCGCGCATGATCTGCGCCAGGCTCTGGGCGGATCGGATGCGGAAGACGTCATTACCGAACCGGGCACCGATGCGGTCCGCACGATCTTTCGTCTTGAACGTTATTCGTCCATGTTCCTGCGGCTGGCGCAGGACGCGCGCCTTGCGGGCGTCGCCCGGTTTCTGATGGGCGAGGATGTCTATATCCACCAATCGCGGCTTAACTACAAACCCGGTTTCACCGGCAAGGAATTCTACTGGCATTCCGATTTCGAAACATGGCATGCCGAAGACGGCATGCCGCGCCCGAGGGCGGTATCCGCCTCGGTGCTGCTGACCGACAATTCGGCGCTGAACGGGCCCTTGATGCTGATCCCCGGCTCCCATCGCCACTTCATCGGCTGCGCGGGCAAGACGCCAGAGCGCAACCACGAAACCTCGCTCAAGGCGCAGAAGGTCGGCACGCCGTCCCACGGGGCGCTGGAATGGCTGGTGGATCGCTATGGCATCGATCCCGCGGTTGGGCCTGCGGGCACGCTGATCTTCTTCGATTCCAACACGATGCACGGATCGAACGGTAACATCACGCCCTTCCCCCGCTCGAACGCGTTCTTCGTGTTCAACGCGGTCTCGAACCAATTGCGGCAGCCCTACGCCGCCCCGAACCCCCGGCCCGAGTTCCTCGCGGAACGTGGACGGCCCGTTCCCCTGCCCGTGCGCAAGGGCCCCCTGGCCTGACACCCGCCGGTTCCGGCAGCAGGCGCAGACAAAAAGAGGTACAAACCTTGACAGAGACACCCAAAGACTTTGGCCCGCATACCGTCGAGAAGATCGGCGGCACGTCCATGTCGCGCCTGCCCGAACTCGTGGACACGCTGTTCATCGGCGGCCGCGAAGGCGATGCGCTTTACGGCCGCGTCTTCGTGGTGTCCGCCTTTGGCGGCATCACCGACCTGTTGCTGGAACACAAGAAATCCGGCAAACCCGGTGTCTACGGCCTGTTTGCCAGCGCCGAGAACGATCATGGCTGGTCCGATGCCCTGACCCGCGTCGCCGAGGCGATGGGCACGGCCCATGCCGCCGTGCTGGATCATCCGGCCGATAAATCCATGGCCGATGATTTCGTGCGCGAACGGATCGAGGGCGCGCGTTCCTGCCTGATTGATCTGCAACGCCTGTGTTCCTATGGCCATTTCCGCCTGTCGGAACATATGCTTGTGATCCGCGAACTGCTGTCGGGCCTGGGCGAGGCGCATTCGGCCTTTGTCACCGCGATGCTCTTGCGCCGCCACAACGTCAACGCCCGCTGCGTCGATCTGAGCGGCTGGCGCGACGAGGCGGAATATACCCTGGACGAACGCATCGCCTCTGGCCTTCAGGATGTGGATTTCGCCACGGAAATGCCCATCGTCACCGGCTATGCCCAATGCCGCGAAGGGCTGATGCGCGAATTCGATCGCGGCTATTCCGAGGTGACATTCTCGCGCATCGCCGCCCTGACCCGCCCGGTCGAGGCGATCATCCACAAGGAATTCCACCTTTCCTCTGCCGATCCGAAACTGGTCGGTGCGGAAACCGTGCAAAAGATCGGCCATACCAACTATGACGTGGCCGATCAGTTGTCGAACATGGGGATGGAGGCAATCCACCCCACCGCCGCCAAGGCCCTGCGCCGCGCCGATGTGCCGCTGCGTGTGACCAACGCCTTTGATCCCGGCGATCCCGGAACCCTGATCGATGATCAACCGGCCGGGAAGCCGGGGGCCGAGATCGTGACCGGCCTGAACATCTATGCGCTTGAGGTGTTCGAACAGGATATGGTCGGCGTCAAGGGCTATGACGCCACCATCCTTGAGGTGCTCAAACGGCACGGGGTGTGGATCGTGTCCAAAACCTCGAATGCCAATACCATCACCCATTATGTTGATGCGCCGCTGAAATCGATCCGCCGCGTCGAACGCGATCTTGCCGAACGCTATCCCAGCGCCGATCTGAACGTGCGGGCGCTGTCCATCGCTTCGGTGATCGGGCGCGATATGGGCGGGCTGCGGGTGCTCAGCCGCGGTTTGGCGGCCTTGGAAGGGGCAGGGATCGACATCGTCGCCGCCCAGCAGACCACCCGCCGGGTCGATGTGCAGTTCGTTGTGGGGCGCGACGATCTGAAGGCGGCGATCCGCGCCCTGCACGCCGCGATCATCAATCCCGGCGCCGGGGGGGCTGCGGCGGTTGAAAAGGCCGCCTGACCTTACCCGGCCCGCTCCTCCCGCCGCTCCCCCAGCATCGTCACGACGGTCGCGGCTCAGTTCGGGATATCGCCCTTGATGCCCTCGACATAAAAGTTCAGCCCGGCCAGCGTGCCGTCATCGGCAACCTCGCCCGCCGCCAGCCAGGGCGATCCGTCCTGCTTGTTGATCGGTCCGGTAAAGGGGTGATATGCGCCCGATGCGATGCTGTCTTTCAGCGCCAGCGCCTCGGCCTTCACCTCTGCGGGAACCGCGTCGCTGATCTCGCCGATGCCCACCATGCCCGCGCCGATCCCGTCCCAGGTGTCGGTGCTTTCCCATGTGCCATCCATCACCGCCTGAACGCGGGCGATGTAATAGGGGGCCCAGTTGTCAATGATCGAAGAGACGCGCGGCATCGGCGCATATTCGGCCATGTCGGAGGCCTGACCAAAGGTGATCACATTGCCCTTCGCCTCTGCCGCGGCCTGCGGCGCGGTGGAATCGGTGTGCTGGATGATCACATCATTGCCCTGTTCGATCAGGGCCTTGGCGGCGTCGGCCTCTTTGGCCGGATCAAACCAGGTATAGGCCCAGATGATATTGAATTCGACGTCGGGATTGACCTTTTTCGCGTGCAGATAGGCCGAATTGATGCCGCGGATCACCTCGGGGATCGGGAACGATCCGATGTACCCGATCCTGTTGGTCTTGGTCATGCGTCCGGCAATCACGCCCTCGATGGCGCGGCCTTCATAGAACCGGGCCGAATAGGTTGACAGGTTGTCGGCGCGTTTGAAGCCCGTGGCATGTTCGAACTTCACCTTGGGAAACTTCTTGGCCACGTTCAGCGTCGGGTCCATGTACCCAAACGAGGTGGTAAAGATGATATCGGCCCCCCCCAACGCCATCTGCGTGATCGCGCGTTCCGCATCCGCCCCTTCGGGCACGCTTTCCTGAAAGACGGTTGTCACCTTGGCCCCGAAATGGTCCTCGACCGCCAGGCGGGCGCGGTTATGTTCGAACGTCCAGCCGCCATCCCCGATCGGCCCGACAAAGATGAACCCTGCCTTGACGGTATCCTGTTGGGCAAAGGTCGGCCCGGCCAGGCCAAGGGCGGCCATCCCGGCGATAAGTGTTCTGCGATCCATGTTCCCTGTCTCCCTGTTGTTCATGCGGGCTCAAACGCCCGGTTTTGCTACTGTGCCCCTAGCTTGAGGCGTGGAAAGTCTGCCCAAGGGCGGCCGGCGCATTCAGCGCCGCGCGCGACCGGCCCGAAGACATGATGACCAGAACCAGAATGGTTATCAGATACGGGCTCATCGACAAGTATTCGACCGGCACCTTTACCCCCGCCGCTTGCAGATTGAGCTGCAAGACGGTGATCCCGCCAAAAAGATAGGCCCCAAGGATGATGCGCCATGGCTTCCACGACGCGAAAACCACGATGGCCAGCGCGATCCACCCGGCCCCCGCCGTCATCCCCTCGGTCCATTGCGGCACTCGTACCAGGCTCAGATAAGCCCCGCCCAGACCGGCCAGCGCGCCGCCGAACATGATGGCCAGCACGCGGATGCGCACCACCTTGTAGCCCAGCGCATGCGCCGCCCCGTGGTTTTCCCCGACCGCGCGCAGGATCAGGCCCGCGCGCGTGTATTTCAGGACCGCCCAGACCAAAGCCACCAGGATCAGAGACAGATAGACGATAAGGTCATGGCTGAACACCACCCGCCCCAGAACCGGTATCTCCGACAAGCCGGGAATGGGCACCTGCCCGGTGGGCGGCGGCTTTACCCCGATATAGCCCTGTCCCAGCAAGGCCGAAAACCCCAGCCCGAACAGCGTCAGCGCCAGCCCCGTCGCCACCTGATTGGCCAGAAACACCTGCGTGAGCACCGCGAAGATCAGCGAAATCACCGCCCCCCCCAGCGCCGCGCCCAGAAAGCCCAGCGCCGGGCTGCCGGTTTCCACCGCCACCGCCAGCCCGCAAATGGCGCCGGTGATCATCATCCCTTCAACCCCAAGGTTCAGAACCCCGGATTTTTCCACCACCAGTTCCCCCGTCGCCGCCAGAAGAATGGGTGTCGCCGCCACCATCAGCGATGCCAGCAACACCAAGGGGTCAATCGCCGAAAGATCCATCAACTTACTCCGCTCATGTTCATCCCCTTGGCGAAAATACTCTCGGGGGTAAATGCGCCAAAGGCGCAGAGGGGGCGGAAAGCCCCCTTGCCCGGCCCCCCGCCCGCGCTCATGTCTTCACCTTCCGCACAG
>JACIYW010000136.1 GCA_014359745.1 Paracoccaceae bacterium | reverse complement strand
CATCTCGGTCACGCCCAGCGTCGTGCTGCCCCGGCTGGCCATCTGATCGGGGGCGAGCGGCAGGTTCATGTGTTCGGCGGCATTGCCATGCTGGTCATAAACGCCCAGAGCGCTGCGGCAGTTCGGAAAACTGCCGGTCGGATAGGTGTTCGACCCGCAATCGCGATAGCTGCCGCCGTTGCAACCGGGGCTTTTGCTGCTGGCGGCGGCGCAGATGCCGGTCTGGTAGCGCGGCCCGTAGGCCCAGTTCTGCGTGGGGGCGTATTTCGCATTATGCGCGGCCCGCATCCGGTTGACGGCGGCGCTCATGCTTTGACCGCGCGCCAGATCGAAACGGTAATCGGGCGGCAGCAACGCGCCCGCTGCCGCGCCTTCCCATTCATGGGCGTCGCCGATGCGCTTGCCTTCGGCCGCGCAAAGCCGGGCGGCTTCTGATGCCCGCACCCAGACCACCGGATAGGTGAAGGGGATGTTGGGATATTCGAACATGTCGGCGCAGACCGTCGCATCCTCGGGGCGCTGCGTGGCGGGATCATAAAGCGGGGCCATATAGGGGCCGCCGCATATCCGTTCAAACTGCGGATTGCGGTAATGGCGGTCGGCATCCGGGCCAATACGGGCGCGCGCCTGATCGGGGGTCATCGGGTGGCGGGTGACGGCGGGGTTTCCCTGCCCGATCAAAGGCGACCCCGCGAAAATCGCCTTGATCCGCGTCAGCGCCGCGTCACTGATCCCGCGTTCCTGCTGCAACTGGCGAAACAGCGCGGCATTGTTTTCCGCCAGCGTGCCAGCCATTACCACCGGGGCGACCAGCATCAACAGCCCCGCAATGCCACCAAGGGCGCGCGTCATGTCGGTTCCTTTCGCAAGAGGTAAAAGAAATCGCGGTTGTCCGAAAACCCGATAAAGCGCGGCGTGGTGACGCCGCGCGCAATCACCGGGTCAACCACCGCCATGCCCTTGGCCAGATGCGATGCCTTGATACCCAGATCGCCCTCGCCCGGCGTGTAAAGCGCCATATAGGTGTGTTCGAGCGCGTTCATGTCCAGCAGCATCGCATAGCCGCAGCCATAGGCCTGAAAGGTGCGCGCCATGGCCGAAGGCGTTGCGGTCGAGAAATAGCCATAGATCAGGAACTGCTTTCCGCCCGCGCTTTTCATGCAGGCCCCGGCGCGCAGCGTGCGCAACTCGGTATCTGCGGAGCCGGACCAGTTTCCCGGCCCCCATTGGCGCACGAACGGCCCCGGCACGCCCGCGCCGCTGTCGGGATCGGGCACGATCAGCGGCACGCCGTTCTGGCGGGCAAAGCGGATGCGGGGCAGAAGCGCATCATCGGCGCTTGTCCAGGTTTTCATGCCCACGCTGCCGTCATCAAGCACATAGATCGTCGACAGATCGCGCCGCAGTTTGCTCAGTACCACGCCCTGCACGATGAAACCATAATGATGGGCGTATTCGGTCTGGGACAGGGGGCCAAATTTGAACGCCCCGTGCGACCGTTTGAACCCGGCGGTAAAGGTTGCGGCAACCCGCCGGGTTTGCGCCGGGCTGACCATGCCGGTGGAAACCAGCGGCGCCGTGGACCCCACGCCATCAGGCCCCGGCAGCCGCGTGTTTCGGGCGGACCCTTGGGCGCGCGGCGACCAGTCCACCCGCGGATGTTCGGTGCCCATTTCATATCCGAGATCAAAAAATGACAGGTCAAAGGCCACCAGATAGGCATCGGCCCGGCTTTCGACCGCATCGAGCGCGTTGGTTTCGCCCCGGCGGCCAAGGATGGCAGGGTTGATGCGACCCGGTTGCAGGGCGCTGGCGAAAATGCCCGGCGCCTCCTGCACCGCGTACCAGTCACCCATCGCCATCCCGCCCGGCGGGGTGCCGACAAGGTCAAATCCCATCGACGTGGCCATCAGTGGCCGGGCGGCCATATCCGCCGCCCCCGGCCCCTGCACAATCGCCCCCTGATCGGTGCTGTCGCGCAGCGCACCGCTTTCCATGAAGGCATCCTTGAAGAAAGTGCCCTTGACCGATTCGACGATCGATTCGCCCATCCAGACGTTGTCGCGCAGGAATTCGACCGTGCGTTCCTTGCTGGTTCTTGACCCCGTGACAGGGTTGCGCAGCAACAGATGACTGTCGCAGAGCGGCGCAAAGGCCAGGCCGGTCTCGCGGGCGGCGTTCAGTGATTGTGCGCCCTCTGCCCCGAACAGATTACATCGGATCGGCTGGTTGCCTGCCGTGACCAGCAGATCGGCGACATCCTGGGCCAGGGAAATCCGCGCGCCCTCCGGGTTGGGGTTTTCCAGGTGATAGCGTTCAGCGCGCGTCTGACCGGGGCGCGTTACCTCCAGCAAGAACCATGCGTTCATGCGCGGATTGAGCGAGACAAGCCGCAAACCGGTGCCATCGGGGGCCTGCATCGCTGTTTCAAAGCGGAACGGTTGCAGCGCGGTTATCGGTTTGGCGACATCGGCGTCATAGGCGGCGCGCTGCTGCGCAAGGGTCTGCGCATCCTGGGCCACCACGACCGGGCCGTGCAGCGCTGCCGCCGCGATGGCGCCGAAAAAATACCAAAGGCCGAAAGCCCGCATGCAACACCCTCTCCTGTTCCATTCACACCCAACAGGTGGGAACGCCCGGCGCCGTGAACAACCTTTGACCCCTGTCCCGCGACATTCTGGCATGAACATGGGTGTTTGCGGTCAGCCAGGCACCCCCATGGATGCCGCGCTTCCAATGCCACGGCAACCCGCTATAGTCACCCAAACCCCAACAAAGGGAGAGGTGGCAGGTGCAGGCCGAAAAAACCCTTGTTGTCGATCTCGACGGAACCCTTGTTCGGTCCGACATGCTGTATGAAAGCTTCTGGGCGGCGCTGTCGCAAAGCTGGTTGATCCTGCCCGGCGTGATCGCCGCGCTGCTGCGCGGGCGCGCGGCGCTGAAGCGGTTTCTGGCGGCGCGGGCCAGGATGGATTATTCCTGTCTGCCCTATGCCGCCGAGGTTCTGGCGCTGATCGAGGACTGGCGCGCCTCGGGGGGGCGGGTGGTGCTGGTGACGGCGACGGACCAGATCATCGCCGACGGCATTGCCGACCATCTGGGCCTGTTCGATGAGGCGCACGGCAGCGACGGCACCACAAATCTGGGCGGGGCGCAAAAGGCGGCGTTCCTGGCGCACCGGTTCGGTGCGCAGGGCTTTGTCTATGTCGGGGACAGGGGGGCGGATCTGCCCGTCTGGGCGGTGGCGGCGGGGGCGGTTACCGTGAATGCCAGCCCCCGTTTGCGCGCCCGAGTAGAGACAGGCGACCGCCCGGTTGAACATCTGGGAAACCCGCAGGGCGCGATTGCCCCTATTCTGAAGGAGATCCGACCGCATCAATGGCTGAAGAACGTTCTTGTGTTCCTGCCTATGGCGCTGGCGCATCAGTTCAGCCTGCCGATGCTTGCGCATTCCATGATGGCCTTTATCGGGTTCTGTCTGGTGGCCTCGACCGTTTATGTGCTGAACGACCTGCTGGATCTGTCATCGGACCGCGCCCACCCGCGCAAGCGGATGCGCCCGATTGCAAGCGGGGCACTGTCGGCGCGGCGGGCGACGGCGATTTTACCGCTTTTGCTGTTGGCGGGGCTGGGCGTGGCGCTTTTGTCGGGCGTGCCGACGCTTTTGGTGGTGCTGGGCTATTTCATCACCACCACGGCTTATTCACTGTATTTCAAGCACAAGATCGTGGCCGATATCTGCATTCTGGCCGGGTTTTACACCCTGCGCATCATTGCCGGTTCGGTCGCGGCGGGTACGGTGTTGTCGGTGTGGCTGCTGGCGTTTTCCATCTTCTTTTTCCTGTCGCTTGCGGCGGTAAAGCGGCAGGCGGAACTGGTGGATGGCATTGCCCATGGCCGTTATTCCTTTGCGGGCAGGGGATACCGGGCGGGCGATTTGCCGATCGTTGCGGGCATGGCAATCACGGCCGGCTATGTGTCTATCATGGTGCTGGCGCTTTACATCAATTCGCCCGATGTGCAGCAACTTTACCAGACACCGAATGTGCTGTGGGGTATCTGCCTTGTGCTGCTGTACTGGATCGGGCGCATCGTGATGACGGCGCATCGCGGCAAGATGACCGACGATCCCATCGTCTTTGCCACCCATGACAGGGCAAGCCAGGCCTGTCTGGTGTTGATCCTCTGCTTTGCGGTTGGGGGTGTGGTTTTGTGACCAATGGCACGTTGATCCTGCGCTATGGTTTGTTTGCGGTGATCGCCACACTGGCCAATCTTGGTGCGCAACGCTGCGTTCTGGCGTTCGCGGCCTCGGCCATGGGGTTTGCGCTGGCGGTTGCGGCTGGTACGGTGGTCGGGCTGGTGGTGAAGTACCTGCTTGACCGGCGCTGGATCTTTGGCGACCGGGAAACCGGCCTTAGGGCGCATGGCCGGAAATTTGCGCGCTATACCGGCACCGGGGCGGTCACCACGTTGATCTTCTGGGGATCGGAAACCGGTTTCTGGCTGATCTGGCGTGACGATCTGATGCGCGAGGTGGGGGCGGTTCTGGGCTTGGCAGTGGGATATATGGCGAAATATCAGTTCGATCGGCGCTATGTCTTTGGCGGAACGGGGGAACGGGCATGATCCTTTCTGGCTGGGGCAGATATCCGGTGGCGGACTGCGCGGTCAGCGCGCCCCGCGATGACGAAGACATGCGCGCCCTGGTGGCGCGCGGCCCGCTGATCGCGCGCGGCGCAGGCCGCGCTTATGGCGACAGCGCCTTCAATCCCGCGCAGACGGCGGACATGCGCCATTTCAACCGTATGTTGGCCTTCGATCCCGCCACCGGCCAGATCACGGTTGAGGCGGGGGTGATCCTGGGCGATCTGGTTACGGCGATGCGGCCGCGCGGCTGGTTCGTGCCGGTGACGCCCGGCACCAAATTCGTGACCATCGGCGGCATGATCGCGGCGGATGTGCACGGCAAGAACCATCACCGGCATGGCAGTTTCGGCAATTTCGTCGACTGGATCGACGTGATGCAACCCGATGGGGCGGTGGTGCGCGCAAGCCGGGATGCGCACATCGATCTGTTCCACTGGACGATCGGCGGCATGGGTCTGACCGGTGTGATCTTGCGCGCGTCTTTCAGGATGATCGCGGTTGAAAGCGGCTGGATACGGCAAACCCTGATCCCCGCGCCCGATCTTGATGCGGTGATGGAGGGGTTCGCGGCGGCACAAGACACGACCTATTCCGTGGCCTGGATCGATTGTCTGGCATCGGGCACCAATATGGGCCGGTCGCTGCTGATGTTGGGCGAACATGCCCGGCTGGCCGATCTGCCGCCCAAAAAGGCGCGCGCACCATTTTCGACGCCCCGAAAAATCAACCTGTCCGTACCCTTTGACGCGCCCGGTTTCGCGCTGAACCGCGTGACGGTGCGTGCCTTCAATGCCGTATACTATCGCAAGGGCGTGTTCGGCGCGGGGCAAAGCCTGGTTGACTGGGATACGTTTTTCTATCCGCTCGATGCCATCGGACACTGGAACCGGATCTATGGCCGCCGCGGTTTTGTGCAATTCCAGTCGGTGCTGCCGCTGGCGGCATCCCGCGATGGGCTGCGCAAGCTCTTGAAAGAGATTTCCGCGTCGGGCCAGGGGTCTTTCCTGTCGGTGATCAAACGCTTTGGCGCCCAGGACAGCCGGATTTCCTTTCCGATGGAAGGCTACACCCTTGCCCTTGATTTCCCGATGACGCCGCGCACCCTGCCCTTGCTGGAGAGGCTGGACCGGATCACCGTCGATCATGGCGGGCGGTTCTATCTGGCCAAGGACAGCCGCCTGCGCCCCGAAACCCTGCGCGCGGCCGATCCACGGATGGCCGCGTTTCACGACTGGCGGTTGCAGACCGGTGCGACCGGTCATTTCGCCTCGGCCCAATCCGATCGGCTGGGCTTGTGATGCGGGGGCCGGTTCTGATTCTGGGTGGCCGGTCTGATATCGGGCTTGCGGTGGCGCATCGATTTGCTGCCAGGGGCCACCCCGTGCAGCTTGCCGCGCGCGATGTCGGGCGGCTGGCGGCCGACAAGGCCGATCTGGAACTGCGCCACGGCGTCACCGTGACGCTGCACAGCTTTGATGTACTGGACACCGCGTCGCATCCGCAGTTCGTCGATGGCCTGACGCCCCTGCCGCAAATCGCGGTATCGGCCATTGGCGTGTTGGGCGATCAGACGCGGGATGAGGGCGACGCGGATGCCGCAACCCTGGTGCTGCGCAGCAATTTCGAGGGGCCGGCCCTGATCCTCGCCGCCCTTGCCAACCGGTTCGAAGAACGCGGCAGCGGCATGCTGATCGGGATCAGTTCGGTGGCGGGCGACCGGGGGCGGGCAAGGAATTACATCTACGGCGCGGCCAAGGCCGGGTTCACCGCCTTTCTGTCGGGCCTGCGCAACCGGCTGGCGGCACGCGATGTGCGGGTGATCACCGTGCTGCCCGGCTTTGTGGCCACCCGCATGACCGCCGGGATGCCCCTGCCCGCGTGGCTGACCGCGACCCCCGCCGAGGTGGCAACAGCGATTGACCGCGCCGTCAGGTGGCGGCGCAATGTCGTCTATGTCAGGCCGGTGTGGTGGCTGATCATGGCGATCATCCGCGCGCTTCCCGAACCGCTGTTCAAACGGATGAAGATCTGACGGCCCTGTTCGGGCGCTAAGCCTGTTTTACCGATAGTTTGTGCTGTGCGGCGCGACACCGCGCTTGTCGAGAGTTTCGGTTGGCGATCGGAGCTCGACACGGTTGGCGGGGCCAAGGTAAAGGCAGATGTCATCACGTCTCATGCCCAAGGTATGACACACCAAAGCGCTGACGGGACTCTTATGTCAGGTGACGAACACTTCGGGCGCAGACTGGGGGCCAGACTGGGGGCTGAGTCTGTGGATAACTGCCCCGAGTCGGGGTCATTCACCGCAGGCGCAGGGGGCACGGCTAAAAAAATGCCTTCAACCTATTGATAAATAACAAACGTCAAAAAACTTTCAATTTGTGCAGAGAAGGGGGTTGCGGCCCTGCGGCGGGTTCTCTAAACACCGCTTCACCGGACGACGCAGGTTGTTTGGGACTGGGGCTGCGGGAGATTTGCGGTTTTGGGATTTCCGGAGATGAGGTTGGCGGGACCGCTGCTTATGTGGCGTTTCTGTTTGATTTTGTCTCTTGGTGCTCTTTGACATGATTGGTATCTGAAGAGATATGTGGG
>JACIYW010000135.1 GCA_014359745.1 Paracoccaceae bacterium | reverse complement strand
GGACCATTGATATCGCCGCGATCGAGGCGGCGGCAAGGCGCGATATCGCAGGGTTCAAGCGCCCCAGGCGGACCGAGGTGGTTGACGCCCTGCCGCGCAACACCATGGGCAAGGTGCAAAAGAACCAGTTGCGCGACCGTTATGCAGGGATTTTTACCCAGGCCGATGGCTAAGGGGGCGGGCCGTGGGTCATCGCTGACTTTTGTCTACGAAGGCGGCGATCAACATTTCTCGGGGTTGTTTTGGTGATCCGAGTGGCCGATGGGCATCACCCGATGACCCGCAGCCAAGCTTGACAGCCTGTCGCATTGCGCCTGTCGGATTGATGCTTTTTCATATAAATGTGGGGCGTGCAGGTGTTCTTGGCAAGATCGGGCCGTAGGGTCGGTCTTTTCGCAACAGACCCGAACAAAACAGACCCGAACAAACGGAGCAGGAGCATGCAGAAAAACACCGGTTCCCTTGCGATTTCGGCCCAGGATATCGCGGGGTTTTCGCTGGACCATCCGCCTGTCGGCTTTGTCGATGATCCGTTCCCCTGGTACGAGGCACTGCTGGCCCATGCGCCGGTTCTGCGCCAACCCGACGGGTCGGTCCTGCTAAGCCGCCATGCCGATCTTGACCGGATCTACCGTGACACTACGCTGTATCTGTCCGACAAGAAGGCAACCTTCGGCCCGAAATTCGGGGTGGGATCGCCGCTGTTCGAGCACCACACAACATCCCTTGTATTCAGTGACCCGCCCCTGCACACGCGGGTGCGCAAGATCATGACATCGGCCCTGACCCCGCGCGCGCTGGCGCGGATGGAGCCGGGGCTGATCGAGACGGTGGAATACCTGCTTGACCGGCTGGCCGAACGGCAGGCGGCCGGGCAACCCGCCGACCTGATCGAGGATTTCGCCGCGACCATCCCGATCCAGATCATCGGCAATCTGCTGGCAGTCCCGATGGAAGAACGCGGGCCGCTGCGGGCCTGGTCGCTGGCCATTCTGGGGGCGTTGGAACCGTCGCTGACCGCCGAGCAACTGGCGCAGGGCCAGGCGGCGGTGATCGATTTCAAGACATATCTCGAAGATCTGGTGGCGCGCCGCCGCGCCGCGCCCGGTAACCCCGAAACCGATGTGCTGACCCGGCTGATCCAGGGCGAGGGTGCGGATGAAAAGCTGACCGAGACCGAGCTTTTGCAAAACTGCATCTTCATCCTGAACGCGGGGCATGAAACCACGACAAACCTGATCGGCAACGCGCTGGCCGCGCTGTACGATCACCCAGATCAACGGGCGCTGTTGCTGGAAGATCCAGCCCTGATCGGTTCGGCGGTGGAAGAGGTGCTGCGCTATCTGTCGCCCAACCAGTTGGGCAACCGTGAAACCAGCGCCCAGATCGTTCTGGATGGCATGACCCTGCCCAAGGGCACCAACCTGCATCTGTGCATCGGCGCGGCAAACCGCGACCCTGCGCAGTTTCCCGACCCCGCCCGGTTCGACATCACCCGCAAGCCAAACCGCCATCTGGCCTTTGCCGGTGGCCCGCATATCTGCGTGGGCCTGACCCTGGCGCGGATGGAGGGGCGGATCGCGATCGGTCGGTTTCTGGAACGGTTCCCGAACTACCGCCTTGCCGGTCCGCGGATCCCCGGCGGACGCATGCGGTTTCGCGGCTATGCGGCCCTGCCTGCGTTGCTGGGGTAACACGGCGTTAATGAAACGGCGGGGCCGGTGTGGCCCGATGACAGGGCCCCCGTTTCAGATCGTTCCCAAAAGCCGCGACCCCGGTTCTGCGCAGCAACCGCATCAGCGTCGCGGTTGCGGTGAAAAGCCCCCAGCTTTTGCCCCTGCGGCAGCCTTCGACGGTGATTGCCTGCATCAGGGGAAGGGTCGCGATGGGGCTGGGGCTGGCCATCGTCGCGCGGGTGGCCGAGGCGCAGCGGATCGACCTGACCTTCGCGACCGAGGCCGGGCGCGCGACCGTGACATTGCGCTTTGCACCGCGGCCCTACAGCGGTTCGGCTTTCTTTGAAACGGTAAAAACGCTGTATGATATTGATTTTGCACAATTTATAACCGAAAAACTCTATCAACTTTTTCTGAAATTGCTTTAACGTGTTGTGCAGGGGATGGCTGGGGGTGGCGGGTGGCGGTTCATCGTGGGGCGGTGGCCGGGCCTGCCATGGGATGGAATGCGCTTGCATCACATGCCGCCTGTCAGGATAGTTGCGCGATGAACCAGCCCCCCAAACCCCCGGCCCTGCGGATCCGCATCGTGTTTGGCGGTGGCGCGATGATCGGGCCGGGCAAGGCCGAGCTTCTGGAACGGATCGCGCGCACCGGCTCTATCGCCGCGGCCGGGCGCGAGATGGGCATGAGTTACAAGCGTGCCTGGCAGTTGATCACCACGATGAACGCGATGTTTCGCGCGCCGCTGGTTGACAGTACCCGTGGCGGGCCGGGCGGCGGCGGGGCGGTGCTGACCGGGGCCGGGCGCGCGGTTCTGGATCATTACCGCGCGATCGAGGCTGACGCGGCCAATTCAGCGGCCCCGCGTCTGTCGGCGCTCCAGTCGTTGCTGGGGGATATTCCCGAATGAAAATAACGCTTGACCGCCCGGCCGGTTTCCACCGATATGTTTCGTGAAACATATCATGGGGGTGGTGCGGATGTTCCTTGACCGGCGCGCGGTACTTGCGGGGTTGGTGGCACTGGCGCTTTGGGCGGGCCCCGCGCGCGCGCAAGCGGATGAACACGCGGATGTGCCGGTTGTGGCGGTGGCCTCAAGCCTGCGCTTTGCGATGGCCGATGTTGCCCGCGCCTTCACCGACGACACCGGGCTGGTGGTGAAATTCTCGTTCGGGTCCAGCGGCAATCTGTCCCGTCAGATCCGCGAAGGGGCGCCATTCCAGATGTTCCTGGCCGCCGACGAACAGTTTATCCTGGATCTTCACGACGACGGGTTAACCCCCGATGCAGGCGATGTTTATGCCGTCGGCCGGATCGTCATCGTGGCGCCGAACGGATCGCCGTTGACGCCCGATGCAAATATGGACGCGCTCGCCACACTGCTGGCGGCGGGGCGGATCACCCGCTTTGCCATCGCCAACCCCGATCATGCGCCCTACGGGATGCGCGCGCGCGAGGCGCTGATCGCCCGCGGGCTGTGGGACGATCTGCAACCGGCGCTGATCCTTGGTGAAAATGTCAGCCAGGCCGCCCAGTTCGCGCTGTCGGGCAATGCCGAAGGCGGCATCATCGCCTATGCGCTGGCGCTGGCGCCCGAAGTGGCGCCGCGTGGCCATTACGCGCTGATCCCCGAAGACTGGCACACACCCCTGCGCCAGCGCATGGTGCTTTTGAACGGCGCGGGCGATGTGGCCAGGGCGTTCTATACTTATCTCAACGCCCCCGCCGCGCGCGCGATCCTTTCGCGCTATGGCTTTACCGTGCCGACGGGCGGTTAGGGCATGGACTGGGCGGCGCTTGGCCTGTCGATGCAACTGGCCGGGTGGACGGTTGCCATCCTGTTGCCGGTTGCCGTGGCCGCGGGCCGGTTCCTTGCCTACCGCCGCTTTCGCGGCAAGGGCCTGGCCGAGGCGCTGGTGATGTTGCCGCTGGTGCTGCCGCCCACGGTGTTCGGCTTTTACCTGATGGTGGCTTTCGGGGCGCATTCGCCGCTGGGCCAGGTCTGGGCCGCAACCTTTGGCCGACCGCTGGTCTTCAGCTTCGAGGGGCTGGTGGCCGCCTCGGTCATCTTCAACCTGCCCTTTGCCATCCAACCCGCCCAGCGCGGCTTCGAAGGCGTACCCCCAGAGGTGCGCGAGGCCGCATCCTGCTGTGGCATGTCGCCCGCCCGCAGCCTTTGGGCGGTGGAACTGCCCATCGCATGGCCGGGGCTGGTAACGGCGATGGTGCTGACCTTTGCCCATACGCTGGGCGAATTCGGCATCGTGCTGATGGTGGGCGGGTCCATCCCCGGCGAGACGAAAACCATGGCCATCGCCATCTACGACCAGGTGCAGGGCTTTGATGACCGGGGTGCGGCGGCGATGTCGGCGATTCTGGTGGCGATTTCCCTCTTTACCATCTCGGTCACCTATTGGTTGTCGGCGCGGGTCGGGCGGAGGCTGGGCTGATGGCGTTGCAGGTGATGGCACGGGCCGCCGGGCCGATCCCGCTTGATCTGGAATTCCGGGTGGAACCGGGCGAACTCATGGCGCTGGTCGGGCATTCCGGGTCGGGCAAGACCACGCTGTTGCGCACCATCGCCGGGCTGTGGCGGCCCACCATCGCACGGGTGCGGGTGAATGGCCGGGCGTGGCTGGATACCGAGGCCGGGATCGATCTGCGGCCCGACCGGCGCCGGGTGGGGGTGGTGTTTCAGGCCTATGCGCTTTTCCCCCACATGACCGCGGCAGGCAACATCATCAGCGCGCTGGATCATCTGCCCCGATCCCGGCGCCTGGCCGAGGCCGATCGCCTGCTGACCCTTGTCAACCTGCACGGGCTGGGCGGGCGCAGGCCCGCAGAACTGTCGGGGGGGCAGCAACAGCGCGTGGCGCTCGCCCGCGCGCTGGCCCGCCGCCCCGATGCGCTGCTGCTCGATGAACCGTTTTCGGCGGTGGATCGCGCCACCCGCGAAAAACTTTACGCCGAGGTGGCAGCGCTGCGCACCCATCTGTCGATGCCGGTGGTGCTGATCACCCATGACGTGAACGAGGCGCAGCTTCTGGCCGACCGCATGGTGGTGATCGAAAGTGGCCGCATGGTCGCCGAAGGGCCGACCGGCGCGGTGATGGCCGATCCACAGGCGCTGCGCGCCATGGGTATCCGCGAAGTGGCGGCGATGCTGCCCGCAACCATTGTCGACCACGCCGCCGACGGGCTGACCCGGCTGGAGGCGCCGGGCGGCGCGCTGTTCCTGCCGGGGGTCACGGGCGCGCCGGGCACGCAATTGCGGGTGCGGATCATGGCGCATGAGGTGATCCTGTCGCGCGCGCGCCCCACCGGCCTGTCGGCGCAGAACATCCTTGCCGGGCGGGTCGCGCGGATCGTGCCGGGGGCTGGGCCGGGGGTGATGATCCATATCGACCTGGGCGGGCACGAAATCCTCGCCCGCATCACCCGCCGCGCCGCCGATCAGATGGCGCTGCACCCCGGCGACCCGGTGCACGCCATCCTCAAATCCATGTCCATCGCCCGCGATCACGTCGCCCGCGCGCAACTGGCGGGGGGATAACGCCGCAAGATTTGGTGTTTTCTCCACGCATCTGGCGCAAGATGCGCACAATCGGGCCCACACCTTGCCGCCACGAAAAACGCTCTCCCATTTCATCTTGGCAAAAATACGCATTCCCCGCGCCCACCGCCCCGCGCACCAGTCAAGGAAATGAAATCTGCTCTGGCTTCCGCCGCCCGCCCCCTCAGCCGGGCCGGGCGGGCTGCCTGCGGCGGCGGGTGCCGCCGCCTGATGCGGGGTTGAAGGATGGATTGGGCAGCGTCACCACCGCGTCAAGATGCGGGAACCGGTCAACCGCGTGGGGGATGGCATTGGCATTTACGAAATGTTCCTGAAACTTTGGCGCGATCGCGGTTTCCACCTTGTGGATGCGCGAAACCGTCGCCTCGATCGCGCTGCGTGCCTGACGCGATACCAGCGCCATCATCGCCCCGGTGCCCGCGGCATTGCCCGCCGATGTCACCTTGTCGAGCGGCGCATCGGGGATCATGCCCAGCACCATCGCGTGTTTGGCCGAGATATGCGCGCCAAAGGCCCCGGCCAGCACGATGCGATCCACCCGGTCCACGCCAAGCTCATCCATCAACAGCCGCGCCCCGGCGTAAAGTGCTGATTTCGCCAGTTGAATCGCGCGGATATCGCCCTGTGTCACGGTGATGCGCGGCCCGCCGGTGGCGGTGCCGTCATGGATCAGATAGGCATGGGTGCGCCCCTGCGGTTCACAGCGCCAGGTGCCGGTCTGTTCGGCCGATCCGATCAGCCCCGAGGCATCGACAAGCCCCGCCATGCGCATTTCGGCCACCGCCTCGATGATCCCCGATCCGCAGATGCCGGTGATCCTGGTGGCGGGGTCAAACCCCGGATCGTCCGACCACAGATCACAGCCGATCACCTTGAAACGCGGGGTCTTGGTGGCGGGGTCGATCTCGATCCGCTCGATCGCGCCGGGGGCGGCGCGCTGCCCCGAAGAGATTTGCGCCCCCTCGAACGCGGGTCCGGTGGGCGATGAACAGGCCAGCACCCGCGCCCGGTCGCCAAGCTGGATCTCGGCATTGGTGCCGACATCGACGATCAGCACCAGATCCTCGGACCTGTCCGGCGCCTCTGACAGGGCCACGGCGGCGGCATCCGCCCCCACATGGCCCGCGATACAGGGCAAAAGATAGACCTGCGCATTGTCGGCGGTCGCGGTCAGGTCAAGATCGGCCGCGGTAATCGAAACCGCCCCCGATGTCGCCAGCGCAAACGGCGCCTGGCCCAGTTCGACCGGATCGATCCCCAAAAGCAGGTGATGCATGACCGGGTTGCACACGATCACCGCCTCATAGATATCGCCCGCGTCAACACCCGCCTCTGCCGCCACCTCGCCCGCCAGATCGTTCAGCGCCGCGCGCACGACGCGGGTCATTTCCACATCGCCGCCGGGGTTCATCATCACATAGCTGACCCTGCTCATCAGATCCTCGCCAAAGCGGATCTGCGGGTTCATCACCCCGGCAGAGGCCAGCACCCGCCCATCGGTCAGATCGCAAAGATGTGCGGCAATGGTCGTCGATCCCAGATCGATGGCAAGCCCCGTCAGCCGCGCCTCGTGAAACCCCGGCCACAGGTTCAGGATACGGGGCGCGCCGCCGCCGTCATGGGGGCGAAACACCGCCAGCGTCACCGCCCATTTGCCCTGCCGCAACACCGGTTGCAGGCGGCGCAGGATGCCCAGATCGGCCGTGACCCCCGGCAGATCCCATTGCGCGGCAAGGGCTGTGCGCAGCCGCTCGAAATCGCCCATGGGTTCGTGCATGTCGGGTTCCGGCACCTCGACATAATAAAGCCGCGTGGCCGGGTCCATCACCAGCGCGCGCTGGCTGGCTTGCTTGCGCACCACCTGGCGGTGCATCTGGCTTTCGGGCGGCACATCGATCACCACATCGCCCTGCACCCTGGCCTGACAGCCCAGGCGGCGGCCTTCCTTCAGGCCGCGTTTCTGGCGATAGCGTTCCTCGACCGCGTTCCAGTCCGACAGCGCCTGCGCGGTCACCGTAACCC
>JACIYW010000134.1 GCA_014359745.1 Paracoccaceae bacterium | reverse complement strand
TTACCGCAGCCAGCGCCGCGTCATGCAACCGACGCCCGGTCGGCGTGACCAGCAGCGCATAGGCGCGCCGGTCATCGACCGCGCGTTCGCGGGTGATCAGGCCGCGGCGTTCCAACTCGTCTATGACCAGCACCAGATTGGGCGGTTCGATCGCCAGAACATCGGCCAGTTGCGACTGGCGAAGGCCGGGATTGTCGACGATCATCACCAGCGTCGAAAACGTCCCCATCCGCAGATCGAACAGCGCAAGGGCGGCGTTGACATCGGCCTGAATGGCGTTGAAGGCGCGTTTCATGACGTAGCCTGAAAAGGCGCGCAGGGTCGCATCCCTTTCCCTTTCGGTCATTGTCTCACCTGATACTTGACGCGCGCTATTTCAGAAAGGCGGCAAGCCCCTCTTGTGCGGGGGGGCTGGTCTGGGTCACCGTTGCGCAGAGGCTTTCGGTGAACATCGCTGCAATCCGTCCCGGCGCCTCGATCATGATATAATCGAATAACGGCGCGCTATCCGCGATCTTGCGGGCCAGATCGGCGGCAAAGGCCAACGCTTCGCCCGCGCCGACACGATGGGCAGCCCGCCGACCTGGATACGGTCCGTCACCGCGTACCAGTTGCGCGAATGGCGCATGGTGCCTTCGGCATCACGCGCCAGATGTTCTGCCAGCAGCGCATCCGACAAGGCGCTGCGTTTATCGGGCCCGTCACCCGCGATGGTGATCCGGGACATCACGTTTCGTTCAGCGTGGCGGCAAGCGCACCGCGCCATCAAGCCGGATCGTGGTGCCGTTAAGATAGGCGTTCTCGACGATCTGCGCGACCATCAGGCCAAATTCACCGGGCAGGCCCAACCGGGCCGGAAAGGGGATATTGGCGGTGATCTTCGCGGTGGTTTCGGGCGGCAGCCCTTCCATCATCGGGGTGTGAAACAGGCCCGGCGCGATCGCCATCACCCGTATGCCCGATTGCCCGAGTTCGCGCGCGGCAGGCAGGCACATCGCCGCGATCCCGCCCTTTGACGCGGCATAGGCCGCCTGCCCAAACTGCCCGTCCTGCCAGGCGGCCGAGGCGGTGTTGATGATCACGCCGCGTTCGCCATCTTCCAGCGGGTCAAGCGCCATCATCGCCCGCGCCGCATAAGACATCACGTTATAGGTGCCGATCAGGTTGACGCGGATCGTGCGTTCGAACAGGTCAAGCGCCAGCTTGCCCTCGCGCCCGACGATGCGGGCCGCCAGACCAATGCCCGCGCAATTGACCACGATGCGCGCCGCCGTGCCGAAATGATCCTGCGCGGCGGCCACAGCTTCCTCGACTTGGGCGGCATCGCCCACATCGGTTCTTATGGCAAACCCGCCAATGTCAGCCGCGACCGCATCGGCGCGGTCCTTGTCGTAATCCAGAATGGCCACCCGCGCGCCCTGCCCGACCAGATGCCGGGCGGTTGCGGCGCCAAGACCGCTGCCGCCCCCTGTCACAAGTGCAAGTTGTCCGTCGATCCGCATCGAATCCTCCCACATCGGTATCAAACATAATAGTTATGCCTAATATCTGATGAGTGATTCGTGCAAGGGGGTCGTTCAGGAGATCAGGAACAACGTGATCGACGGAAACAGGACCAGGATCACCACACGCGTAATATCCGAGGCGACAAAATACATCACCGCCCGATAGGTTTCCATGATCGGGGTTTTCGGGTCCATCGCGTTGATGATGAACAGGTTCATCCCCACCGGCGGCGTGATCAGCCCCACCTCGACCACGATCAGCACCAGAATGCCGAACCAGATCGCCACATGTTCCGGCGTCATGCCGAAATCCAGCACCGAAATCACCGGATAGAAGATCGGAATGGTCAGCAGGATCATCGACAGGCTGTCCATCAGAAACCCGAAAACCAGATAGAACACCAGGATAAGCGACAGCACCGTCCATGGGCTGAACCCCTGGCTGACGACAAATTCCGACAGCGCCTGCGGCACCTGCGTCAGCGCCAGAAACCCGTTGTAAAACCCCGCGCCCAGCACGATGAAAAAGATCATCGCCGTGGTGCGCGCGGTCACGCCAAAGCTTTCCAGCAGCGTGAACCGCGTCAGCCCGCCGTTCAGCCAGGCAATCAACCCGGTGCCGAACGCACCCACCGCCGCGCCCTCGGTCGGGGTGAAGACGCCCAGATAGATGCCGCCGACCACCGCCAGAAACACCAAAAGCACCGGCCACACATCGATCAGCGCCCGAAGCCGTTCAGCATAGGGCATCGGGGGGCGGGTGCCAGCCGACTTGGGGTTTATCCGCACATAAATCGAGATGGTAATCACATAACCAAGCGCGGCCAGCAGCCCCGGCACGAAGGCGGCCAGAAACAGCTTGGCGATATTCTGCTCGGCCAGAATTGCGTAAATCACCAGCACGATCGACGGCGGGATCAGAATGCCCAGCGTGCCGCCCGCCGCCAGCGTTGCCGTGGAAAACCCCCCGGCATAGCCATATTGCCGCAACTCTGGCAGGGCCACGCGCCCCATGGTGGCGGCCGTCGCCAGCGACGATCCGCAGATCGCGCCAAACCCCGCGCAGGCGCCCACGGCGGCCATGGCCACACCGCCCTTTCGATGGCCCAGCCAGCCCTCGGCCGCCTTGAAAAGCGCCTGGCTCATACCGCCCAGCGTTGCGAAATGCCCCATCAGCAGGAACATCGGCACGATCGACAGCGAATAGTTGGAAAAGGTGGTGAAGGTTTCGGTCTTGAGCTTGGCCAGCGCGATCATCGTGCTGCCATTGACCATCCACAGCCCGGCAAAGCCAACGCTGAACATGGCCAGCCCGATCGGCACACGCAGGAAGATCAGGACAAGCAGCGCGGGAAAAGAGACGATCCCGATTTCAAGATTACTCAATGGTTGGCCCCCTGCGCATTGACGAATATCTGCCGTCGCAGAACCAGTTCGGCGATCCGCAGTGCCGCCATGAACACGCCCACAATCGCTGACACCACCGCACCCGAAAGGCTGGCCGCATAAGCCCACCAGATCGGGAATTGCAACAGGAACGTCGTCTGCCCGCTTCGCATCTTGCTTTGCATGCCTTCGTAAAGCTGCACCGCGATCACCACCAGCACCACGGCGAAAAGTACCTCGATCAGCACATTGAGCACGCGCTGCGCGCCATCGGGCATCCAACTGGTAAAGATATCGACAGACGCATGCCCGGCGGTGATATGGCACAGGGGCAGGAACGCGAACACCGCAAAGGCCACACCGGCCTCGACCAGTTCGAAATCGCCGGTCACCGGTCCGATGCCGAAATCAATCAGCCCCTGCGCGGCACCCGCCAGAACGCCGCTGGCAACCATGGTGTGCAGCAGACCGTTGAGCGTGCGCCCAAGGATCGACAGGCAGACCATCAGCACCAGAACCGACAGAACGATGCCCCCCAGCAGCGCCATGAACCGCGCGATTGTGTAAAAGAAACGATACATGCGCCCCGCCCCCCGGATTGCGGCCTGTCATGGCAAAGGGCCGTGGCCAGCCCGGCCACGGCCCCGGTTCTTGCTGGCGTTAGTTGGACTTTTGGTAAGCCGCCATCAGCGCGCGCGCCTCGTCGATCAGCGCCTGGCCATCGATACCTTTCGATTCCATATCCTTGACCCAGGATGCATAGATCGGCTCCACCACCTTGCTCCACGCGGCGGCGTCAGCCTCCGAGACGGTGATGATGTTGTTGCCCAGATCAACAGCGATCTGGCGCGCCGGGCCATCGGCATCGGCCTGCGTGCCACCCGCGAAGATCGAGAATTCAAGGCCGGAGTTCTTGTCGATCACCGCCTTCAGGTCGGCGGGCATGCTTTCGTATTTGTCCTTGTTCATCGCCAGAACAAAGGTCAGCGTGTAAAGGCCCGGCCCTTCGAATTCGGTGTGGTTCTGCACCAGTTCCTGCACCTTGACTGCGGTGGTCACCTCCCACGGGATCGTGGTGCCGTCGATAACACCTTTCGACAGGCCTTCCGAAACGGCGGGCACTGGCATGCCGACCGGGGTCGCGCCCACCAGCGTCAGCAATTCGTTGACCAGCCGCGATCCGCCGCGAATTTTCATGCCCTGAAGATCGGCGGGCGTGGTCACCGGTTTATTGGTGTGGAACATGCCCGGCCCGTGCACCCAGGTAGCCAGGATATGCACGTCCTTGAATTCGGTATCCTTCATGTGCTTCTCGAACATCTGCCAATAGGCGGAAGAGGCTGCGCGCGCATCGGCCACCATGAACGGCAGTTCAAATACCTCGGTAGAGGGGAAGCGGCCAGGGGTATAGCCAACCACCGTCCAGACCACATCGGCGATCCCGTCAATCGCCTGATCGATCAGTTCGGGCGGCGTGCCGCCAAGCTGCATAGAGGGGAAGCGATCCACCTTGATCCGACCATTCGAATCGCGTTCGACATTGTCAGCCCAGACATCCAGAACCAGTTTCGGCACATTGGCCTGCGCGGGCAGGAACTGGTGCAGTTTCAGGGTAACTTCTTGTGCCAGCGCCGATGTGGCACCAAAGGCCACAAGGGCCGCTGCCCCGGCAAAGCCCATAATCTTTCTGCGTGTGGTCATGTGTCATCCTCCCATTGGACCAATAATTGGCATTATTTTGCACAATATGCCATGTGTCGCATTATAGTGCCATCATTTTCTTGCGCGCGCCCTGGCGTTCCGGCGTGTAGTGTTTCGGGCACCGATCGATAGCGCAGCTTTACGCAGAGAGCCAGCAATTAGGTGACCAAGCGTTCGGTTTTTATCGGGGCCGAGAGCGTACCCTATCCTTGCACCCGATCGGGGCGGCGGCCTGCGCCACCGCCCCGGCAGTGTATCAGTTGGCCTTGGCGTAATCGGCCATCAGCTTGCGTGCCTCATCGATCAGCGCCTGACCGTCGATACCCTTCGACGTCATGTCGGCGACCCAGCTTTCGTAAATCGGATCAACCTTGGCGCGCCATTCCTTGGCACCCTCCTCGGACACGGTCACGATATTGTTGCCCAGATCAACGGCGATCTGGCGCGCCGGGCCATCGGCATCGGCCTGCGTGCCGCCCGCGAAGATCGAGAATTCAAGGCCGGAGTTCTGATCGATCACCGCCTTCAGATCGTCGGGCAGGCTTTCATATCTTGCCTTGTTCATCGCCATGACGAAGGTCAGCACATAAAGCCCCGGCCCCTCGAATTCCGTGTGGTTCTGCACCAGTTCCTGCACCTTGAGCGCGGTGGTCACTTCCCACGGGATGGTCGCGCCGTCGATCACGCCCTTTGACAGGCCCTCAGACACGGCAGGCACCGGCATGCCGACCGGGGTCGCACCGACCAGCGTCAGCAATTCATTGACCATCCGCGATCCGCCACGGATCTTCATACCTTGCAAATCGGCGGGCTTTTCCACCGGCTTGTTGGTGTGGAACATGCCTGGCCCGTGCACCCATGTGCCAAGGATATGCACATCCTTGAAATCCGTGTCTTTCATGTGTTCTTCAAACATCTGCCAATAGGCGGAAGATGCCGCGCGCGCATCGGCCACCATGAACGGCAGCTCGAACACTTCGGTACGGGGGAAACGGCCGGGGGTGAACCCGTTCACCGCCCAGACGATATCGGCGATGCCGTCGGTCGCCTGATCGATCAGTTCGGGTGGTGTGCCGCCAAGCTGCATCGAGGGGAAGCGTTCCACCTTGATCCGGCCATTCGAATCGCGTTCGACATTATCGGCCCAGACATCGAGCACCAGCTTCGGCACATTGGCCTGCGCGGGCAGGAACTGGTGCAGCCGCAGCGTCACCTCCTGCGCCATTGCCGTGCCGAAGGCCAGCCCCGACACCAGCGCCGCCATCGCGCCGCCCCCAGCCAAGCCCAGGATCGTTCTGCGTTTCATCATTGAATTCACTCCCTGTTTGAAAAACTCTCTCGCTCTGACGGTTTACACCACGCTGGCGCGTGCGCGCGTTTCGCTGGACACCGCCCCCTCAAGACCGGTGCTGCCATATAGCCATTCAACCTGATCATACCACTGATCGGGGCTGCGCGCGCTCATCACTTCGTTGCGCAAGGCGGCATGGGCCCCGGCGGGGTGATAAACGTGCTGACCGATCTCGCGCGATTGCAACTGCACCCGCGCGGTGCGCAGGCGGCGGCGTTCCTGATAGGATTGCAGAACCTGTTCCACGTTCTCCGGCGACACCCCCAGTTCAGCCGAAAGACAAACCGCGTCTTCCATCGCCATACAGGCGCCTTGCGCGAAATATTGCAACATCGGATGCGCGGCATCGCCCAAAAGCGCGACGCGCCCATCGACCCAGTTCATGACCGGATCGCGATCGCACAGCACCCACAGCTTCCAGTCCTGTCCCTTGTCGATGATCTGCCGCGCGATGGGCGCGACATGCTCGAACCCCTTGCGCACCTCGTCATGGCTGACGGGCTTGCCCGCCACGGGTTCGGGCGCGTCATTGTGATAGGTGACGACCAAGTTGAACAGCTTCCAGCCGTGCAGCGGATAATGCACGATATGGCATTTCGGCCCGGCCCAGAGCGTGGCGGCGTTCCAGCGCAGATCCTCGGGCATCTGTTCGGTCGGGATGACAGAGCGATAGGTGGTGTGGCCGGACACGCGCGGCGCGCCGTCGCCGACCACCTGCTTGCGGATGTTCGACCACAGCCCATCGGCCCCGATCAGCGCCCGGCCCGTCACCGCCTCGCCATTGGCGATAAAGGCGGTGACGCGGGCGCCGTCCTGTTCATAGCCGCTCACCTCGCTGGAGGTGCGCAATTCCACCAGCGGATGATCGGCGCAGGCCTTGAGGAAAACGCCATGCAGATCGCCGCGATGCACAACCGCATAGGGGTTGCGGAACCGGGCGCGAAACGCCTCGTCCAGGGGGATGCGGGTAATCTCCTGCCCGGTCAGCGCATCCATCAGCCGCAGGTTGTCGATATAGACGGCCATGGCGCGGGCCGCATCGCCAACACCCAGGTAATCGAATGCGTGAAAGGCGTTCGGCCCCAGTTGAATGCCCGCGCCGATCTCGCCCAGTTGCGCGGCCTTTTCCAGCACGACCGACGCGATGCCCTTGCACGCCAGCCCGATGGCGGTGGCAAGCCCACCGATGCCGCCACCGGCGATGATGACAGGGTCTTGAGACATGACTTCCTCCTACGCCGGGGCGGTTGCCTTCGAAACGACCCGATCTGACGGACTCAGGCCTCTGCCGGGCCCAGGGTCAGGCGGATCGGTTCCAGCCCGTCGATGCCGCCGGTGATCACGTCGCCCGCGACCACGGGGCCAACGCCCGCGGGTGTGCCGGTCAGGATGATGTCGCCGGGGCGCAGGTGATAGTAATGCGACAGATGGCTGATCAGTTCCGGCACCGAC
>JACIYW010000133.1 GCA_014359745.1 Paracoccaceae bacterium | reverse complement strand
GTCAGGTGGCGCAATCGTGCCAAAGGGCGCGGGCGCGGGACTCGGCTGCGGGCAGATCGGGGGCGGCGCGCAGGGCCAGAAGGGCCAGGGCCGCGGTGCCCGTCACCACCGCTTGTGCAAAAGGGTCGGTGCGGGTGCCCTGCCAAAGGGCTGCCAGATCGCCGGGGCGGGGATCGGTATCGGCCAGACGGCGGGTTTCCGGGCGCAGGATATGGGCGCCCAGATCGACGGGCGCGCCGTCAAGCAGGCCGAAAAGCTCCACTTCCTTCGAGGGGTGGCGTTCGAATTCCCCCCCGACACCTTTCAGGACAAGCAGGTTGCGCTGGCCCAAAAGCGCACCCGCATCGGCCTGAAGCCCGCGATAGGGCGGGTGAAAGACCCCCTGCACCGCCGCCGCAGCGCCAAAGGGGTTGAGCACGCGCAACACCGTGTTGATGCAGGACCGCAGGCCCAGCACCCCGCGCAGCGACAACAGGCGGAACACGCCCGGCGACAGCGCCTCAAGGGGCACATAGGCGATGGCGTCGCGATCCAGAAGCCGTGACAGCGCGTCGGGGGTTTCGGCCACCCCGATACCCAGCGTCGGCAGGGCCGCGCGTACCGATGCGGCGGCCACCTGGTGCGAATTCCAGCCGTGCAGCACCACCCGGTGCCCGGCCCCGGCCACAAGCCTGGCCGCCAGCAGAAACCACGGCAGGCCCCGCGTGCGCCCGGCGGCATAGCTTGGCCAGTCAAGCGCCACATCGGGGCCGGTCCAGCCGCCCAATGTGTCCCGCAGCGCCCCGGCCATTCCCGCGATTTCATCCGCGGTTTCGCCGCGATAGCGCATCAGCATCAGAATCGCGGCCACCGCCTCGGGGGCGGCATGGCCGACAAGCATCAGGCGCATCGCCTCGGCGGCCTCGGCGCGGGTCAGGTTGCGCGCCCGCGACGGGCCGCGCCCCATGGCGTGGATGAACGGGGCAAGGGATGCGTCGGGGGCGGGCGGGGTCATGAGGGGGCGCGCGCCGATTCGGGGAACATCGCTGCCAGCGCCGGGGCCGTCGCGGGGCAGAGGCCACGTTCGGTGATCAGCCCGGTGACCAGATGCGCGGGCGTCACATCAAAGGCGGGGTTGCGCGCGGGGGTGCCATCGGGGGCGATCTGCACGGTGGTGATCCGTCCGGCGGCATCGCGGCCCTGCACATGGGTGACCTCGGCGGCGGGGCGTTCCTCTATCGGGATGTCGCGCAGGCCGTCCTGCACCGTCCAGTCGATGGTGGGCGAGGGCAGGGCGACATAGAAGGGCACGCCGTTTGCATGGGCGGCCAGCGCCTTGAGGTAGGTGCCGATCTTGTTGCACACATCGCCCCGCGCGGTGGTGCGGTCTGATCCGACGATAACCATGTCAACCGCGCCCTGCTGCATCAGGTGCCCGCCGGCATTGTCCACGATCAGATCATGGCTGACGCCGTGGCTGTTGAGTTCCCACGCGGTCAGATGCGCGCCCTGATTGCGCGGGCGGGTTTCATCGACGAAGACATGCACGCCGATCCCCGCCTCGACCGCGTGATAGATGGGTGAGGTGGCGGTGCCCCAATCCACCGTGGCGGGCCAGCCGGCGTTGCAATGGGTCAGGATGTTGACGGGCGCGCCACCCTTGCGCGCGGCAATTTCGCGGATGATTTCCAGCCCGTGCAGGCCGATCTGGCGGTTCATCTCGACATCGTCGTCACAGATCTGCGCGGCGCGGGCAAAGGCGGCCACGGCGCGCTGATCGGGGGGCAGGGGGGCGAGGGTGCGCAGCATGTCGTCAAGCGCCCAGCGCAGGTTGATCGCGGTCGGGCGGGTGTCGTGCAGGATCTGCCAGGTTTCGGCCAGCGATACATCGGACGGGTCAGCCGCCATCTGCACCGCCATGCCATAAGCCGCCGTGGCCCCGATCAGCGGCGCGCCGCGCACCCACATCTGGGCGATGGCGGTGGCGAATGCCGCGCGGTTTTCCAGCCGCACGATGCGCAGATCGTGCGGTAACCAGCGCTGGTCGATGATTTCCACCGCGCCACCTTCGGTGCGCCAGATCGCGCGATAGGGGATGCCGTTGATCTTCATCGCGCGTCCTTTGCCGTTGCCCCGGAATGTTACGCAGACAGTCGGCCAAAGCCGGGCGCGAAATGCAAGGGCAATCCGCCGTCCGATCCGCCGTCCGATCTGCCGTCGTCGAGGGGCGCCCAGGCATGACCACGGCGCGGATCGGGATGGCAACGCGGCCCTGGGGGGCGGGTTTTTCCGGGTTTTTCGGGGGTCAGATCTGCTTTTCAGGCATCTGCACCACAAGCCCGTCAAGCGCATCCGTGACCTTGATCTGGCAGGTCAGCCGCGAGCGGTCTGGATCGGGCGCATGGGCGAAATCGAGCATGTCTGCCTCCATCTCGTCCTTGGGGGGGAGTTTTTCAACCCAGGACGGATCGACATAGACATGGCAGGTCGAACAGGCGCAGGCACCGCCGCAATCGGCCTCGATCCCCGGAATGCCGTTGTCGCGGGCGCCTTCCATCACGGTCAGGCCGGTCTTTACCTCTACCTCGTGCCGTTTGCCGCCCCATTCGATATAGGTGATCCTTGCCATTTCAATCCTCATGTCTTGCGGCGGGTGCCGTTTTTACTGTCTGCGTCGCATTCCTGAACCGGCGGCGCGATGACCGCATCGGTCGCAAATGCCCCGGGGCGTTTGATATGCGAGATGACGGGCCTTGACCAGAGGGGGCGGGGGAGGCCGATCTTGCATGGCTGCGTAAATGTTCTATTTATGTTCTTATGATATCGCCATTTCACACCACCACCCCGCATCCCGACAGTTGGCCGCGCCCGCCGGCCTGCCTGCCGCATGCGCGGCTGAACGATCCGCCGGGGGGCGCGCGGGTGGTGGTGGCGGGGCTGGTGCTGGTGCGGCAGCGGCCGGGCACGGCCAAGGGTGTCGTGTTCCTGACGCTGGAGGATGAAACCGGCGTGTGCAATGTGGTCGTTTGGGCCAAGGTCTTCGAACGCCATCGCCGCGCGGTCATTGCGGGGCGGTTGTTGCGGGTGACGGGCCGGGTGCAGCGCGCGGCCGGTGTCGTGCATGTGCTGGCCGAAAGGATCGAGGATATCTCGGCCATGCTGGACGATCTGTTGCGCGAACAGGCCGATCAGGGGCCGGGCGATTGCCAGGGGCCGGGCGATTGCGGGCTTTGACGCGGGCGGCGAACCGGCTAAGATACCCGAAAAACCGGATGCCAGATGATCCCCCACCCCCTGACCGGCCTTGCCAAAGCCCTGATGCCCGTGGCGCTGCTGGTGGCCTGTTCGGACCTGCCCGCACCCCAGGCCGCCCGCCCGATCGAAGTTGACCGGGTGTACCGCGCCGGTGTGGATGGCGCGCCGGATGCCGCGGCCGATACCTGCTGGGGAGAGGATGTGACCCCCGCGGTGATCGAGACGGTGACACGCCAGGTGGCCGTGCCGCCAAAGGCCGGGGCACCCCAGGGAGGCGTGGTTTACCAGACAGAGACCCATCAACGCATCGTGCGCGAACGTCAGGCGATCTGGTTTCGCACCCCGTGCCCCGAAACCATGACGCCCGCCTTTGTCGCATCCTTGCAGCGCGCGCTGGCGGTGCGGGGGTATTACAGCGGCGAGGCCAGCGGCCGGATCGACCGGCCCACCCGGCTGGCGGTGCGCGCCTTTCAAAAGCCGCTGGGGCTGAACAGCGGGCTTTTGTCGCTGAATGCCGCGCAACAGCTTGGCATAGCGGCCTATGAGCGGGGCGATTTATAGGGCCGGTGATGGGGTGCGCGCGGTTCAGTGCGCATTGCGTTTCATCAGCCCCGCCGCTTGACGACACAGGAAAACGTCCGCCCCTTTCATCTTGGAAAAAATACTCAACTTCCACGCCCGCCGTCAGCGCGCCGGTCGAGGGAACGACACCGGCTGACTGAAATCAGCCTTCAAGGCCCGCTGTGGCCCGATCTGCCCCTGCGGGGTCAAAGCGCAAACAGGCCGCCGTCGTTCGGGTGCGGGGAGCTTGGGTGGGTGGGTGATGCCACCGGCCGACTGACCTGCCTGTTTGCCCGATCAGGTTTGCCCGATATCGGTTAACAAAACCCGAAGAAATCGGCGCATTTTCCAGAAAAAGGCTGAATTTCGCGCGCGACAGGCAAGGAATTGCCGGTTTGGCGGGTTTGCCCCGGATTTTCCGGAAAATCCGCCCTCCGGGCTGGCCAGCCGCGACCGGGGCCTGTACCCCGAAGGAAGGACGCCGAAAGCGCATCACCCGCAGAGAGGCCGATGGCACTGGATTTCAAGCAAACGACACCCTCGCTGGCCCGGCGCCTGTTTCTGGCGATACCGGCGGGGATCGTCGGCGAGGTGGTGTTTGAAATTTTGGCGCTGATCGTGGCGCCGATGCTGCTGGGCACGGCGATGCAGCCGGCCCTTCTGGTCGGGGCGCTGGCCGGGGTGCTGACCGGCGCGCCGATTTCATCGGCTTCGGCCTGGCTTGGGCACCTTCTGGCCGGGGCGGTGCTGTTTCCGGTGGGGTATGTGCTGTTTGCGCGCTATTTCGGGTTGCGGCCCTGGCCCCTGGCGGCGGTGATCTATGCGATCCTGCTATGGTTTCTGGCGCAGGGGGTTCTGGCCCCCATCGTGGGGCGTCCGTTCATGCTGGGGTTCGTGGCCTATACCTGGGCCTCGCTGGCGGTGCATCTGATCTATGTTCTGGTGGTGGCGGGCACGCTGCACCGGTTGCTGGGCAGCCCCCCGGCGGATTGACCGGTGGGATTGACCGGCGGGAATGACCGGTCAGGGCGCAAGCGCCCGCCAGCCGATATCGGACCGGCAGAACCCGCCGGGCCAGTCGATGCGTTCCACCATTTCATAAGCGCGGTCGCGCGCCTTGGCCAAGGTGTCGGCGCGCGCGGTGACGCTGAGCACCCGGCCCCCGGTGGCAATCAGCGCCCCGTCTTGCCGCGCGGTGCCGGCATGAAAGACGGTTTGCAGGCTGGTGTCGGGCAGTTCCTCGACCCCTTTGATGGTGCTGCCGGTTTCGGGTGCTGCGGGATAGCCGTTGGCGGCCATCACCACGGTCAGCGCGTGATCATCGGCCCAGTTCACCCGCGCCTCCTCCAGCCGCCCGGTGGCGCAGGCCAGCAGCAGGTCAAGCACCTGCGCGCCAAGGCGCATCATCAGCACCTGGCATTCCGGATCGCCAAAGCGCACGTTGTATTCGACCAGCCGCGCGGTGCCATCCTCGATCATCAGGCCCGCGTAAAGCACGCCCTGATAAGGCGCGCCGCGCCGCGCCATTTCGGCGAGGGTCGGGCGGATGATGGTTTCCATAGCCTGCGCCTGTATCGCCTCGGTCAGGACCGGGGCAGGGGAATAGGCGCCCATGCCGCCGGTATTGGGGCCGGTGTCATTGTCATAGGCGCGTTTGTGATCCTGCGCGGTGCCGATGGGCAAGGTGGTTTGCCCGTCACAAAGCACGAAAAAACTGGCCTCTTCGCCGGTCATGAACTCTTCGATCACCACGGCGGCATCCGGGGCGGCACCGGGGGCGGCACCGGGGGCGGCATCAGGGGTGTCGGCAAAGATCTGGTGCAGGGCGTCAACCGCCTCGTCGATCTTCATGGCCACGGTCACGCCCTTGCCCGCCGCCAGACCGTCGGCCTTGATCACGATCGGCGCGCCCTTGGCGCGTACATGCGCAAGGGCCGCGTCCAGATCGGTGAAGGGGACGGCAGCGGCGGTGGGGGCGCCGCAGGCGGCGCAGATTTCCTTGGTGAAGGCCTTCGATGCCTCAAGCCGCGCGGCGGCGGCCGAGGGGCCAAAGGTCAGGATGCCGCCATTGCGCAGCACATCGGCCACGCCGGCGACCAGCGGCGCCTCGGGGCCGATTACCACGAAATCGATGGAGTTTTCCTCGACAAAGACCGCGACAGAGGCGCCGTTCATGATGTTGATCTGCGCGCATTCGGCGATCTCGGCGATCCCGGCATTGCCCGGCGCCACGATAAGGCGGTCGCATTTGGGGTTCTGTTTGATCGCCCAGGCCAGCGCATGTTCGCGCCCGCCGCCGCCCAGGATCAGGATATTCATTGTGCCTCCGGCTTTTCCTTGCCTCATGGGCGTTCTAAGGTGCATCGCAGGACCACACAAGCGCCCTTGGCGCCACTCGCCGGAGGATCCATGTCTGACCTGTTCGAGGAACCGGCCAAGGGCCAGAACGCGCCCGAGTTCAGCGTTTCGGAAATTTCCGGCGCCATCAAGCGCGTGATCGAGGGGGAATTTTCCCGCGTGCGGGTCCGGGGCGAGGTGGGGCGGGTTTCCATGCCGCGTTCGGGGCATGTGTATCTGGACCTCAAGGATGACCGCAACGTGCTGTCGGCGGTGATCTGGAAAGGGGTTGCGGGACGGCTGGCCACGCCCCCCGAGGAAGGCATGGAGGTGATCGCCACCGGGCGGCTGACCACCTTTGGCGGCCAGTCGAAATATCAGATGGTGATCGAGGATATCGCCCCCGCCGGGGCTGGCGCGCTGATGGCGATGCTGGAAAAACGCCGTGCCGCGCTGGCGGCGGAAGGGTTGTTTGACGCGGGCCGCAAGCGCGCGCTGCCGTCGCTGCCGCGGGTGATCGGCGTGGTCACATCGCCGTCGGGCGCGGTGATCCGCGATATCCTGCACCGTTTGCGCGACCGCTTTCCCTGCCATGTGCTGATCTGGCCGGTGGCGGTGCAGGGCGAGAAATGCGCGCGCGAGGTGGCGGCGGCGATTGCGGGCTTCAACGCGCTGGAACCCGGCGGGCCGGTGCCACGCCCCGATCTGCTGATCGTGGCGCGCGGCGGCGGATCGATCGAGGATCTGTGGGGCTTCAACGAGGAAATCGTGGTGCGCGCCGCAGCCGACAGCGCGATTCCGCTGATTTCGGCGGTGGGCCATGAAACCGACACCACGCTGATCGATTTCGCCGCCGACCGCCGCGCGCCAACGCCCACGGCCGCGGCCGAGATCGCGGTGCCGGTGCGCATGGAACTGGTGGCGACGCTGGATGCGCTGGGCGCGCGGCTGGGCCATGCCGTCAGCCGCCTGAATACCGAACGCGGGCGCAGGCTGCGCGATCTGATCCGGGCGCTGCCCCGGCCCGAGGCGCTGGTGGGGCAGGCGGCGCAGCGCCTTGATCTGTGGGGCGGGCGGCTGCCGCCCGCGTTGCGCGCATCGGTGCAGGCGCGGCGATTGCGGCTGTCGGACGTGTCGGCGGGGTTGCGGCCCGCAACGGTACAGGCGCGATTGCGCGACCGGGGCCGGGCGCTTGGCGCCCTGGGCGCGCGGCTGGCGCCGGGGCTGGCGCGGGCGCAGGCCGAGCGGGCGCGGGCGCTGGAAAAGCTGGGTGCGCGGCTGGCGCCGGATCTGCTGGCGCGCGGACTGGATCGGCACCGGCAGGCGCTTGACCAGCT
>JACIYW010000132.1 GCA_014359745.1 Paracoccaceae bacterium | reverse complement strand
CCGGATGGTCCGACCCGAAGCCATATTCACCCCGGATGGCCGCCGCGAATCCCCCGGCCTGCCCTGTAAAACGGCCTGCCCTGTGAAACGCGCCGCGGCCATCCGGGCGCGTCGGGGCGTCCCGTCGTCCGTCCTGCCGCCCTACCCTTCCCCGCCGCCCTTCCCCGCCGCGTCACCGAACCGATGACAACAGCGCAACCGGGGCCTCCCCCTCGGCCTGGTAAAAGTCAAGCGCCGGGCGGTCGGATGCCGGGGTCCGGCGTTTGATATCACAGATCATTTCGCCGTTTTCCTCGACCGAGGCAACGATGAGGCATTCGCTCAGATGCCGGGGGCCATCGTAAAGATCGACAAGGCCACGCATCCTTGGCGTCCCCGCCGCATCCAGCGCGAAACCATCATGCCACAGGCGCAGCACATGAAACACCTCGCCGCCAATATGCACACACAGCCGGGACCGCGCCTTCGCGTCACGTTTGCGCGCCGCGTCCAGCCCCTCGCGCACCTCTTTTGGCAGAAATTCGAACATCGCACAGAATCCTCCTCACCGAACGCTACCACAGGATTTGCGAAGAAATCATTACCCGCCAGCAATTCAATCCGTTTCCCCGCCGGGAACGCTGCCGGGAACGCTGCGCGCGGCGGCTTCCCGTGCCTCTCTGTCGCCGGCTACATCCTTGTGGATGATCACATCGGCTTCGGGATAGGCATCAAGGATGGCGCGGCGCAGACCTGCACCGATATCATGCGCCTGCCGCAGGCTTTGGCTGCCGTCCAGTTCGATGTGCAGATTGACAAACACCCGCGACCCGGCGGTACGGGTTTTCAGATCGTGATAGCCATGCACCCCTGGCCAGTGGTCGGCGATCCGGCTGATCCCGTCCACCACCGCGGGGTCGGCGCGCCGATCCATCAGCGCGTCCCAGGCCCCCTTGCCGATGCGCAGCGCCCCGATCACCAGCATCGCCGCCGCGCCCAGCGCAACCACGCTGTCGATCTGCCCCATCCCATAGCGGGCCGAGGCGAAAAGCGCCGCGATCGCGCCGATATTGGGCAACAGATCGCCCAGGTAATGCAGCGAATCGGCCCGCACCACGCGGTTGCCCGTCCGCCGCGCCACCCGGCGCTGCCACAGAACCAACCCCAGCGTCAGCGCGATGGAGATCCCCATCACAACCATCCCCGGCCCCTCGGCGCGCAGCACCGATGGCGTGCCCGACCAAAGCCGCATCGCCGCCGCCGCCCCGATCACCCCGGCGGAAATCACGATGAACACCGCCTGCCCCAGCGCCGCCAGATCCTCGGCCGATGTATGGCCGAACGCATGATCCTCATCAGGGGGGCGCGCGGCATATATCATCGCCATCAACCCTCCCAGCGACACCATCATATCCATCGCACTGTCCGCCAGCGACGCCGCCACCGACAGCGCCCCGGTTTCGCCCAGCGCCCAGAGCTTGAGCGCGACGAGCGCCAGCGCCACCGTAACAGACGCGATCCCCGCAGAGACATTCAGACGGGTTGCAGACATCGGGCGACTCCCTTTTCGCAGATCAGCCCCCGGCGGGTGGCCGCGCCGGTTCAATGCGCTATCGGCACCGCCTTATTCAAGGGTGTTCCAGGGTTATTCAAGGATCTCATCGGGCAGAACCCCCCAGAAATCGCCGCGCGCCATCCAGCCCTGCGCATTGCCCGCGCGCAGATCGCACCAGACCGGCCCGCACGACACCAGGTGCAGAATCGCCCCCGCCTCGGCCCGCGCCACGACCGGGGCGGCGATTGCGGGATCGGCGCGCATCTCGGCCTTGTCCGCCGTCACGATCACGGTGCGCACCCCCGACAGCAGCGTGTAATGCACCCAGCCCCCTTCGCCGTCCACATCCTCGACCCGGCGCCAGTTCTCATATTCGGCGGTGATCTTCAGCGGCATGGAAGGATGCCGGAACACCCAGTCTATGCGATGTTCCAGGCTGGGCCCGCGCCGGGCGTTCCCCTCATTGCCCTTGAGCGACACGAACCGCGGCAGGGGCAGGTTGGTAACCGCGCCGCGTTCTGAAACCGCCGGGGCAGAAACAGCAGGGGCAGAAACAGCAGGGGTCGGCCCCGCGCCCGCAGCCCAAAGCGGCACCGCCGCACCGGTCAGCATCACGCCAACACAGGCCGCCGACAGCGCCCGCGCCCCCCCTGAAACAGCCCAAAGGCCAAACGCCTGTAACCGCATCGTCAAACCACGACCTGCCCGATCTGACCGGAAGTAGCGTTCCGGCTGTGCCGGGGCTTGTGCCCCGCGCCTGTTCAGGTCAGTTTGCCAGAAAGCACAGTGATTGGAAAGACCGGGGAGAAGCGCGATGCCAGCACAACGCCTGAAAGTCTTCGTGACGCGGCGGTTGCCCGACGCCGTTGAAACGCGGATGAAGGAACTCTTTGATGTAACCCTGCGCGACCCCGACGTGCCGATGACGCGCGAAGAACTGTCCGAAGCGATGCGCAACGCGGATGTGATCGTGCCCACCATCCGCGACCATATCGATGCCGCCATGCTGGCACAGGCGGGGGACCGGCTGAAACTGATCGCCAATTACGGCGCGGGCGTGGATCATATCGATGTCGCCTCGGCCCGGCAGCGGGGCATCCTGGTATCAAACACCCCCGGCGTGCTGACCGAAGACACCGCCGACATGGTCATGGCGCTGATCCTTGCCACCATCCGCCGCATCCCCGAGGGGCTGGCGCTCATGGCATCGGGCGAATGGCAGGGCTGGTCGCCCACCGCCCTTCTGGGCGGGCGGCTTGGCGGGCGCCGCCTTGGCATTCTGGGCATGGGGCAGATCGGGCAGGCGGTTGCCCGCCGCGCCCGCGCCTTCGGCCTGCAAATCCATTATCACAACCGAAAACGCCTGCGCCCCGAGATCGAGGACCAATACGAGGCGACCTATTGGGAAAGCCTTGACCAGATGGTGGCGCGGATGGACATCATCAGCGTCAACTGCCCCCACACCCCCGCCACCTTTCACCTGCTCAACGCGCGGCGGCTCAAACTGCTCAAACCCACGGCGTTGATCGTCAACACCTCGCGCGGCGAGGTGATCGACGAAAACGCGCTGACCCGCGGCCTGCGCGCGGGAGAGATCGGGGGCGCGGGCCTCGATGTCTTCGAACACGGCCACCAGATCAACCCGCGCCTGCGCGAACTGCCCAATGTGGTGCTGTTGCCGCATATGGGATCGGCCACGATCGAGGGGCGCATAGAGATGGGCGAAAAGGTGATCATCAACATCAAGACCTTTCAGGATGGCCACCGCCCCCCCGATCAGGTGGTGCCGGGGATGCTCTAGCTCCGAGCGCCCAATCAGCCCCCCACCCTGACCGAAGAGGAAAACGCCCTTCCCATCCTCTCGAAAAAAATACTCAAATCCCAGGCCCTCCGCGCGCGCGCCGCTCCTCAAGGGCCGGTCAGGGGCCGCCGGTCAGGGGTCGGGCAACGGGCTGACTCCGACCAACTGAAGTTCACGCCAGGCCCGGCACCGGGCCCGGCTTGCGGGTGTTGCCGGTCCGGTCTATGAGGGCCGCAATTGCGCATTTCCGAAAGGCCGCCGATGATCCCGCGTTATTCCCGCCCCGAAATGACCGCCATCTGGTCGCCCGAAACCAAGTTCCGCATCTGGTTCGAGATAGAGGCCCACGCCTGCGACGCGCAGGCCGCCCTTGGCGTGATCCCCGCAGAAGATGCCAAAGCCGTCTGGAAAGCCGCCGACGCCACCTTTGACGTGGCCCGCATCGACGAGATAGAGGCGGTGACCCGCCACGACGTCATCGCCTTCCTCACCCATCTGGCCGAAATCATCGGCAATGCCCCGGCCCGGTTCGTGCATCAGGGCATGACATCGTCGGATGTGCTGGATACCACCTTCAACATCCAGCTTGCCCGCGCCTGCGATATCCTGCTGGCCGATATGGATGCGCTGCTGGCCGCGCTGAAACGGCGCGCCTTTGAACACAGGAACACCCTGCGCATGGGCCGCAGCCACGGCATCCATGCCGAACCCACCACCATGGGCCTGACCTTCGCGCGCTTTTACGCCGAAATGGCCCGTAACCGCGCCCGCCTTGTCAACGCCCGCGCCGAAATCGCCACCGGCGCCATATCCGGCGCGGTCGGCACCTTCGCCAATATCGACCCCGCGGTCGAGGAACATGTCTGCGCGCAGATGGGCCTGACCCCGGAACCGATTTCGACACAGGTGATCCCGCGCGACCGCCACGCGATGTTCTTCGCCACGCTGGGGGTGATCGCGTCCTCGATCGAGAATGTCGCGACAGAGATCCGCCACATGCAACGCACCGAAGTGCTGGAGGCCGAGGAATTCTTCAACCCCGGCCAAAAGGGCTCCTCCGCGATGCCCCACAAACGCAACCCGGTGCTGACCGAAAACCTGACGGGGCTGGCGCGCCTGGTGCGCAGCGCGGTGGTGCCCGCGCTGGAAAACGTGGCGCTTTGGCATGAACGCGATATCTCGCATTCCAGCGTGGAACGCGCGATCGGGCCCGATGCCACGGTGACGCTGGATTTCGCGCTTGCCCGCCTGACCGGGGTGATCGACAAGCTGCTGATCTATCCCGACAACATGTTGAAGAACATGAACAAGTTTCGCGGCCTGATCCATTCGCAGCGGGTTCTGCTGGCGCTGACCCAAAAGGGCGTCAGCCGCGAGGATGCCTATCGCCTCGTGCAGCGCAACGCGATGAAGGTCTGGGAACAGGGCGCCGATTTCCAGGATGAGCTGAACGCCGACGCGGACGTGCGCGCCGCCCTGTCCGAAGCCGAGATCGCCACGAATTTCGATCTGGGCTATCACACCAAACATGTGGATACGATTTTCGAACGCGTGTTCGGGGGTTGAACCGGGCGGAACCACTCATAGGTTTGGATCATGGAACACCATGATCACCCTTCCGCGAAATCCAGCGGGGGCACCCTGCGCCCCGCCCTGCTGGCGACATTGCATTGCGCGACGGGTTGCGTGATCGGCGAGGTTCTGGGTCTTGCCATCGGCATCACCATCGGTGCCGGGGCATGGATTTCCATGGGAATCGGTACGGTGCTGGCCTTCGTTTTTGGCCTGTCGCTGGCCGTCGTGCCGCTTGCACGATCGCAAGGCGTCAGCTTGGGCAAAGCCTTCAGGATGATCTGGCTGGGCGAGGTTGCCTCGATTGCCGCGATGGAACTGGTGATGAATGCCACCGACTATCTTCTGGGCGGCGCCAATGCGCAAAGCCTGACCGCTCCGGTGTTCTGGTGGTCGCTTCTGGCCGCGATTCCGCTGGGCTATCTGGCGGCGTTGCCGGTCAATTATGTGATGATCGCGCGCGGGGGCGGGCACCATCACCACGGCTGAACAGCTTACGAATTCTTTACCCTGTGTCCCCTAAAGTGAAGACAAACACAGGGGGATTCCGTGAAATCTGTCGAAATTTCCGCGCAACGTGCCGCTCAGGGTTCGGCGGCGGCGGTCCCGGCCCTGACCGGGAAACAGAAGGCGGCCGTTATCGTGCGGTTGCTTCTGTCAGAGGGGGTGAATGTTCCCCTTACCGGCCTGCCTGACCATCTTCAGGCCGCGCTGACCGAACAGATCGGGCGCATGCGGCTGGTCAACCGCGAAACCCTGCGCCAGGTGGTCGAAGAATTCCTGTCCGAAATCGAAGGTGTCGGCCTTGCCTTTCCCGGCGGCATCGAAGGCGCGATCGCGCTTCTGGAAGGCCATATCAGCCCCACCGCCGCCACGCGCCTGCGCCGCCTTGCCGGGGCCAGCGCCAAGGCCGATCCATGGGACCGGATCATGGCCCTGGAAACGTCCCGCCTCAAGACCGTGCTGGAAACCGAAAGCGTCGAGGTGGGCGCGGTGATGCTTTCGAAACTGCCGGTGGCGCGCGCCGCCGAACTTCTGGGCCAGGTGCCGGGCGACAAGGCGCGCCGCATCGCCTATGCGGTCTCGCTGACCGGCGATGTCGATCCTGAAACGGTGCGCCGCATCGGCCTGTCACTGGCCGCGCAACTGGAACAGCAGCCGCCGCGGGCCTTTGACCGGGGGCCGGTGGAACGGGTCGGCGCCATCCTCAACCAATCGCCCGCCGCCACCCGCGATCAGGTTCTGCAGGGCCTTGACGACACCGACGCCGATTTTGCCGGGCTGGTCCGCAAGGCGATCTTTACCTTCGCCCATATTCCCGAACGGCTGGAACCGCGCGATGTGCCCAAGGTGCTGCGCGCGGTCGATCCCGCTACGCTCAACATCGCGCTGGCCGTGGCCGAACGCACCCAGCCCGACGTCTCGCGTTTCCTGCTGTCGAACCTGTCGCAACGCATGGCCGACGCGCTGCGCGAAGAGGTCGCCGCCATCGGCAAGGTGCGCGAAAAGGATGCCGAGGCCGCGATGACCGCAGTGATCACCGCGATTCGTGACGCCGAGCAGGCGGGCGAAATCACCCTGCGTCAATCCGAAGAAGACGAGGATTGATCGCCCATCAGCGCACCGCTTCCCCTCCCCATCAGCGCACCGTTTCCCCTCAGTGCACCGATACCGGGGCAAGATCGTTTTGCCGCGCCAGGATGAACGCCATGGTGCGGTCAGCGACCAGCGCCAGACGCCCGCCTTCGGCGTTGTGAACGGCGTAAAGCGTTTCGGCGCCGCCCACCTGCGCCTGCACCTCTTGCGGCAGGTCCGACACGGCAACAGGCCGAACGTAAACGATGCGGCTGTCGGTCTCGGGGGCAAACTTGTATTTCGTATCCATCGTATCCCCTTTCTCTCAGTCTTTGCGAATGTCGATCCTGCGGATCACAGGTTCGGCAACCTCGCGTTTCAGATCAATGTGCAACAGGCCGTTTTCCAACGCAGCCCCGGCCACATCCACCCCTTCGGCCAGCACGAAACTGCGCTGGAACTGCCGTGCCGCGATGCCACGGTGCAGATAGACACGATCCTGCGCGTCCTCTGCCTGCTGGCCGCGCACGGTCAGTTGCCGGTTTTCAACGGTGATGGCCAGATCGGCTTCCCGAAACCCGGCCACGGCCAGGGTGATACGGTAACGATGTTCACCCGCCTGCTCGATGTTGAAGGGCGGATAGCCGTCGGTGGTTGCTTTCGCCGTGCGTTCCACAAGGCGTTCAAGCTGATCGAACCCCAAAAGAAAGGGATAGGCGGCAAAACTTGTTTTCGTCATCCGGCAAGTCCTCGGTCAAGCGACGTTGCAACATGGCCCCTTCCGGCGGCCACCCACAAGATATGGGATCGCAATTCGCCCGACACAAGAGCCTTTGTCCCAAACGTTGACGCGCCGAAATCGCCGCCCAGAAACCCCCGCCCTGCCGCGCGGCAAACTTTGCCTTCGCACCACAAATCGCTATGCTGAAAGCACCGCAGGCAGCGCGACTCACCGAAAGCAAAACATGAATGTGCCGATGGAAATGGACAATCTGGCCGTCAAGCGCGT
>JACIYW010000131.1 GCA_014359745.1 Paracoccaceae bacterium | reverse complement strand
TCCGGGTAGCCGTCCTGAACGGCTTCACAGCCCTCGGCATACCCATCACTGAAGCCGTGGGATAAGTCTGTCCGGGGAAAGGGGGGCCTCGGCCATCAGCTGATTTGTGCAACAGAGCCCATCGCCAGCCAACCATTCAATCATAAACCCAACTCGCCGACCCCATAGTGAGAACTGCTGCAGCAAAACCAGCCTGCTTGACGTGCTCGAAGATGTCGGAACCAAGACAATCCATTACATCTATGACTTTGGTGACAACTGGCACCATGCGATCAAGGTCGAGAAAATCGATGACGCCATCCCAGCCGCCGCATACCCGCGCCTTGTCAGGGCCATCGGCGCTTGTCTCCCGGAAGATGTGGGCGGCTTCCCCGGTCATGCTGACTTCCTTGATGCGATGGCTGACCCGAAACACGAAGCCCATGCCGATGTACTGGAATGGTATAGGCGCCAGTTCGATCCCGATGAGGCAGATATCGGCCGTATCCTCGACAACTTCGAGCGCCTTGCACTGAAGTCGGCACCAAAGCAGCGGCAAAACGTATCTGATCAAAAAGGCGCGGCTGAGGCCATCGCCGAATACTTACTATCATTCGCCATTGTCTCTCGGACCAATGGCAAGACATGGCTCATTCTTGTCAGAGAACCGACGGTGACTCGACACCGCCATGATATGCAGCCCTTCAGGGCATCACCATGTTTCGCGCGTTTCTCCGCCTGCGTACCAGCCGCAGAGAGCCATCGGGCGCGCGCGCGACATAACCGAGGGGCCGGATGGCGCGATCTGGTTCCTGTCGGTGGGCCAGGATGCGCTTTACCGCATCACCCCCGACTGATCGGCGCCCCCCCTGCCCGCGCATCTTGCCCGCGATCACCCACCCACCTTGACGGCACGGGAGTCCGCTCTTTCGTTTCATCTTGGAAAAAATACGCATCTCCCGCGATCGCCTTCCGCGCCCCGGTCAAGGTCATGAACCCGGCTGCAATCCGCCCGTCAATGCGCCGGGCGAATAAAGGTGTCGTTGCGCAATTCAGCCATGGCCTGTCGCAGTTCGGCGCGGGTGTTCATCACGATCGGCCCGTGCCAGGCAACGGGTTCGCGGATCGGCGCGCCCGAGATCAGCAGGAACCGCACCCCCTCGGGGCCCGCCTGCACCGTCACCTCATCGCCGCAGCCAAAACGGATCACGGTGCGGTTTCCCGACAGGTCGCGGATGTTCACCTCCTGGCCCATCACCTCTTTTTCCAGCAACACACCGCCGGGGGCGGACGCATCGGCAAACCGGCCCGCCCCTTCGAAGACATAGGCAAAGGCGCTGCGATAGGTATCGATGGGAAACGTCTTGCGCAGGCCCGCGGGCACGAAGACATCCAGATACAGCGGATCGGCGGCGATGCCATCCACCGGGCCCGCCTGCCCCCAGAACGCCCCCACGATGACCTTGACGCGGGTGCCGTCGTCATCGATCACCTCGGGGATGTCCTTGCCCTGCACATCCTGATAGCGGGGCGCGGTCATCTTCAGGCTTGACGGCAGGTTGGCCCAAAGCTGAAAGCCGTGCATCTGGCCGTGCGCGTTGCCCTTGGGCATTTCCTGATGCAGGATGCCCGACCCCGCCGTCATCCACTGCACATCCCCCGCCCCCAGACGGCCGGAATTGCCAAGACTGTCGCCGTGATCGACGCTGCCGTGCAGCACATGGGTGATCGTCTCGATCCCGCGATGCGGATGCCAGGGAAAGCCGCGCAGGAAATCCTCGGGCCGGTCGTTGCGAAAATCGTCAAGCAACAGGAACGGGTCCATCAGGTCGGGGTCATGAAACCCGAAGGCGCGATGCAGCTTCACCCCCGCCCCTTCCAACGTCGGCTGGGCGTGGCCTGTATAGGTTACCGGTCTGATCGACATCTGCTGATCCCCTGATCAAGGTGCATGCTGCTATCAAGGTAGGGTGCGCGCCGCCCAAGCTCAAGCGCGGCCACACTCTTGCGGTGTGCAGGTGCCTGTGCGTCAGGGCACGCAGGATCAGCCGCCGGGCGATCCGGGATCGATGCCGCCGGGCGATTGATAGGCAACCGCGCCATCCACCCCCACAAAGGGCACCGCCGACACGAAGCGCGGGCGCATGTACACGAATTGCGTCATGGTGCGGTTATCAAGACCGATGTTGAACGTGGGTTCATATTGCAGATCGGTTTCGACCAGAATGATGGTATCGCCCGATGGGAACACCGGCAGGATCGCCCCCCATTTTTCCACATCCCCGGTCACAAGTTCGGGCCGGTCCCCGGTGCTGCGCGACCAGAGCACGCGGTAATTTTCGGTCGTGTCATCCCAGCCGATCGACGAGACGCGGATATCGGTCGGGAACCGGTCGCGGGTCAGAAAGGCATAGACCCTGTCCATTCCGGTTATGTAGTCATCGTCTATCGGATTGAATTCGCGCGACAACATATCGGCCAGCATATAGGCGGCCTTGGTGTTGGTGTTTTCGATCCGGAAGGCTTCCCAATAGACAAACATCGCCAGATACGCCCAGATCAGCAGCGGAAACATCAGAACCGCCTCTACCCCGACCGATCCGCGACGATCGCGGCGGAAACGGCCGAACATCCTGGAAAACATCCTGATCATGGTTACACCGGCTCGTTTACAAAGGCGGAAAAGGCGGTGACGGCATAGCCGCCATCGTCGCGCACCAGTTGCAGGCCCAGCCCGGTCGAGGGAAAGATCGGGTTGAAGATCGCGCAGGCCTTGACCAGCATCAACTGGTTCTGGCCACCGGTCACAAAGGCGGTCACGGGCTGAATCTCTTCGTTGCGGTTCACGCAGCTTGCGCCGGGATCGGGCATTGTCCAGGTTGCCTGATCCACCGGGATCAGTTCCAACAGCAGCACATTCTGGCAATCGGGAATGATGGCCGACTGCGCGCAGATCTCGTCGCGCAGCATTTCCGGGGTCGGGTCTGCCCAAAGGCCCAGGCGCAGGTTGCGCACCGAAATATCCACGGCGCGTTCCAGCATGACGTGCCGCAGGGTGATCAGGCCGGATTCGAACGCCGCCATGAACACCGCCAGAAACAGCGGAACATAAAGCACGAATTCGACCGATGCCGAACCCGACTCGCCCAGCCCAAGCTTGCGCAGGCCGCGCCGCAGGCGGGGAAATGGCTGCCAGCGCGCGCTCATTGCGTCAACTTCAACTGGGTGATCTGCCGCGCGATCGCCTCGAACACCGATGACAGCTCGATCCCCTTGGCATCATAATAATGCCCCGGCGAGGATGCGCAGTCGCGCAGCGCCGCGCGCCCGTTTGACGGGGCCTCGAACCCGATCGAAAAGATCAGAACCCCCGCATCCTTGGACGCCTGGCAGATATTGTGCAACCGCGTGTTCTTGGTCGACGGCTGGGTGACCGTCAGGAAATTGTTGACCCAGGTGTTGTAGACAGAGGTGCTGCCGAACGCGTCACCATACAGGTTGTTCGCAACCCAACGCACCGCGTATTTGTTCCAAAGTTCGGGATAGGTCAGCCGCTCGGCGGTGTCGGGGGTGGTGGTGGTGGTGCATGTGGTTTTCCATTTGTAGGAACTGCAACTGGTGGTGGTCACCGGGCTGCCCCAGGGGTCGTCCTTCCAGGTATTCAGATGCCGAACGTAATATTTTCCCACCGATGCATGCCAGATCGACGGACGGTTGTCTGCCGTGTTGATCCAGACGTTCGAGGGGCCTGAACGATAGTCTTCGGCAATGCCGAACTGATCCCAGTTCTCACCATCCGACATCACCACCATGACCTTCAGCACCTGCTTGTTGTCATAGCCGAACGGCCGGTCGGCCAGCGCGGCAGGCACAACCCCGTTGGCGGCCAGATCGGCGATCACCGGCCGGGTGCCCGGATCAAGCAGCGCAGCCCCCCATTTGACGCCGATATCGATAGAGGTATTGCCGTCAAGGATCAGGTTCTTGATCTTGTTTTTCAGGACCGACTTGTCGTTGGAAAATGGCAGGATGGCCAGCCGCGCGTCGGTGTTGCAAAACATCAGTTGCGGGTCTGATGCCGTGTACCAGGGGTCAAAATGCGCCGCGCGCCGAAACGGCTGCGCGGTCGACAGCGCCGTGCTGTCGAAATCATCGGCGGCGAAGTGCACGCAATTGGAATAGCCGTGTTCGTTCGACACGTTGTAATAGGACAGCAGCATGGAACCAGCGTTCACCTGACCCGAATAGGGCACGACCGAAACCGATATATCCTCTGTGTCGTCGCCGCCCATCAGTTCATCGATGAAATCCTGCCCGGCCACCCGCAGGTTCACCAGGCGGTTATTGTCTTTCATCGAATTCGACACGTCCAGCACCAGCGACACCTCGATCGTCGAGATGCTTTCCTCGGCGGCACCGGATGCGGCGACATTCAGCGTCGGGATGCCGATCATATCCATGAACAGATTGTTCTGGACCGCCGCTGTCCTGGCCTCGACATGGCGAAAACCAAGCTTGGTCTCGGAGGTGCGCGATACCAGCATCGATGACATGTTCGCCTTGGCGAAATAATCGTCGACCACCGCGACCGGATCAAGGGTCTGATCCAGGCTGGCGGCGGCCAGAACCGCACGGTCTGTGGTGCTTTGCAACCGGGTGCGCAACGACTCGTGGCGCATGACATCGACAGCCAGACCGCCGATCGCGATCATGAGGATGAACATGATCAGGCCGAACACGATCAGCGCGCCCTCTTCGTTGCGGCCGAAACGTCGAACCGCACCCCCCAGGCGCGACAAACAGGATGCCGCAAAAAACTTGTTCATACCAAACGTCCCTTGAAACGGGTAGTCGGCCCCTGTCCTGGTGTCACAGAACATACCCCCGGCCATCTAGCGCAATTCCTGCGGCATGACTGTGTCCTAAAAAAGGCTGAATTTTGTCAGTTTTTCCATAACAGAGACGATCCTGCGCGATCCAAGGAATTGTTGCAGGTGCCATCGGCGACGCCCGGCCCGCCCCCGCCCGTAAGGATTGTGGGGGCCAACAGGTACGCACCTACAGGCTGAACCGCGCGAATTCGCCCCCCCAATTCGCCCCCACTGCCCCGAATCACGCCCCGGCACCGGAACCGGCACGATTTTCCCCGGCGCCGAAATCGGAGATGCATTGTTCATCTTTTCGACCTAAGCTGACCCCCAACGCGGAGAAACCGCGCCCGCTCATATCCGGAGGAATGACATGGAAGGTCTCAGGGAACCCTCATTCCGGGACTCCGTCGAGATCATGTTCAACCGCGCCGCGGCGCTGATGGACATGTCGCCGGGCCTGGAAGAAAAGATCAGGGTCTGCAACGCCACCTACACCGTGCGGTTCGGTGTGCGGCTGCGCGGCAAGATCCAGACCTTCACCGGCTATCGATCGGTGCATTCCGAACATATGGAACCGGTCAAGGGCGGGATCCGCTATGCGCTCAACGTCAACCAGAACGAGGTGGAGGCGCTGGCGGCGCTGATGACGTTCAAATGCGCGCTGGTCGAAACCCCCTTTGGCGGATCGAAGGGCGGGCTGTGCATCGATCCGCGGCTTTATGATGAACACGAACTGGAACAGATCACCCGCCGCTTTGCCTATGAACTGATCAAGCGCGACCTGATCAACCCCAGCCAGAACGTGCCCGCCCCCGACATGGGCACCGGCGAACGTGAAATGGCATGGATCGCCGATCAATACGCGCGCATGAACACCACCGATATCAACGGCCGCGCCTGCGTCACCGGCAAACCGCTGAATGGCGGCGGCATTCAGGGCCGGGTCGAGGCTACGGGGCGCGGCGTGCAATATGCGCTGCGCGAATTCTTTCGCCACCCCGAAGATGTGCGCATCGCCAATCTTTCGGGCACGCTGGATGGCAAGCGCTGCGTGGTGCAGGGCCTGGGCAATGTCGGCTATCACGCCGCCAAATTCCTGTCGTCCGAAGACGGCGCCAAGATCATCGCGATCATCGAACGTGACGGCGGGCTATACAACGAAAACGGCCTTGACGTGGACCGGGTGCGCGACTGGATCGCCGCCCATGGCGGCGTGCAGGGCTGCCCCGAGGGCACCTATGTCGCCGACGGCCCGTCGCTGCTGGAAGCCGCGTGCGACATCCTGATCCCCGCCGCCCTGGAAGGGGTGATCAACCTGGGCAATGCCGCCCGCATCAAGGCCCCCCTGATCATCGAGGCGGCCAACGGCCCGGTCACCGCAGGCGCCGACGAGGTGTTGCGCAACAAGGGCACCGTCATCATCCCCGACATGTACGCCAATGCCGGCGGGGTCACGGTGTCCTATTTCGAATGGGTCAAGAACCTGTCGCATATCCGCTTTGGCCGGATTCAGCGCCGCCAGGAAGAGGCACGGCATGAGTTGATCGTGAACGAGTTGGAACGGTTGTCGGCGGACCGGGAACTGGGGTGGACGTTGTCGCCGGGGTTCAAGGAGAAATATCTGCGTGGCGCGGATGAGCTGGAACTGGTGCGATCGGGGCTGGATGACACGATGCGCGCAGCTTATCAATCGATGCGCGAGGTCTGGCACGGGCGCGATGAGGTGACCGACCTGCGGGTTGCGGCCTATATCGTGTCGATCAGCCGGGTGGCGGCCAGTTACCGAGCCAAGGGGTTGTAAAAAAGTCATTTTTTTGCGCCCGCGACGCCTTCGGCGAGAGTATTTGGATCGAGAGGATGGGGGGCGGGCGCCCTGTCGCGCCAGCGGTTGAGGGCCGGATAGCGGTGATCAAGGCGGGCTGGGCGGCGCGCGCCGGGGCCGCCGGGGCGGTGAAGATGGCGAGGGGGCAACTGCCCACCGCCAAAAGCAGAGGCTTGCGTTACCCGCCCTGTCATCAAACCGGGATAGGTAAATCTGCCTCCGATCTTGTAGGCGTCCAGCCAACCCAGGCCGTCGCGCGGGTTCTTCACCCTGTCGTCCGTCCAGACATATCCCCTTACATACGGAAGCAACACGATCTGGATGAAATGTGAGCCCCTTTTCGTGTTTGCGGGCAGGACGGGCGCATCTGCCCAAAAACCCAAAAACCATGCATAAGTCGTTGATCTGGATAGTTCGTGTAAGATTGAATGGTGAAGGGGATGGGCATCGGGTCGGACGTTCTTTACCCCTCGTGCACGCTCGGCGCGTGTTGTCCCTCCTGCCTTGCGCTGGTTCCAGTCCGCCGTTGGCGGGCAGCCGGTCGCCCCCTTTGGTTCGCGGAGCAATCGCTGCAGCAGCACCGCGACATTTTGCGCCACCGGGGTTCCCGCCACAATTGATCTGAGTCAATGGCGATGGCGGCACCTCATGCTATCGTGGGTTGTAATTGCCTTTTGGAGAATTCGGGAGACTCGGAATGTCACGGAATACGCTCTTTCGGCTGACTGCCACGGCAGTTTTCGCTTCCCTGCCCGCAGGCGGTTCTTTCGCTGCCGATCCGGCGCTTCGCGATGATGCGCTTGCCCTCTTCGAGCCGATCCCGCAAAGTCCGGATCCCGCGCTCGATCCGGCCGCGGTCGATCTTGGCAAGGCATTGTTTTTCGAACCCCGCCTGTCCGAGGGGCACAACATCAGTTG
>JACIYW010000130.1 GCA_014359745.1 Paracoccaceae bacterium | reverse complement strand
GCCCCGATCGTCACCCCCGTGATCACCATTCCCGCATAGCCCGCGGCGGTCGCCAGTTTGGTGGAACGGACCAGTTCGCCGCGTTTGCGCGCCTCGTCCAGCTTGTGGGGGGTGGCCTCAAAGACCTTTTCGGCGCTGTCATCGTCGTCGTTCATGGGCCGACCCGGAACGGATCGGCAAGAAACAGATCAAACGCCTGCATCCAGACCGCAAGCACCACCGGCACCGACAGAAACAGCATCACAAGCCCCCCCGCCGTCAGCGCCGGTGCGCCCACAAAGGCCACCATAAGCTGCGGCATCGCCCGGTTGATCACCCCCAGCGCCACGTTGTAGATCAGCGAGGCGATCGTGAACGGCGCCGCAAGGCTGAACGCCAGCGCAAAGGCCCGCGTGACCTGCATCAGCCCCCAATCGGCCAGCATCGCGGCCGGGGCAAACACACCCGCGGGCAACACCTCATAAGACAGGATCAGCGCCGATGCGACGCGCACATGCAGCCCCGCCATGACCGCCAGCGCAAGGCCACCCATCAGCAGCACCTGCGCCATGGCCGGTTGCGGATCAACCCCCGCCCCGCCAAAGAACTGGGAAAGCGAACTGGCCTGCGCGGCCATCGTGCCGGCAATCTGCAAGGCCATCACGAAGATCCGCAACCCCATGCCAAGCACCAGCCCCGCCATCACCTCGGTCGCCACAAGCTGCATCGGCGCGCCTGCGACCAGCGGCGCAATCGCGGGGGCGACCGCGGGCGCGACAATCAGGGTAAACGCAACGGTCAGCCCCAGACGCACCCGCATCGGCACCGATTGCTCGCCAAAGGCCGGCACCAGCGCCATCACCGCCCCCACCCGCAGAAACACGACAAATCCCAGCGCAAGGGCGTCGCGCACCAATTCCATGATCGCGGCCAACGCGCCGGTCATCGCGGCACCGTGCCCACCAGGGCCGGGCGCGCCTCCAGCCCGATTTCATCGAAAGACAGCACCGGCGACGACAGGCCCTTGGCCGCCATCACCGTGCGCACAAAGCGCCTGCGCCGGGTCGAGGTGACGACGGCGGCGGTGTACCCGGCATCGGCGGCGCGCGCCAGCGCCGTCGCCAGGCCCGACGCCAGCCGGTTGAACGCCTCTGGCGGCAGGGCGATGTCGGTCAGGCCGCGATCGCCATCGATCTGGTAGGTCAGGAACGCATCCTCCCAATCGGCGGCCAACTGGATCAGCGGGATGGTGCCATCGGCCCGGCGCAGGCCGGACACCAGTTGAAACCCCAACCGCTGCCGCACCTGTTCTGTGATCGCCTCGGCATTGGGTTGCGACAGCCGCACTTCGGCGATGGACTCGAGGATCAGCGGCAGATTGCGGATCGACACCCGTTCCTCCAGCAAAAGCCGCAGCACCGAAAGCAGCAGGTCCACCGGCACCTTGTCGGGGATCAGATCCTCGATCATCCGGCGGTTCGCACTCGCGCGGTTGGCATCCGACAGGTTCACCACCTCGTCAAGCAGGCGGCGCAGGGCGCGCAGGGTCAGCAACCGGCTGAAATTCTGCTTGAGAACCTCCAGCAGATGCGTTGCCAGAACCTCGGCCGGGGTGACAACCGTTGCCCCCTGGAACACCATGTCTTCCTGCAGGCGCGACGGAATCCAGCGCGCGGGCGCGCCATAAACCGGTTCCTTGACCACCAGCCCGTCGGGGGTTTCGACCCCTTCGGCGGTCAGCGCCAGCACCATATCGGGATGCAGCCGGTCGCGCGCCTGCTCGACCCCGTGAATGCGGATGCGATAGGTGCCCGGCGGCAGCAGCGCATCATCCGTCAGGCGTATTTCGGGCAGGATCAACCCGAAAGTGGTGGCAACATGGGTGCGCATATTGGCGATGCGGGCATCCAGGCCGGTGGCGGGATCAAGCACCATCGCCACCAGGTCCGGGGCGAATTCCACATGGATTTCGTCAAGGTCCAGCACATCGCCCAGCGATTTTTCCCGTGGCGCGGCTTCTGCGGGTTTTGGCGCGGCTTGGGTCGCCTTTTGTGCCGCCCGACTGACAAAATGCGCCGCCGCCCCCAACCCGGCCGCACCAAGCACGAAAGGCAGAAACGGCAGCCCCGGCACCAGCGCGAACAGCCCCATCAACACCGCAACCGTGGCCAATGCCGGGGGAAAGCGGCCAAGCTGCGCAAAGAGCGCCCGATCGGTTGCGCCCGTCGTGCCGCCGCGCGCCAGCAAAAGCGCCGACGCGATCGAGATGATCACCGCGGGGATCTGCCCCACCAGCCCATCCCCCACCGTAAGAATCGCATAGGTTTCAAAAGCTTGCCAAATCGGCATGCCATGCACCACCGTGCCGATGATCAGCCCCATCACGATATTGAGAAGCGTGATCAAAAGCCCGGCCACCGCATCGCCCTTGACGAATTTCGATGCCCCGTCAAGCGATCCGAAAAAGGTGGTTTCCGCCTGCTCGCGTTCGCGCCGCGCCTTGGCCTCCACATGATCGATCGACCCGGCTGAAACATCGGCATCGATGGCCAACTGCTTGCCCGGCATCGCATCAAGCGCAAAGCGCGCGCCCACCTCGGCCATACGACCCGCACCTTTGGTGATCACGATGAAATTGACGATCAGAAGCACCGAAAAAACCACAACCCCCAACATAACATTCCCGTTCATCACGAACATGGCAAAGCCTTCGATGACCTTGCCGGCCGCATCGGTGCCGGTATGCCCTTCGCCGATGATCAGCTTGGTGGACGAGATGTTGAGCGAGAGCCGAAGCATCAGCGACGCCAGCAGCACGGTGGGAAAGGCGGAAAAATCAAGCGGCCGCTCGATGAACAACGTGACCGTGAACATCAGGATCGCCAGCGCGAAGGACGCGGCCAGCCCGATATCAAGCACGATCGACGGCATCGGCAGGATCATCATCACGATCACCGCCAGAAGCGCCAGCGCCAGCAGGATCGTCGGCTGGAAAATGCTGCGGATCGTCAGGGCCGGGGGCAGGGATGCATCGCTCATCGCTCTAACCCTCCGGGGTGGCGAAAAGGGGCCGTACCGCGGCGATGCCCGCGGGCATCAGCGATCCGATAACGCCGCGCGCGCCGCCCAAAAGCAGCGGATATCCGTTGCTGTCTTTGCCCTCCATCGCGCGCCGGGGCAGGGCCGCAACGACCGGGCGCGGCGCGTCGGGCGCCCCGGTGACGATTGCGTCGTGATGGCGCGCAAACCGCGCCTGATATTTCCGCGCAAGATCCGGCGTGCGGGAATGATAGGCGCCGGCGGCCAGTTCCCAGGTGCCAAGCTCCTCGAACAACCCCGACAGAAAACGCGCCGCATATCGGGCGTTGGCAACCGGATCGAACATCTCTTCGATCGAGGCGAAGGCGGTATGATGCCAGCGATAGTTTATCTGGAAACAACCGACGTCAAAACTGCGCGCGCCCGCCCGGAAGTGTTTGTAGGCAAAGGCCTTGGCACTGACGGCATCGTCAAACCAGTGCCCTGCCCCCTGCATGTTGACCGTCCAGGGCCAGGGCCGAAGCGCCCCTGCCCGACGCCGCCCGCTTTCGGTCAGCATCAGCGCCGCCAGAACCGGTTCCGGCACACCACTTTCCAAAGCGGCAACCCGTGCGGCCCGATCGCATTGGCCCGCCGGATCAGGCAGCGCCCAGCCCGGCACCGGCACGGCCGCAACCGTTGCCGTAAACGATACCATCGCCAGAAAGCGCCGCCGCGGGCGAGGTGGGCGAACCCTTGGGCGCCCGGTGCCGCCGCGCGCCATTTGAATGATCGGCCCCGTTACGGGCCGAAAGGTTCTGGTGATCACATCGCCCCCGCTACAGTTCTTGCTGCGTAGGATCAGTTTAGAAACAACAAGTTGAGAATTCGTAACCAGCGGCGCATGCGGCGCCTAATTGTCACGGGCGGGATTGGCGCCCAGCGTGGCGCGCAGCTCGGAAAGGGCCTGACGGCTGGCACGGCTTTGCTCCAGCAAGGCCCGGTTGCGCGCCAGCACACCATCGGCCATCTCTGCCCCGCCCCGGGCAGCATCGGCAGCGGCCGGATCAGCCCCCCGGCCGGGTGGCGCGGTCTCATCCGAAGGCGGGGAAAGAACCCCCAGCCGGTCCAGAATCGCCGCCCGCTCATCCCCGGCAAGGGTGGCGTAGCGCTGCCAGTCCCCGGCGGCCCAGGCAGCCCGCGCCGCATCCCGCAGGTCGCCCGCCGTGGAAAATACCGTCTCCGCCGCGGCGTGATTGCCCATTTGCGCCAGCGCGAGGCCGCGCAACCGCGCCGCCTCGCCCCCTGTCATCCCCGCGATTGCCCGCAAGGCCCCGACTCCATCGGCCTGCGCAAGGGCAACGCGGGCCAGGAACATCCGCGTTTGCGCGTTTACCTGCCCCGAACCGGCAAGCACCGCGCGCGCCTCATCCGCAAATCCCAGGCCCAGCAGCCGTTCCGATACCGACAACGCGGCATCCAATGGCAGCGCGGGCATCCCCGCCGTGCCCGGCCCCGAGGCAAACACCTCTCGCAAGAACACCTGATCCGGGGCGTCCCGCGCCAGAAGCCCGAACAACGGCCCGACGATTGACAGCCCGTCGCGATCCGCGCCGGATCGTGACTGCCAGCGTCGCCAGGCCGAAAAAGCGGCACCATAGGCCCCCGAGGCCGCGTGGGCCAGGATCTCGGCACGTTTGAGGGCCGGTCCGTCCCCGGCATTACGGTGTTCAAACGCCAGCGCCCCGGCCTGTACGGCAATTTCTTGCTGGATCGGCAAACCCTGTTCCAGCCGTCCGTCAACATAAAGCACAAGCGCCTTGGCCGCGTCCGGCCCGTCACCAAGAATAACCTCAAGCAGGGCGTCCTCACTTTCCGGCAGGCGCCCCGACATCTGGTCAAGCCGTGCCGAAATGATCCGTGCCCCGGCGCCGGGATCGCCGGGCGCCCGCGTAATGGCATTCTGCACCGCCGTTGCCGCATCGCTCAGACCGATTTCCATCAGCCGCCCGGCAACGGCCGGCCCCAGGTGCCTGCGCAGATGCAGCGGCAGGGCGGAAAAACCCAGCCGCACGGCATCGACATCGAGGTCGGGCAATGGCGTGCCCGACGCTTGCGCCAGAAGCGCCCAAAGCGCCCCCGGCCCGTCACAACCGGCCATTGCCCGCAACCGGCTGGCCGCCGGGGGGGCATCCCCATCCATGATCGCCGCGAGCGACAGCAGCAGATCAGCTTCACTTACAGAAACGTGAAAGGCCCCAAGCGTGGCCGCCGCCTCTGCCCCGAAACCCAGGTAAAGATAGGCGCGCACAAGGTCTTGCACCGCCGCCGCGTTGGCGCGATCGAATTCTTCCAGAACCACCGCGCGCCGGGTCGCGATCAGCGCGGCGGGTTCAAAATCCCCCCCCCAGGCCGCGACATCGACAAGAATGCCTTTCGGGCACGGATCGCCAGGCCCGGAAAGTGCCCGGCGCACGATGTCGAAACTGTCGCGATCAATGCTGGTTTGCGCGGTCACGTTCATCTGTTCGTGCAGCGGCGCGGGCGATTCGGGGGTGGCAACCCCGGTGACAGATTCTGCGGCGGGGGCGGTCGTCGGCCGGGGCTCCGGCACATCGGCAACCGGGGTCTGGCCGAATGGTTCGGGCAGGGTCGGGCCGACCGGGGTCAGAAGATCCTGCGCCGCCGCGCGCGCAATCTGTTTCACGATCAGATCCTGCGCCGCCGCGATGCTGAAAGCATCCCCGCCTTGCAGTTGGCGCCCGTCCGCCACCGGCTTGGGCGCGGCGCGCGCCGGTGGGGCGAGCGCCCGTTCCAGGCCCAGCCAGGCCAGATCGGGCGCGGGCGGGGCGATAGTCGCGGGCCGATGGGGCGTGGCCGCCACCTCCGGGGCATCGCCCGGCGCCCCCTCGACCGGCAAGGCCATCTCGTGGGGGGAGTCGGGCGCGGGTGGGCCAGTGCGGATGTCGATCACCAGCACCGCCTCGCTCAGATCATAGGGCACGGCGCGGTTGCCCGGCGCCACGTCAAGCCCAAGCCGCCCGCCCGGCAGGCGCGACAGACCGGCCAGCCGATCGCGCGGTATCCGTGCAAAGACCCCGCCCAGGTCAAAGGCCACATCGTCGCGATCGATCCGCAGCTCGTATCCCGCCCCGGTGCGCCCGAACCGCCAGCGTGTCGGCTTTTCGAACTGAAAGACCAGCCGGGTAAAGCCGGGGTGTTCGCCCGAAAGAACCCGCACCGTCTCTGCGTGGCCCTGCTCCACGGCGATCATCAGGAAAAAGGCGAACGCCAGAAACCTCATGCAGCCTCACGCTGTTTGATGGCCTTGAGCGCATCTTCCAGATCCGCAAAGTTCGGGCGCAGGTGATGCGGTGCGTTCTGGCGCCCGACCTCGATGCAGATGTTCGCTGTATGGTTGTAAAGATTGGCCACCAGCACCTCGCGGATCAGTTGCAGGAAATGCCCATCCTCAAGCGCGACCGCGTTGAGCCGGGCCGCGAACGGGCCAACCAGCCCGTAGGCAAGAAACACCCCCAGAAAGGTGCCCACCAGCGCGCCGCCGATCATCCCGCCCAGAATTTCCGGCGGCTGGTCGATCGAGGCCATCGTCTTGATCACGCCCAGCACCGCCGCAACGATGCCAAGTGCGGGCAGGCCGTCGGCGACGGTCTGTAACGCGTGACTGGACTGCAGCGTGTGGTGAAAGGCGGTTTCTATCCGTTTTTCAAGCACCTCTTCAACCTGATGCGGGTCGTCATAGTTCATCGACCCGCTGCGCAGGGTGTCGCTGATCAGTTCCACCGCCTCGTGATCGGCCTGAATCCTGGGATATCGCCCGAATATCTCTGACTCGCCCGGCGCTTCGATATGTTCTTCCAGTGCCACCGGATTGGCCCGCGCGATCCGGATCAGTTCGAACAGCAGGCACAGCAGATCGCGGTAATCGGCGGGTTTCCATTTCGGCCCGCGAAACACCTTGCCAAGGTCGCGCACCGTGCTGGCGATGCCCGCCTTGTCATTGGCAATCAGAAAGGCGCCAACGGCGGCCCCCATGATGATCGCCATCTCGAACGGCAGCGAATGCAGGATGATGCCAAGCTTGCCCCCCGCCGCCATATAGCCGCCAAAGACCATCACGAAGATGACAACGATCCCGATGATCCCGATCATGCCGCACCCCCCGTTCGCCATCCCTGCAAGCCCCACTTTGACCTGCGGCGATTAACAAAACCTCTGCGGGCCATGGTTGTGCCTTTGGCTGTCATCGTTTCGGCACCCCGGCATTGCGTCCGGCCAGAAGAACCGAGATCGAATAGGCGGTCTCCGGGGTCAGGCCCGCCATCACGCCGGCGGCCGCCTCGGGGCGCATCCGGCCCAGGAACCCGGCGGCGAAATCGGGCGACATCGCCTCGAACACCGCCGCCGCATCGGCGGGTTTCATGTTTTCATAGACGGCGGTCAACTTGGCCAGATCATCCTCTGACGCGGTTTCGGCGCGGGCAATCGTGGCGGAAAGCGCCGCCTCGGCCGCCGTAAGCGCGCCCAGCTTTTCGTCAATGGTCTTTTCCGCCAGCGCCAGCGCCTGACGACGATCCTCATAGGCGGCCTCGGCCTTGGCAAGCCGGTCCTCGCGCGCCTGAAGCGCGGCAAGAAGCGCCATGTTCGCCGCATCCGACACGGGTTCGGGCGCGGCGGCTTCCTGCCCGGTTTCCAGCGCGATGGCGCCGTTCAGGCCAAGCCCGATGCGAATCACCGCCGACATCACCAGCAGACCGGCAATCACCACCAGCGCCCCGCGTCCGCCCCCCCGTTTTCGGCCGCGCCGCCCCCCGCGTGCCGCGGGCATGGGCACCAGACCCGCGCGTTGCGGATCACCGCCGCGATCCTCTGCGGAAGCTGGCTGTGTCGCGCTCATTCAGCCGCCTCCGGTATGACGATTGCCGGACGGCGGCGCAGGAACCTGACGCGGCGGTCAGGTTCCTGCGCCGCCGCATCCTCAGAAACCTTGGGCGGGGCCGGGTCGCTTGATCCCGGCGTATGGGCAAACGATGGTGCCACCGCTGGATCTGA
>JACIYW010000013.1 GCA_014359745.1 Paracoccaceae bacterium | reverse complement strand
TTTGCAGGCGGTCGAAGGTATCTCTGCCGCCATCGCCCAGAAGATCCACGATCATTTCAACACCCGCGACTGACCCGCGCGCGAGTATTTGAATTTCGGAACGCTTCTGCCCGATACCATGCCAAGGTTGCGCGGGCGATCGGCAGGGCAATCTGGCAGGGCTATGTTCCGCTGACCTGTGATGTTGACCCGAACTGCCCCTGACCACGCGGCGTAACCCCCCGCCATCGGGCAACCGCCCCGCCCGATATCGCGTTATCGCGCCTTTCCTACGCCCGGCGGACGCGCTAGAGATGTGGTCATGACCTGGACCGTGCCCAATATCCTGACTGTGCTGCGCCTGCTGGCCGCACCCGGCGTGGCGGTCATGTTTCTTTATTTTCATCGCCCGGCGGCGGATTTCCTTGCGCTGGCGCTGTTTCTGTCGGCCGCGATCACCGATTTCTTTGATGGCTATCTGGCGCGGCTGTGGAAACAGGAATCGAAATTCGGCGCGATGCTTGATCCGATCGCCGACAAGGCGATGGTGGTCATCGCGCTGATGGTCATCGTGGGCTATTCCGGGCTGAACCCCTGGCTGATCCTGCCCGCCACGATCATTCTGTTTCGCGAGGTGTTCGTGTCGGGCCTGCGCGAATTTCTGGGGGCGCAGGCGGGGTTGCTGCGGGTCACGCGGCTGGCCAAATGGAAAACCACCACCCAGATGACCGCAATCGCGGTGCTGTTCGCCGGGTCGGGGCTGGAAACGATGCATCTGCGGATCTACCGGGTGCTTGACCCTTCGGCCTATGACCTGCAAATGACCGTCGGCCCGGATGACTGGAATCCGCTGTGGGTGACGGCGATGGCGGGCTGGTCGGCGGGGCTGCTGGGCCTTGGCCTGATCTGGCTGGCCGCGATTTTGACAGCCCTGACCGGATGGGACTACTTTCACAAGGCGCAGCCGTTTCTGCGGGATGAGGGGCCGGAATGATCGAGGTTCTGTATTTTGCCTGGGTACGCGAACGCATCGGCCTGCCGCGCGAACGCATCACCACCGACGCCGCCACCGTCGCCGATCTGGTCGCGCAACTGCGCGACCGCGAGGAACGCTATGCCATGGCCTTTGCCGATCTGGGCGCGCTGCGCGTGGCCGTCGATCAGGAACTGACCGATTTCGACGCGCCCCTGAAGGGCGTGCGCGAGGTGGCGTTCTTTCCGCCGATGACCGGGGGCTAGGCCATGGCGGTGCGGGTGCAGGCAGAACCTTTCGATCTGGGGGCCGAAGCGGCGGCCTTCGCCGCAACCCTGTCTGCCGGACGCCGCGATATCGGCGCCGTCGTCACCTTCACCGGCGTGGTGCGCGACGACACCGGCACCCTGCAAGCGATGGAGATCGAACATTACCCCGGCATGACCGCACCCGCCATTCAGGCCATGGTCGATCAGGCCACGGCGCGCTGGTCGCTGGCCGATGCGCTGGTGATCCATCGTTACGGGCCGATGCAACCGGGCGAGGTGATCATGATGGTCGCCACCGCCGCAGGCCACCGGGGGGATGCCTTTGCCGCGGCCGAATTCCTGATGGATTACCTCAAATCCCGCGCGCCGTTCTGGAAAAAGGAAATCACCGAAGGCGGCGCGCACTGGGTCGCGGCCAAAGACGCCGACGAGGCGGCACTGGATCGCTGGAAGCCCTGATGCACATCGCCGCCCGGCCCGAGTCGTTTGCGCTGGCCGAATCCTTCACCATCTCGCGCGGGTCGCGCGACACCGCACAAGTGATCACCGTCACCCTAAGCGATGCGGGCCACAGCGGCCGGGGCGAAGCCGTGCCCTATGCGCGCTATGGCGAAACCCCGGCCTCGGTGCTGGCGCAGATCGCCGCGCTGCCCGCCGCGTTCGATCGCAGGGCGCTGCAATCCCTGCTGCCGCCGGGTGCGGCGCGCAACGCGGTTGATTGCGCGCTGTGGGATTGGCAGGCGAAACAGGCGGGGCGCCGGGTGTGGGATCTGGCCGGCCTGCCCGCGCCAAAGCCACGGATCACCGCCTTTACCCTGTCGCTCGATACGCCCGAAAACATGCGCGCGGCGGCGGCGCGCCACGCCCACCGCCCGCTTCTGAAGATCAAGCTTGGCACCCCCGAAGACATGCCAAGGATCGAGGCGGTGCGCGCGGGCGCGCCGAAATCCCGCCTGATCGTCGATGCGAATGAAGGGTGGTGCGCCGATGTCTATGCCGATCTTGCCCCGCACCTTGTGCGCCTTGGCGTGGCGCTGGTCGAACAGCCGCTGCCTGCGGGCGACGATGGGATGCTGGCCGAAATCGCCCGGCCCCTGCCGGTCTGCGCCGACGAATCCTGCCATGATCGCGCCTCGTTATCCGCGCTTGCGGGCAAATATGACATGGTCAACATCAAGCTCGACAAGACCGGCGGATTGACCGAGGCGCTGGCGCTGCGCCAGGCCGCCCTTGCCGCGGGGTTCGGCGTGATGGTCGGCTGCATGGTCGGCACCAGCCTTGCCATGGCCCCCGCCGTTCTGCTGGCGCAGGATGCGGCGATCACCGATCTTGATGGCCCCTTGCTGCTGGCCCGCGATCGTGATTTTCCCTTGCACTATGATGGCGAAGGGGTGCATCCCCCGTTGCCCGCGCTTTGGGGATAGGCCCCGCACCCGCCCCCGAAGGGCACTGACACGCAGGAGGATGACATGACCCGCACCGTCTATGTGAACGGCGACTATGTGCCCGAGGATCAGGCCAGGATCTCGGTCTTCGACCGTGGGTTCCTGTTTGCCGACGGGGTGTATGAGGTCACAAGCGTGCTCGACGGCAAGCTGATCGATTTCGCGGGCCACGCCGCGCGGCTGGCCCGGTCGCTGGCGGAACTCGACATGGCCGCACCCTGTTCCGACGCGGAATTGCTGGAAATTCACCGCGACCTGGTGGCGCGCAACAACGTCACCGAAGGGCTGGTGTATCTGCAGGTCACGCGCGGCGCCGCCGATCGCGATTTCGCCTATCCCGAACACCCCAGCCCGACGCTGGTCCTGTTCACCCAGCACAAGATCCTTGCGAACAGCCCGGTGGCCGAAAAGGGCCTCAAGATCATCTCGGTCGAGGATATCCGCTGGGGTCGGCGCGATATCAAGACGGTGCAACTGCTGTACCCGTCGATGGCCAAGATGATGGCCAAAAAGGCCGGCGCCGATGACGCCTGGATGGTCGAGGATGGGTTGATCACCGAAGGCACATCGAACAACGCCTATATCGTCAAGGGCGGGCGCATCATCACCCGGCATCTGGGCAATGAAATTCTGGCCGGCATCACCCGCACCGCGATCCTGCGGTTCGCGCGCGAGGCGCAGATGGTGGTCGAGGAACGCGCCTTTACCCTGGAAGAGGCAAAGGCGGCGGACGAGGCGTTCATCACCTCGGCCACCAGCTTTGTGCATCCGGTGGTGCAGATCGACGATGCGGTTCTGGGCAACGGCACCCCCGGCCCGGTGGCGCGCCGCCTGCGCGAAATCTATCTGGAAGCCTGCCGGTCGGCGGCGATCTGACCGGCACAGGCGCTGTGCCTGTGGGTCAACCGGGGCGATCCCCTGACCGCTGCGCGCGGACCCCTGCGCGGAAGATGAGTATTTTTTCGAGAGGATGTGCAAAGGCGCGCGCTACGCCCGATCAGACCCGCCCCTGACCGCCCAAGAAAAGCCTCGGTCATTTCATCTTGGCCCAAATACTCATCCTCCGCCCGCCATGCGCGCACCGGGCGGGGCAACAGCCCTGGACCAGAATCCCCTTAACCATCTGTTAACAAACGATGTTTCGCGCGCGAAACACCCATGCCCCAAGCCGTTGAACCGGCTTGGGTTTTTCTGGAAATCCCTGGAAACCGCCGGATGGCCCGCGCCGCGCAAGGTGTTGGGCGGGTGTTGGCGCGATCAGTGCTTGTGCGATTCCCTGAATGCGGCCTGCTGGTCGGGTGTTGCCTCGCGCTGGTATTTTTCCTTCCACGCGGCATAGGGCATGCCGTAAACCGCCTCGCGCGCGGCCTCGCGATCAAGGGCCAGGCCGCGTTCCTCGGCGGCCTCATGGTACCAGCGGCTCAGGCAGTTGCGGCAGAAGCCGCCAAGGTTCATCAGGTCGATGTTCTGCACATCGGTGCGGGTTTGCAGATGGTCGCGCAGACGGCGAAAGGCGGCGGCTTCCAGTTCAACGCGGGTCTGGTCGTCCATGTCATATCCTTGCGGTTGGGGGCTTTCACAAAATCTTGGCATCCTGCCGCCAAAGATCAACCCCGGCGGCATTGCTGCATGTGGCGAAACCCGCCATACACGATGCTGACCGGGGGCAACAGCGCCGCCTGCCCCGCATGACAACCGCCGGAAGGGAGCCGCCCGCATGAGACGCCTGCGCAACGTAAAGATCGTGGCCACGCTTGGCCCCGCCTCGAATGACCATGACACGATCCGCGCGCTTTATCTGGCCGGGGCCGATGTGTTCCGCCTGAACATGAGCCATGGCACCCACGAAGACATCCGCGCCCGCCACGCCATCATCCGAAAGGTCGAGGCAGAGCTTGGCCGACCGATCGGGATTCTGGCAGATCTTCAGGGGCCGAAACTGCGGGTGGGCACATTCACGGATGACGAGGCCGAGCTGGTCGAGGGCGCCGCCTTTCGGCTGGATCTGAATGAGGCGCCCGGCGATGCCAGCCGCGTGCGCCTGCCCCACCCCGAGATATTCGCAGCGCTTGAACCGGGTGCCGCGCTGTTGATCAATGACGGCAAGATCCGCCTGTCGGTAGAGACATGCGGCCCGGATTTCGCCAATTGCACGGTGGTCGTCGGCGGCACCATTTCCAACCGCAAGGGCGTGAACGTGCCCGATGTGGTGTTGCCCCTTGCCGCGCTGTCGGACAAGGATCGCACCGATCTGGATTTCGTCTGCGACCTTGGGGTGGACTGGCTCGCGCTCAGCTTCGTGCAGCGCCCCGAAGATGTGACAGAGGCGCGCGCGCTGGTGCGCGGGCGCGCCGCGATCATGTCGAAGATCGAGAAACCGGCGGGCGTGCGCGCCTTTGACGCCATTCTGGCGGTGTCGGATGGCATCATGGTGGCGCGCGGCGATCTGGGGGTGGAATGCCCGGTGCAGAACGTGCCCCCCATCCAGAAACGCCTGGTGCGCGATGCGCGCGCGGCGGCGAAACCGGTGATCGTGGCCACGCAGATGCTGGAATCGATGATCGAAAGCCCGGTGCCGACCCGCGCCGAGGTATCGGATGTCGCCAACGCCATCTATGAGGGCGCCGATGCGGTGATGCTGTCGGCGGAATCGGCGGCGGGGGATTACCCGGTCGAGGCGGTGACCACCATGAACAACGTCGCGATCGAGGTGGAAGGCGACATCACCTATCGCGAGGTGATCGAGGCATCGCGCCGCGCCAACCGCACCACCGTGGCCGAAGGCATCGTGGCCGCCGCGCGCGAGATTGCCGAAACCGCCGATATCAGGGCGATCTGCTGTTTTTCCGAATCCGGCACCACCGTGGCGCTGACCGCGCGCGAACGCCCGCGCGTGCCGATCATCGCCCTGACCTCGGTTCAGGCGACGGCGCGGCGTCTGGCGCTGACATGGGGCACGCATTGCGTGATCGTGGGCGATGTGGACCGGTTCAAGACCGCCGTGGTGCAGGCCGTGCGCGCCGCGCGCCGCGACGGCTTTGCCGAGGCCAGCGATCAGATCGTGGTGACGGCCGGCATCCCCTTCAACGTGCCGGGAACCACCAATATCCTGCGCGTCGCCCCCTGCGAGGAAAGATTGATTTATCGCAGCGAACCCGAGTAAGCTTTGCGCTTTGGGGGCAGAGATGGAACCTGATCTTTACCTGGTGATCGGATTGTTGATCGGGGCGTTTTCCATCGTCTCGATCATCGGGGCCTTTACCGACGGGCGCACGCCGCGCGCGGCGGCGGTGATGATCCTGATCGCCACCGGGCTGATCGTGCTGGCCATATCGGGCAAGCCGGGCGGCTATACCTGGGCCGATGTGCCGCACGCCTTTGTGCGGGTCGTGGCAAAACTGGTGAACTGACCGGCGCGCGGCCTTTCGCGGGCCTTGCCCGCCGATTTGGCCTTGCCTCGCGGGTCCGGTCTGCGTATACGGCCCATCTTGATAATCGCGCGTCCGGCCCGAGTGGCATGCCGAGTCGTGCGTTCACCACCCGCCAAGGAGATGGAAATGCCCAAGATGAAGACCAAATCAAGCGCGAAGAAGCGCTTCAAGGTGACGGCAACCGGCAAGGTTGTCGCAGGCCAGGCCGGCAAGCGGCACGGCATGATCAAACGGACGACGAAATTCATCCGCGACGCGCGCGGCTCTACCATCCTGTCGGCACCGGATGCGAAGATCGTCAAATCCTACATGCCCTACGACCGCTGAGGAGGCTGAACAATGTCACGCGTCAAATCGGGTGTTGTCACCCACGCCGCCCACCGCAAGGTGATCAAGAAGGCCAAGGGTTACTATGGTGCCCGGTCAACCAATTTCCGCACCGCAACGCAGGCCGTGGACAAGGCGCAGCAATACGCCACCCGCGACCGCAAGGTGCGCAAGCGCAACTTCCGCGCGCTGTGGATCCAGCGCATCAACGCCGCCGTGCGCGCCTATGATGCCAGCCTGACCTATTCGCGGTTCATCAACGGTCTGGCGCTGGCCGGGATCGAAGTGGATCGCAAGGTTCTGGCCGATCTGGCCGTGCACGAACCCGAGGCGTTCAACGCCATCGCCGAAAAAGCCAGGGCCGCCATCCCGGCCTGAAGGTTTCGTACCGCACCAAACACCCCCGCGCACCCATGGTGTCGCGGGGGTTTTCGTTTGTGGTTCGGGTAAGATTTTTACATGACCGCAGGCGGCAAAACCCGTGCCTGACAAGCTTTGGGCCTCGTTTCCAGAGACCACCGATGCCCGGCGGCAAAAGAAAAAGGCAAGGCTGGCGATGCCGACCCTGGCGCGGTGATCTGCCCCTTTGGTCAAGACAGGTGGACGCCGGGGCGGGGCGGGCCTAATCTTGGCCCAGCCGAATCCCCGGAGAATGCATGTCCGACACCCCCGCCTATCAGGTTCTTGCCCGCAAATACCGCCCCGCGACATTCAAAGATCTGATCGGGCAGGATCCGATGGTGCGCACGTTGAAAAACGCCTTTGCGGCGGATCGCATCGCGCAGGCCTTCATCCTGACCGGGATTCGCGGCACCGGCAAGACCACCACGGCGCGCATCGTTGCCAAGGGGCTGAACTGCGTCGGGCCCGATGGCACGGGCGGGCCGACGACCGATCCCTGCGGGCAGTGCGGGCCCTGCCGGGCGATTGCCGAGGGGCGGCATGTCGATGTGCTGGAATATGACGCGGCGTCGAACACGCAAGTCGACAAGATGCGCGAGATCCTGGAATCGATCCCCTATCGCCCGTCCGAGGCGCGCTACAAGATCCTGATCTTCGATGAGGTGCACATGCTGTCGGCGGGATCGTTCAACGCCTTGCTGAAAACCCTGGAAGAGCCGCCGCCGCATGTGAAATTCATCTTTGCCACCACCGAGATCCGCAAGGTGCCGGTGACGGTGCTGTCGCGCTGCCAGCGGTTTGATCTGCGCCGGATCGAACCCGAGGTGATGATCGCCCATCTGAGGCGGCTGGCCACCGCCGAGGGGGCGCAGGTGGCCGATGACGCGCTGGCGCTGATCACCCGCGCCGCCGAAGGGTCGGTGCGCGATGCGGTCAGCCTGCTGGATCAGGCGATCAGCCATGGCGCGGGGGAGACCACCGCCGATCAGGTGCGCGCCATGCTGGGGCTGGCGGATCGGGGCCGGGTGCTGGATCTGTTCGATCTGATCATGCGCGGCGATGCGGCGGGGGCGCTGGCGGAACTGTCGGCGCAATATGCCGATGGCGCCGAACCGGCCATGGTGCTGCGCGATCTGGCCGAGGTGACGCATTGGGTCAGCGTGATCAAGATCACCCCCGAAGCCGCCGAGGATGCCACCGTCGGCCCGGATGAGCGGCTGCGCGGGCAGGCGATGGCGGCGGGCCTGCCGATGCGGGTGTTGACGCGGATGTGGCAGATGCTGCTCAAGGCGCTGGAAGAGGTCGCCGAGGCGCCCAACACGATGATGGCCGCCGAGATGGCGGTGATCCGGCTGACCCATGTGGCCGACCTGCCCGACCCCGAAAAGCTGATGCGCGACATGGTTGACGGGCGGCTGGCCCCCACCGGCGCACCCGCCACCCCGGCGCCGGGACCGGGAAACGGGCCGCAGGCGCAGACCGCGCGGCCCGCGCCACGCGCAGGCGGTGGTGCGGGCGCGGCACTGGCGGCCCCCGCGCAGCACCCGCAGACCCAGAGCCTGGCGGTGCGCTATCCCGATTTCGAGGCGGTCGTGGCCCTGATCCGCGCCCAGCGCGACATGAAGCTGCTGCTGGAGGTGGAAACCTGCCTGCGGCTGGCCCGCTATGCCCCCGGCCGGATAGAGTTCCAGCCGACGGTCGATGCCCCGCCCGATCTGGCCGCAAGGCTGTCGCAGCGGCTGATGGGCTGGACCGGGCAGCGCTGGGGCGTCAGCGTGGTGGGCACCGGGGGCGCGGCCACCATTGACGAGGCCCGCAACATCGAACGCACCGAGGCCGAGGCCGAGGCCCGGCATCATCCGCTGGTGCAGGCGGTGCTTGCGGCCTTTCCAGGCGCGCGGATCGGCGATATCAGGACACTCGAGACGCGCGAGGCGGAGGCGGCGGTTGTGGCGCTGCCCGAGGTCGAGGATGAATGGGATCCCTTCGAGGATGAATGAAAGGCTGCGGATATGCTGAAAGGTCTGGGCGGGCTGGGCGATATGGCCAAGATGATGAAGGCCGCCAAGGAGATGCAGGAAAAGATGGGCGCGTTGCAGGACGATCTTGCCACGATCACCGTCACCGGCGAATCGGGTGCCGGGCTGGTACGGGCCACCGCGACGGCCAAAGGCGAATTGACAGGGCTGGAGATTGACGCCTCTATCTTTCATCCCGATGAAAAGGCGGTGGTCGAGGATCTGATCCTGGCCGCGATCAAGGACGCGCAGGGCAAGGCCGCGGAGCGCAGTCAGGCGGAAATGCGCAAGCTGACCGAGGCGATGGGTCTGCCCGCAGATATGAAGCTGCCGTTCTGATATCCGGGCCGGGCGCCTTTGGTTGGGTGGGGATTTGAGTATTTTTTTCGAGAGGATGAGGCAAATTTACCTCTGGCGGGCAGATGGCTGATGGCCCCGAGCAGATCGAGGATTTGATCGGGCTGATGGCGCGCCTGCCGGGGCTTGGGCCGCGGTCTGCGCGGCGCGCGGTGCTGCACCTGATCCAGAAGCGCGGCGCCTTGATGGCGCCCCTGGCGGCGGCGATGGCGGATGTGGCGGCGACGGCGCGCGAATGTGTGCGCTGCGGCAATATCGGCAACGCGGATATCTGCGCGCTTTGCCGTGACCCGGAACGGGCGACGGGCGAAATTTGCGTGGTCGAGACTGTCGCCGATCTGTGGGCGATGGAGCGCGGGCGGGCGTTTTCGGGGCGGTATCATGTTCTGGGCGGTGCGCTTTCGGCGCTGGATGCGGTGGGGCCCGAGGATCTGCGCATTCCGGCATTGGTGGCGCGGGTGGCGGATGAGGCGGTGCGCGAGGTGATCCTGGCGCTTGATGCCACTGTCGATGGCCAGACCACGGCGCATTACATCGCCGAGCAACTGGCGGGCAGCGGCGCGCAGGTGACATCGCTGGCGCAGGGCGTGCCTGTTGGGGGTGAGCTGGATTATCTGGACGATGGCACGATCAGCGCGGCGCTGCGGGCACGGCGGCAGTTTTGAGGCGGGCGCCGTCGGCTCCTAACCAAGATAGACCTTGCCTTCGGGATACCGCACCCGCGGCAGGGCGCGCGTCGCCAGGAAAAACCCCAGTGTCAGTGGCCCGACGCGACCGAGGAACATGATCACGATCATCACGGCGCGCCCGAATTCCGACAGTTCGGACGTATAGCCGCGCGACAGGCCCACCGTGCCGAAGGCGCTGGCCACCTCGAACGCGATGTCCAGGAAATGCCCGTCATGCGAGGCGGTCATCAGAAACACCCCGACAAAGACCAGAATCAGGCTGATCGCGGTCAGCGCCATGACCTTGAGCACCTGATCCAGACCGATGCTGCGCCCGAAGGCGTGCAACTGTTGCTTGCGGCGAAAGAAGGCGATCGTGGCGAGGATCATCACCACGAACGTCGTGACCTTGATACCGCCCGCCGTCGAGGTGGGGCCGCCGCCGATCAGCATCAATGAAATGACCATCATCGACGTGCTGTCATGCAGCGCGCCGATATCGGTGGTGTTGAACCCGGCTGTCCGGGTCGTCACCCCCTGAAACCAGCTTACGGTCAACCGGGCGAGGGTGCTGTCGAACAGCCCCAGGGTATCGGGGTTGTTCCATTCCAGATAAGCGAACATGCCCACCGACCACGGGATCAGGACCGCCGTTCCCACCAGCATGATCTGCGTGTGCAGCGACCAGAAGCGCCAGCCGGGCCGGGTGAAGACATCGTGCAGCACCACATAGCCGATCCCGCCGACGATGAAGAGCGCGGGGATCACCGTGTTGACGACCGGATCGGTCGCGAACGGGACCAGCCCGTCGGGAAAGGTCGAGAACCCGGCATTGTTGAAGGCCGAGATCGAATGGAACACCGACGCCCAGATCCCCGGCCCGAAGCCGAAATGCGGCACGAATGTCACCGCAAGCACCATGGCCCCCGCCACTTCGCAGAACAGGACGACCTTGAGGATGGTGACCACCAGTTGCGACAATTGATGAAGCGAGCTCTGGTTCAGATCCTCGCGCAGGAAAATCTTGCCGGTGATGCCAACCGGCAACCCAAGCGCGCCAAGGATCAGCACCGCGAATGTCATCAGCCCCAGACCGCCCATCTGGATCAGGAACGCAACGATCCCCTGACCGAAAAGCGTCAGATCCGCGCCCGTGTCGATCACGACCAGCCCGGTCACGGTCACGGCCGATGTCGCGGTGAACAGCGCATCCGACCAGGTGATGGGGACGGCCTGCGCCAGGGCAGCTTCAGGCCCGCCGACCCCAGCGCGATCAGCAGGCCATAAAGCACCGCCAGGATCAGCGGCGGCGGCATATGCGTCAGGCGGTGCGCCGCGCTGCGGTAACGGGCGATCATCCTGCCGGTTCCATCCACTAAAGCGTATCGCCAAAACGGCGCAGTTCGGGCCGCTTTCCAAGCAGGATCAGCTTGTCATCCTCTTGCAGGATCTGATTGGCGGTGTCGCACGGGCGATATTCGGTGCCGCGCATCACGCCAAGCAGACGCAGGTCATGGTTGGTTCCGATGCCAAGCGATTTCAGCTCTCGCCCCTCAAGGCGTTCGGGGATCACGACATTGACCACACTGAAGCCGTTGCCCAGGCTGACATAATCCTGCACAATCGGATTGTTCAGCATCTGCGCGATGTGACGGCCCATTTCCTGTTCAGGCAGAATGACGCGATCGGCGCCAAGTTTGGACAGGATGCGGTGATGGGTCCGGTTCGAGGCCTTGACCCAGATCGTGTCGACACCCAGCACCTTGAGGTTCATCGTGGTCAGGATGCTGGCCTGAATGTCTTCCCCGATCGCGATCAGAGAGACATCATACTGATCGATACCCGCCTCGCGCAGCGCCGCCTCGTCGGTGGTGTCCAGAATGACGGCCGAGGCTAGGGTAGATGCCATATGCGCCACCCGCTTCTCGTCCAGATCGACACCGATGACCCGGTTTCCGAACCGGGTAAGTTCAGAGGCGACCGTGCTTCCGAATGACCCAAGGCCGATGACGGCGAATGTACGGGCTTCCCGGGCCATGGATCAACCTTTCCGATGCAAGACCGGGCGGCACCCTGTGCCGCGCCCGGCGGATTGTCAAGGTCGCGCCAGGCTGACATCACCCGATCGGCGCGGCGCCGGTCATAAGGCGGGGCCTGCCTTTTCGGCAACGCGCGCCCGCCCCTTCATCTTGGTTTAAATACTCATCTTCCCACCCGCCGGATGCGCGCCCTCCCCATACGCGCCCGGCGGGTGGGGGCGCCTTCAGCCCTTCTTCAGGCAGCGGCGGCCAAGGGTTTCGGCGATCTGCACCGCGTTCAGTGCCGCACCCTTGCGCAGGTTGTCGCTGACGCACCACAGGTTGAGCGTGTTTTCCTGGGTGCTGTCGGTGCGGATGCGGCTGATATAGGTGGCGTAATCGCCCACGCATTCGACGGGCGTGATGTAGCCGCCGTCTTCGCGTTTGTCGATCACCATGATGCCGGGGGATTCGCGCAGGATATCGCGCGCCTCGTCTTCATCGAGAAATTCCTCGAACTCGATATTCACCGCCTCGGAATGGCCGACAAAGACCGGCACGCGCACGCAGGTCGCGGTCAGCCGGATGGCGGGATCAAGGATCTTCTTGGTCTCGGCCACCATCTTCCACTCTTCCTTGGTCGATCCGTCATCCATGAAGACGTCGATATGGGGGATGACGTTGAAGGCGATCTGCTTGGTGAATTTCTTTGGCGCGACCTCTTGCCCCGGCACATAAAGGCCCTTGGTCTGGTCCCACAGCTCGTCAATCGCCTCTTTGCCGGCGCCCGAAACCGATTGATAGGTGGACACCACGACGCGCTTGATGCGCGCGCGGTCGTGAAGCGGTTTCAGCGCCACGACAAGCTGCGCGGTGGAACAGTTGGGGTTGGCGATGATCATCTTTTTCTTGTAGCCATCAACCGCCTCGGGGTTCACCTCGGGCACCACAAGCGGCACATCGGCGTCATAACGGTAGAGCGAGGAATTATCGATCACCACGCAGCCCGCCTTGGCCGCGCGCGGCGCGTAGATTTTTGTGGCATCCGATCCGATCGCGAACAGCGCGATATCCCAGCCGGTGAAATCGAACTGTTCAAGATCCTTGGTCTTGAGGGTGCGGTCGCCAAAGCTGATTTCGGTCCCCAGGGACCGGCGCGAGGCAAGTGCGGCGATCTCGTCAACCGGGAATTCCCGCTCGGCAAGGATGTTCAGCATTTCGCGGCCCACGTTTCCGGTGGCGCCGACAACGGCGATCCTGTAGCCCATCTGGCTCTCCTTCAACTCATTCGGTGCGGGGCATACAGGAATGCGGCCCCAAGCGAAAGGGGCGTGCGCGGGGCTAATCGGTGCGATCCTCGCTGAACAGATAGATCGCCGACCCGGCCAGCACCACCAGCGCCGAAAACAGGAACAGCGCGCCATATGGCGCCACCGGTTCGGCATTCGTGGCCGACACGGCACCATGAAGGCGCGCGGTGATCATCTGAAACACCGCCGCCCCGCCGATGGAGAAAAGATTCAAAAGCGTCACCCCCCGCCCCACCAGATGCGCGGGCACAAAGCTGCGCCCATGCGCCATGATCAGCGGATAGGACGCGCCGAAAAGGCCCACCAGCGCCAGAAGCGCCGCCGCCTGCCACACCCCGCCGCCCGGAAGCGCCCAAAGCGCGAAAAGGCACGCCGCCCCGGCCAGATTGCCGCCCAGCACCACCCATTTGCGGCTTTTGAACAGGCGGTCAAGCGGGCCATAGGCGAAATTGCCCACCACCATCGCCACCCCCATCAGCAGGGTCACACCGCCAATCGCCCCGGTATCAAGCCCGAACACATCCGCAAGATAGGGCCCCGCCCACAACCCGCGTATCCCGGCCGAGGGCGCATAGTTCACCATCGCCATCGGCAGGATCAGCCACAGTGCCGGCAGGCGCAGCAGATCCAGCAGCGATCCGCGCGCCTCACTCGCCGGGGCGGGGGGCGGATCGGCGACGAACCGCCACAGCGCCAGCGCCACCACCACCGTGACCGCCGCCAGCACCATCAGCGCGCCGCGCCAGCCAAAGACCTCTACCGCGAAGGCCAGCGGCAGGGACGCCGCCAGATTGCCCAGGGTTCCGGTACCGATCATCGCCCCGGCCAGCGTGCCGAACACCGCCGCCGGATAGACCCGCGCGAAGATGTAATAGGACGCCATCAACACCGGCGAACAGCCGATGCCGATCAGCACCATCGCCAGATCGATCGCCCCCGGCCCCTGCGCCAGCGCAAAAATCAGCGCGCCACTGCCCCCCGCAACCCCCAGAAGCCCCGCCGCCAGCCGCCGTGGCCCGATCCGGTCAAGCGCCCAGCCAACCGGCACCTGCATCGCGGCAAAGGCCAGGAACCACAGCCCCGATGACCGGGCCAGATCGGCGGGGGTGACGCCGATACTGCCTTCCAGAACCGGGGCCAGCACCGCCAGAAAGGCGCGGTAGAACTGGCTCAGCACATAGGCCAGAAGCAGAAAAAACACCCCGGTACGCATCCGCCCCCCCGTTCCAGCCGTTGCCCGCCGCGCAGGGTTGCCCCATAGCGGGGCCTGCCGCAAGGGCTGTTTGGCCACGTCCGGCCCGGTCATTTCACCAAATTCGGCTTTCCTCTGGTAAAGTGCGCCGGTTTTCTGTAATGCGGCGGCGCAGCATAAAAGGCATCACCCATGGACCTTCGCAATATTGCGATCATCGCACACGTTGACCACGGCAAGACCACCCTGGTGGACGAGCTTCTCAAACAATCCGGCGCGTTTCGCGTGGGCCAGGCCGTGGCCGAACGGGCGATGGACAGCAACGATATCGAACGTGAGCGCGGCATCACGATTCTTGCCAAATGCACCTCGCTGGAATTCGGCGGGCTGCGCATCAACATCGTCGACACCCCCGGCCACGCCGATTTCGGCGGCGAGGTGGAACGTATCCTGTCGATGGTGGATGGCGTGGTGCTGCTGGTGGATGCCGCCGAAGGGCCGATGCCCCAGACAAAATTCGTGACGGCAAAGGCACTTGCCCTAGGGCTGCGCCCGATCGTGGTGCTCAACAAGGTCGACAAGCCCGCCGCCGAACCCGACCGCGCCCTCAACGAGGTGTTCGATCTGTTCGCCAATCTGGGCGCCACCGATGAACAGCTTGATTTCCCGCATCTCTATGCCTCGGGCATTTCGGGCTGGGCGGATACCGAACTTGACGGGCCGCGCAAGGATCTTTCGGCGCTTTTCGAACTGATCGTTTCGCATGTGCCCGCGCCGGCACAGGTTGCCCGCCGGAACGAACCCTTCACCATGCTGGCGACGACACTTTCCGCCGATCCCTACCTTGGGCGCATCCTGACCGGGCGGGTCGAATCAGGCACGTTGCGCGCCGGGGACACGCTCAAGGCGCTGTCGCGCGACGGGGTGCGGCTGGAACAGTTTCGCGTCTCGAAAATCCTGGCGTTCCGTGGCTTGGGTCAACAACCCATCGACGTGGCCGAGGCGGGAGATATCGTGACCGTCGCGGGCATGTCCAAGGCCACCGTGGCCGATACGCTGTGCGCGCCGGAAATCGAGGTGCCCCTGCCCGCGCAACCGATCGATCCGCCGACCATCTCTGTCACGTTCGGGATCAACGACAGCCCGCTTGCCGGGCGCGACGGCACCAAGGTGCAAAGCCGGGTGATCCGTGAACGCCTGATGAAAGAGGCCGAGCTCAACGTCGCGATCAAGGTTTCCGACACGCCGGGCGGCGATGCCTTTGACGTGGCGGGGCGCGGCGAATTGCAGATGGGCGTTCTGATCGAGAACATGCGCCGCGAAGGGTTTGAGCTGTCGATCTCGCGCCCGCGCGTGCTGTTTCGCGAAGAGAACGGCCAGCGCCTGGAACCGATCGAAGAGGTGACGATCGACGTTGACGATGAATTCACCGGCGCGGTCATCGAAAAGCTGACCGGCCCGCGCAAGGGCGACCTGGTCGAGATGAAACCGGCGGGCGTGGGGAAAACCCGGATCATCGCGCATGTGCCGTCGCGCGGGCTGATCGGGTATCACGGCGAATTCCTGACCGACACGCGCGGCACCGGCGTGCTGAACCGGGTGTTCCACGAATGGGCCCCGCACAAGGGCCCGATTCAGGGCCGCCGCGCCGGGGTGCTGATTTCTATGGAAAGCGGCACATCGGTGGGCTACGCGATGTGGAAGCTTGAAGATCGCGGCCACTTTTTCATCGGCGTGCAGGAACCCGTTTATACCGGGATGATCATCGGCGAACACAACCGCGAGAACGATCTTGAGGTGAACCCGCTGAAGGGCAAGCAACTGACCAACGTGCGCGCCTCGGGCACCGATGAGGCCGTGCGGCTGACCACGCCGGTGCGCCTGTCGCTGGAACAGGCCATCGCCTATATCGACGATGACGAACTGGTCGAGGTCACGCCAAAGGCGGTGCGCCTGCGCAAACGGTTCCTTGACCCGCATGAACGCAAACGCCAGACCCGCGCCGCCAGCTAGTGGATTGGCCCATTCACAAGAGACTGTTTTGGGATTCCCTTGGCGAGGTCGATATGCGAGGCTTCGGGGATGCGCACAGGAATATCATTCACCGTTTCCGCCACCGATCGCAAGCAGCTTGAAGCGATTGTTGCAGCCCGGACTTCTTCGCAGAAGCGGGCGTTGCCGGTCTTTTGTCCGACGCGACCCGCCCGCCCGGCAAGCCGCCGACACCGCAGGGCCGCATTGATGAGGTGATCCTTCCGCTCGGTCAGCACGATCGGTGAGCGTTTGGCCTCAAGCAATTTCAGCACGTCGTCGAAGATCAGATCGTCTCGGGCCTCGTCTTCCGCCAGAGCGGCATAGATCGCGGGCATTGACGGGCGCTCGGTCATGGCGAGGGCCTCTGGCAATCGGAACCGCGTGTGACGTTCCCGCGCCCGATGATGAATGCCGCTTTCGGCGACCTGTGATCTGGCGCTCACCTGATGGCGCACCGGACCGCATTGCATGAAGATGATCGGGTGATGCCCGTCCTTTCGGGCGACCGTTGCCGACAATCCCGTGACATAGCGCGCCTTCGATCTGCGGGCGACAAGCACAAAGCTTGCAGCGGACAGGTGATGGCATTCATCTACGACGAGGTCACCCACCGCTGCCGCCAACATTCTCGGCAGGGAAGACAAATAGGCCCACTGATCGCCAATTGGCCGCATGTCCGTATCGACAAAGACGCTGTTGCCCGCCTTTCGCGCAGCGCCCTGGAGCGGCAGTGCGATCAAATTTCCGAAACCGCCGAGCGGCATGATGTCCTGGTTTGGAAACAGCCGATCATAGGAAGCAAAGCCGATTTCCGGCCGCCTTTCCATTGTTTCCGTGATCAGGACCGACCCGAGCTGGCGCGCCAGACGGGCGGACACTGGTTCGGAGAAGAAAATCCAGACATGCCCTCCGTTGCCCGATCTCGACCGCTCTAGACCCGCTGGCACTCCCTTCATCTGGCAGGTTTCAAGCAGCGCATTCGCGTCATCTGCCCAGGATGCCTTGTCAAAATCCGCCGCAAGGAACCAGCATGTATCACCCGATAGTAGCGGATAGACGCCGACGACAAAATCGCCGGTTCGGCCATCATCACCGCGCAGGTGTTTTGCCATGACGCTTTTGTCCGGCGAGATGAACTTCTGATTGGGACACTCGCCGCATTTGACCTTCGGCTTGCCGCAGATGCCTTTCACCCACTCGTTGGCGCAAGCAGGTGAATATCCTGAGCCGCCAGTCTTCCTATTTTTCCATCGCACCTGAAATACGTCAGGTCGCCCGGCGAACAGGCGACGGAACAGGTCGACCTTTTCGCGCGACGGCGAGGCATTCGTGACAGAGGTGTTCTCGAGGAGGGCTGTTTCACAGCCGACGTGTGCTCTGCGGCGAGACGAGTCTCGAGTGCCTCCATCTCGCGCTGAAGCTGCTGCCGTTCGGCTTCCAGATCGGCAAGACGCGCTCGAACCCGCGCCAGGTTCGCCTCAATATCGCTCTTGTCGGTCACTGGAGATTTCCATCCAACCCTTTCCGTCCCGTCCAGCATATAGCGAGAAAGCGACTGGCGTAAGCAGGTCCGCCCGCTCGTCGGCATGGCCGCCGAGCGGAGAGTTCGAGGGGGACTTCATGGGGATGTCTTTCTGCGGTTGAGAGCAGAGGCATCATGATTATCCAAAGCAGAAACCTGAAAATCAATCACCAGAACAACAACTTGAAACCTCGAACTCAGCATAATGCTGACGCGGCATATAGCTGCTTATCCGGAGCCTCCGGATAAAACATATTCGCGCGGGGTGATGTCGACACGAATGTCGTTCCACTGTAAGCGGTGCCTGAATCCCGTGTGGCTTTCAGCTTGACGGCTTTTGGAGCGCCCATGGCATAAGGTCATCGATGCGTGACACGGGATGACCGTCGGCGATGGCCGCAAGCCCATCGTGCCCCTTGCGGAAGTCCACCGGCTTCGTCGCGATCACGATCCGGACGGCCTGATCCGGAAAGATCACAGCACCTTCCTCAGCGCCGCCACCAAGGCCGCCGCACGCTCCGGGCTGCAGTCCGGCGCCACATGCAAAACTGCGCCACAAATCTCGACCCTGATCACGCCCGTGTCGGCCGACGCGGCAGCGGCAGTATCAGCAACCGATGGCTCGATCACCAGCGGCACGAATGCCGGGGCCGCATCGATCGGCACCACCAGTTCCCCTTTGCGCGCCTGACCGCACCATCCTGAAAGGTGCCGGGTAATCAACCCATACTTCGCCGCAACATCGCAGACCCGCGCGCCAGGCTGAAAACTCTCCGCTACAATGCGCGCCTTGAGGTCATCCGCCCATCGCCGCCGCCCGGTCGGACCATCAAGGATCTCGATCCGAGACACTCCCTTCGACACGCGCACCTCCATCCGATGCTCGTTTTGGTGTTCCACCGCCAGCCTCCTGCGAACCTAATTGCAGCACCGAATGCCCGAACTCACATCAAGCCGAAACCACGGGGCTGGCGCACCGCTTACAGAAATCCTCGCTCCAATCGAACTGAAACGCCTCTCCCGGACGAAAAGTCAGAGGCACAAACATCCCGCGCCCTGTCGTTTGCTGCCCACGCTCCCGATTGGATCGCCAGTCACGGGTAAAAGCGGCCACACGACCGTAGGATCCAGTGTAGCCCAGCTTCACCAAATCCTCATACAGCTGCTTCGCGGTTTGCCGCTGTTTGCGTGACTTGCCAGTCTCGGTCTTCAGCCATTCGGCCAGTTTGTCGGCAAATGGATCGAGCTTGCTCTGCCGCTCGGGTGTCGTGAACTTTGGCTCAATCGTGCCTGCGTTCAAATGCTTTGTGATCGTATTGCGCGACAAGACCATAGAGCCTCCGCCAAGGGAATGTTCCCGATCGGATCTGGCGGGCGGCGATTGTTGAAGTGACCTGAGACCCGAGTCTCCTCCGGATTTTCGGAGAGTCCGCGGGTTGACGCATTGCTCCCCAATCCTGGACCGTCGGCTGGTGGACTTTCCTGGTAACGGATCAACTACTGCCAGGCGGAAAGAGAGCGGGTGTCGAGCTTGATCGGCGCGTTCATGTTCAGGCCGCCGATCTCGTAGCCGCGCCGGAAGTCGCGGATATGCCGTTCCATCCAGCACTCCGCCTCGTCGGGATCGCCGGCCAGCACGGCCGCCCCAATCGCGCGATGGGCCTGTAGCAGGCGGTGGCGCGCGGCGGGCACGGCCTCGTAGAGCTGGATAGTGGCCGAAAACAGCAGGGCAGCAATCGGCGCGATAGCCAGCGACAGTGCCTCGTTGTCAGCCATTTCAGCGATCAGGCGGTGGAAGGCGATGTCGTCGTTGATGATGGCTTCGTCGTCGTCGAGGTCCGCCTCAAGCTCTGCCAGATTGTCGCGCAACCTTGCCTTCAGTTCGTCGCTGGTATTCTCTGCCGCCTCTGCCGCGCGCCGGGCGCTGAACGGCTCAAGCTGCATCTGCACGTCCCAGAGTTGCCGGAAGCTCGCCGCGCGCATGCCCAAGGCCCGGGTGTTTACGCGGGCGACCGACTTCGCTTCGGGGACCACAATCTTCAGCCGCTTGCCGCCGACCCGCTTGATCAGGCCGGAATTCTCGAGCGCGCGAATGCCTTCGCGCACTGTCGAGCGGTGGACGCCAAGCTGTTCGGATAGTTCGCCCTCGGTCGGAAGCAGATTCCCGACCGGCAGACGTCCTGACAGGATCTCTGTCTCGATAAGGTCGGCCACCCGTTTATAGCCCGGTGCGGTGTCGATCAGCGGCAGGCTGGCCACGCTGCGCCGTTTGCTTGCTGATGTCGTCATGTCGGCGGAAACCTCACCTGTTTCTGGGCAGAACGATGCAGCCCGGGTCGCCGGGCGCTAGGGCAGCGCGGCGATCGCGTCAATCTCGACCAACGGCTTGGGGCAGCCTCGTTCCGTATCTCTGATACCCGACTTTATAAGATGATTTCAGCGCATTGACAATGTTATCCGGTTGTCCGACATTATAATGACAGGAGACGGAATCATGACTGCATCCCAGACGGTCGTCCTTGTGACCGGAGCGTCGAGCGGGCTCGGCGCACATTTCGCCAAGGTGTTGGCGCGGGACGGGCATCATGTGGTTCTCGCGGCGCGGCGCGAGGACCGGATTGACGCGCTGGCCAACGAAATCGTGGCTTCGGGCGGCTCGGCCGAAGCGGTGCGGATGGACGTGACTGATCCGGCGTCGGTTGACGCCGCATTCAGTGCGATGTCGCGCCCGGTTGATGCCGTGGTCAACAATGCGGGGACAAGCCAGCCCGCCGCGGCGATCGAACAGCCGCTGGAGGAATTCGAGGAGGTCATCGACACGAACCTTACCGGCGTCTTCACGGTTGCCCGAACGGCGGCGCGCCAGATGCGAAACCGCGGGGCGGGGGGGGCAATCGTCAACATCGCCTCGATCCTGGGATTGCGCGTGGCGGGACAGGTCGCGGCCTATTCGGCGTCCAAGGCAGCGGTGATCCATATGACGAAAGCGCTGGCGCTGGAATGGGCGCGTTACGGCATCCGTGTCAACGCGTTGTGCCCTGGGTATGTCGAAACCCCGCTCAATTCGGAATTTTTCGCCACCGCTGCGGGGCAGGCCCTTGTCAGGCGTATCCCGCAACGTCGGCTTGGCCAGCTTTCGGACCTCGACGCGCCGCTGCGCCTGTTGCTGTCGGACGAGGCGAGCTACATGACGGGTTCTGTTGTCGCGGTGGATGGCGGACATCTCGTTTCCAGCCTTTAGAGGAGTCGGTCGATGGATTTCACCATTTCCCCCCGTATCGAACATTTTCGCGCCCGGATCGCGCGGTTCGTTGAAGACGAGATCCTGCCGCTCGAGGCCGATCGTTCATGCTACGATCCGCACGAGAACATTCGCCTCGACGTGCTGGAACAGCTTCGCGAGAAGGCGCGGGCCGAGGGCCTCTGGTGTCTGCAACTCAAGGAAGAAACCGGGGGGCAGGGCCTGGGCAAGATGGGCATGGCGGTCTGCTATGAGGAAATGAACCGCTCGATCTTCGGCCCGGTCGTCTTCAACTCCGCAGCGCCCGATGACGGCAACATGATGGTGTTGGAACGGGTCGCGACGGATGCGCAGAAAGAACGATGGCTGCAGCCAATCGTGCAGGGCAAAGTGCGTTCCGCCTTTGTCATGACTGAACCGCATCCCGGCTCGGGCTCTGACCCGGGGGGGATGATGCTGACCACCGCCTTGAAAAAGGGCGACCGCTATATCATCCGCGGTCGCAAGTGGTTCATCACCGGGGCCGAAGAGTCCGATCACTTCATCCTGGTTGCCCGTACCGCGGACGATCCGCGCAAAGGGCTGACGGCGTTCCTGCACGGGAAAGACGAGTCGGGGTTCCGGATAGAGCGGCGCATCCCGATCATGGGCCCCGAGGAGCATGGCGGCCATTGCGAGATCCTCTACGAGGACATGGAGATCCCGGCCGAGAACGTTCTGATGAAGGAAGGCGACGGTCTCAAGATGACCCAGATACGTCTCGGTCCCGCGCGCCTGACCCATTGCATGCGCTGGCTTGGCCTCAGCAAGCGTTGCGTCGAAATCGCCAGCACCTATGCGCAGGAACGCTTCGCCTTCGGCGAGCGACTGTCGAAGCGTGAGAGTGTCCAGATGATGCTCGGCGACCTGGCCATGCAGATCGAGGTTGGTCGGATGCTGGTGATGAAGGCGGCCTGGGAGCTGGATCGTGGTGGCTATGCCCGCAAGGAAGTGTCCATGGCAAAGATCCATGCGGCCAATGTGTTGCACCAGGCTGCCGACACGGCCATCCAGATCAACGGCGCCCGAGGCTACTCCAAGGATACGCCGCTGGAATGGATCTATCGCTATGCTCGCCAGGCGCGGCTGGTCGATGGTGCGGATGAAGTTCACAAGATGGTGCTCCATCGCAATGTCGAGGCGGAGGGCCGCGGCTTCTGGTCTTGGGACGTCGCCGGGGAGGGCGCGGATGCTGCTTGACGGACATCTTGTGCCGCAGCGGGCCAATTCCCGGCCACTGACGCCTGTCGACTTCCCGGAGCGCGCACTTTCTGCCTGCCCAGAGCGTGCGGGTGTCGTTTGGCGCGACCGGTGCAGGAGCCATGGCGCCTTCGGCGGGATGGCCGTGAGGCGTGCCGACTGGTTGGAGGCGCATGGTATCAGGAAGGGCGGCGTGGTCTCGGTCATGTGTCCCAACCGGCCCGCGATGCTTGCGGCGCATTATGCTGTGCCGATGCTCGGCGCGGTGCGGAATTCGGTCAATACCAGGCTGGACCAAGAGACCGTCGCTCATTTCAAGGTGCTGCGCCGGTTCGAGTTCCGGGAACTGTCCAGGACGGTCACCGGGAAGGCCCAGAAATTCGTGCGAAAGGAAGCGGCCCATACGCTCGCCCAAGCCGAGGAGGCCGGGCAATGAGGGCGACCAATGCGGAGGTCGAGGTCGTCGGCACCTGTGACTTTGAAGCCTCAAGGCTGCGCGAATTCCTGTCCGACCGGTACGGTCCAGCGCCGCTTCGCGTCGAACGCATCAGCGGCGGTCAGTCGAACCCGACCTATGTCCTGACCCACGGCCATCGCAAGATGGTCCTGCGCAAGCAGCCCGCAGGGGCGCTTCTGAAAGGGGCGCATGCCATCGACCGGGAATACCGGGTGATGTCGGCGCTGGTGCCTACCGATGTGCCGGTTCCAGCGCCGATCCTGTTCCATGATGGCTCCGATGTGCTGGGCACGCCCTTCTACCTGATGGATTTCCTGGAGGGACGCGTCTTTTCCGACTGCGCCCTGCCGGGAATGGCGCCGGACGAGCGGCGAGCGATCTTCCTTGCGATGGCCGAAACGCTCGCGCGGCTCCATGCGGTCCGTCCCGACGACGTCGGCCTTGGCGACTATGGGCGACACCACGGCTATTTCGAACGGCAGGTAAAGCGATGGTCCCGGCAACTGGAGCAATCGTCCGGCGAACGCATTCCCGAACTGGATGAGCTTTGCCAATGGATCGTCGCAAAGTTGCCGGCCGACGACGGCGCGGTGGCTATCGCGCATGGCGACTTTCGGCTGGGGAACCTGATGTACCATCCGACCGAGCCTCGGGTGATCGCCATACTCGACTGGGAATTGTCAACCATCGGACACCCCTTGGCCGATCTGGGATTCTCCTGCATGCCCTGGCACACCTCGCCGGACGAATATGGCGGTCTGCTTGGCCTGGACATCGCTGCGCTCGGAATCCCGGACGAGGCGGAATTCGTGGCGCGCTATCAGAAGGAACTCCGCTCCGACCGGCCACTCGAATTGTTTCACCTGGCCTTCGCCCTTTTCCGCTTTGCCGTGATTTTCGTCGGCATCGCCGATCGCGCGGCCGCCGGCAACGCGGCGTCGGAAGACGCCGCCGACCTCGCTCCACTCGCCAGACGCTTCGCCATCAGAGCATTGGAGATCATTGAAGGGCGCGTTCACACACTGCGGGTTTGACCGGTCGCCCTCGCGAACCTGTATGCTTTCCGACATCTGTCGGACGAAACCTCGAAAGGGTAAGATCAAGATATGGATAGGGAGGTGGTTATCGCATCCGGCGTTCGCACCGCTATCAGAGATTTCGGCGGGGCCCTGTCGGGCACGCCGCCTTGTGAACTTGCCACTGCCGTCGCGCGCGAAACCATCATGCGGTCCGGGATCGACGCTGGAAAGATCGGTTAGACGGTATTCGGCAACGTGATCCATACAGCGCCGGAGGACATGTACCTGTCGCCGGTGACGGCGATCCGGGCGGGTATTCCAGTACATCTTCGGCGCTGACACTGACGGGTGCATGCGCTGAACGACCGCGCCAGGCCTTCTATCTTGAGGCTGGCTTGGCGGATACGACCGTCGAGCCGATGACGCTGTTCCTGCGGATCATGGATGCCAAGGCGCTATTGGGCAAGGGTCACATCCAGCGTGGCAAGCCTCTTCTTGCGCGCCGGGCCCCACGCGATCAGGGGCTGATTTCGGCCAGCAGTTTGGCATTGCCGCCCGCGGCGGTGGTGTCGATGCAGGTGTGGCGCTCAACCAGGGCATGGCCCGTGTCGGGGTATCCGGTGATCAGCGGCAGGATCGGGCCGGGGCGGGCGGCCAGCGCGCGGGCCAGATCGCGGCCGGTTTGCGCATCGCCCCACCAAAGCGCGCCGCAAAAGCCGGTCAGGCGGGTAAGGGCGTCGGGGGGCAGGCCGGGGGCCGCTATCGCCGCGCCGCCCAGCGCCCTGACGGCGGCGGCCTGCTCTGCTGTGCCCGGACCAAGGCACAACAGCGGCGGGCGCGGCCAGTCGGCCAGGCGGTTCGATTCGCCGGTGGGGCCGGGCAGGTCGTGCACCGCGTGCGGGGCCGGGGGCGGCGTGATGCGGTGGATGGCCCGCTGCACCTCGGCCTCGGATACCGTGGGGGCGGGATCAGGGTGGGTGGCGGGGGCCGGGGTGCGGGTAAAGCGGGCCAGATAGTGCGGCCCGCCCGCCTTCGGCCCGGTGCCCGAAAGCCCCTCGCCCCCGAAGGGCTGGCTGCCGACCACGGCCCCTATCTGGTTGCGGTTGACATAGATGTTGCCGACATGGATGTGATCGACCACCTGCTGCACCCGGTCATCTATGCGGGAATGCAGGCCAAAGGTCAGCCCGTAACCGGTGGCGTTTACGGCCTTGATCACGCTGTCGATCCGGTCGGCCCTGAAGGTGGCAAGGTGCAGGACCGGGCCGAAGACCTCTTGTTTCAGGGCGCTGATGCCGGGCACCCGGATCACGGTGGGGGGGATGAAATGCCCGGTTCTCGGGCGGGCAAGCTGTTTGATGACCCGGCCATCGGCACGGGCGGCGTCGATATGGGCGCCGATGCTGGCGGCGGCGGCGGCATCGATCACCGGGCCGGTATCGGTGGCCAGATCCCAGGGGTTGCCGGGGGTCAGTTCATCCATCGCGCCGAACAGCATCTCGCAAAAGCTGTCGGCCACGTCCTCTTGCACATAAAGGCAGCGCAACGCCGAACAGCGCTGGCCCGCCGATTGAAAGGCCGAGGCCAGCACATCGCGCACCGCCTGTTCGGGCAGGGCGGTGCTGTCGACGATCATCGCGTTCAGCCCGCCGGTTTCGGCAATCAGCGGCGCGCCGGGGGCAAGGTGGTTGGCCATGGCGCGGCGGATCAGCAGCGCCGTATCGGTTCCGCCGGTGAAAGCCACGCCATCCACGCGCGCGTCGGACGTCAGCGCCGCGCCCACCACCGCCCCGTCGCCGGGCAAGAGTTGCAGCGCGGTGACGGGCACACCCGCCTGGTGCAACAGGCGCACCGCATGCGCAGCGATCAGCGGCGTCTGTTCGGCCGGTTTGGCGATCACGGCATTGCCCGCCGCCAGCGCCGCCGCGATCTGCCCGGTAAAGATCGCCAGCGGAAAGTTCCAGGGAGAGATGCAGGCGAAGGTGCCGCAGGGCGGCGCGGCCAATGCCCCGGCGCCCGCAGCGTAGTAATGCAGGAAATCCACCGCCTCGCGCAATTCGCCCACCGCATCAAGCAGCGTCTTGCCCGCCTCGCGCGCCAGAATGGCAAAGATCGGGCCGAAATCGGCCTCATAAAGTGCTGCGGCGCGGCGCAGCACGGCGGCGCGGTCGGCTGCGGGCGCGTCCCATGTCCGGGCGGCGGCAAGGGCGGTTTCCACGTCTTCGGGGGCGGCATCGGTCACGCGCCCGACCGTGTCGCCGGGATCGGCGGGGTTTACCGCCGCGCGCGGGGGCGCGCCGGTGACCCGCCCCGCGATGATTGGCGCCGCCGTGAATTCAGCGCGGCGATGGGGGGCGCGGGCGGCCTCGATTTCCGCCAGATCGGTGGCGTCGGTCAGATCCCAGCCTTTGGAATTGCCACGGTCCGGAAACAGATCGGGGCCACGCCGCAGCGCCGGGTTGGGAAGGGACGCGCGCGCCAGTGCCGCGAAGGGGTCGGCGGCGACCTCTTCGGGCGGCACTTCCTCATCGACGATCTGGTTGACGAAACTGGAATTCGCGCCGTTTTCCAACAGCCTGCGCACCAGATAGGCCAAAAGGTCGCGATGCGCGCCCACCGGCGCATAGATGCGGCAGCGCGTGGCATTATCGGCCATCACGATATCATGCAGCGCCTCGCCCATGCCGTGCAGGCGCTGGAATTCAAAGGCCGCCGGATCGGCCCCCATATCCAGGATCGCGGCGACGGTATGGGCGTTATGGGTGGCGAATTGCGGATAGATGCGGCCGGTCATTCCCAGCAGCTTTCGGGCATGGGCGATATAGGCCACATCGGTCGCGGATTTGCGCGTGAACACCGGGAAATCGGTAAGGCCCAGCACCTGCGCGCGCTTGATCTCTGTATCCCAATAGGCGCCCTTGACCAGCCGCACCATGATGCGCCGGTCATGGGCCTCGGCCAGCGCGCCCAACCAGTCGATCACCGCCCCCGCGCGCTTGCCATAAGCCTGCACCACCACGCCGAACCCGTCCCAGCCCGCCAGTTCGGGATCGGCCAGCGCGGCGGCGATCACGTCCAGCGACAGGTCCAGCCGGTCGGCCTCTTCGGCGTCGATGTTCAACCCGATGCCAAGGCGTGCCGCCTGCCGGGCCAGATCGGTCAGGCGCGGCAGCAATTCCGCCATCACCCGCGCCTTTTGCGCCACCTCGTAACGCGGATGCAGCGCCGACAGTTTCACCGAGATGCCGGGGTTGGCGCGAATATCGCCCCCCGCCGCCCGGCCGATCGCGGCAATCGCATCCGCATAGGCGCGGTGATAGCGGCGCGCGTCGGCCATGGTGCGCGCCGCCTCGCCCAGCATGTCATAGGAATAACTGTATCCCCGTGCCTCCATCCCCCGCGCCCGGTCCATCGCCGCGCCGATATCTTCGCCCAGCACGAACTGCCGCCCCATTTCGCGCATCGCGCGGGTGGTGGCGGTGCGGATCACCGGCTCTCCCAGCCGCCTGAGCGCGGCGCGCAGATGCCCCGCGATGCCGGGCCGGTGATCATCGTCCAGCACCCGCCCGGTCAGCATCAACGCCCAGGTCGATGCATTGACCAGGCTTGATGCCGAATGGCCAAGGTGCCGACCCCAGTCAGAAGGCGCGATCTTGTCTTCGATCAGCGCATCCATCGTTTCGGCATCTGGCACCCGCAACAGCGCCTCGGCCAGGCACATCAGCGCGATGCCCTCATCGGTGGACAGGCCGTATTCGGCCAGGAACACCTCCATCAGCCCCGGCGTCCCGCCCGACCGGATGCGCCGGACAAGGGCAGCGCCTGCGCGCGCCACGCGGGTTCGGGTGGCCGTGTCAAACCCGGCCGCCTCGACCAGATCGGCCATCAGCGCCGCCTCATCGGCCAGCGTCAGCGCCCGGATGCGGGCGCGAGACGCATCAAGGGCCGGACCCGGCGCGGGGATGTCGGGCGATACGGTCATGGCGCACTCTTTTGATGACCATCGTAGCGCGTATCGATCAGGATTATAGACCGGAATATCTCGATTTTATATTCACATTCCCTGAAATTCAGCGGAAGAAAAGACGAACCATAGAATATAAAGCGGTTTTTAAGGGCGATTTGCCCACCCCCATCCGGCCCGAACCCGGTCAGCGCAACCGCATCGTCACCCGATCGCGCCCGATCAACGAAAGCGCGCCATCCTCGTCGATATCGAACCGGTCCGACGCGCCAAGCCATGTCAGGAACGAGCGGGCCGAGGTCATGGCCTTTTCCGTGCAGGCCATCTTCGTCGCGGCGCGCGGCCTGATCATCATCCTTGTCCCCGCCACGCTGACTTGGCCTGTGAACCGGTTGCAGCCGTCAAATCCGGCAATCGTTCCAAGCGGCGTGATCGTCATCCGCGCGGGCGCGACATCCGTCATTCCCGCACCCGCCCCCTTGACCACCGTCCAGTCCCCCGCCAGCAATTCGCGCGGGTCGCCGCCGCATCCGGTCTGCGTCTTGCCCTGGTAGGTGACGGTCACGCTGTGGGGATGCGGCATGCCGCTTTCCGCGTCGCGGCACACCCTCTCGGTAATATCGGCGCGCAGGTTGGCCTCGGGCACATCCAGGCGCGCCCCGTCCCGGATCGGGTCAAGCGTGGCCAGATCCACCCGCCAATAGTCTTCGCTGTTGCGGTCGGAAAGGCTGACGAGCCCCGGCATGATCGTCATCCGCCGGTCCAGCCCCGTCACCGTCATCGGAAACGGCAGGGGGGTGATTGCCGGGGCGCATTCGGCAAGCTGCGCGCCCCCGACCGCGATCAGCGCGGAACCGGCCCGCGTCCAGGCGAATGTATCGGCGTCTCCAACCGCCTCATATCGTGCGCCCGAGGCGGCTGGGCTCGGCGCCAGATCATGCCATCTCTGCCCCACCCGCATGCGCGCCCGGTCCGGTCCGGCGAAAAGCAGCACATCCTGCGCGCCACAGCGCAGGCGCTGCGCAAACCCCGTGGCGGGAACCGGCGACAGGCGCAGCGGCGCGCGCATAGCGCCCGAAGCGTCAGCCTCAAAGTCATCGGTCTGGGAAATCCACCTGGTGCGCAGCCCGTCAAGGATCGCGGCGCGCAGCACCCCCCGACCCCCTTCCGGCGCAGCGATGGAAAAACCCCACGGCGGCTGCCTTACTTCTATCGGCTCCCTGAACGTGGCGATATGGCTGCCGGTCCGTTCCAGCGCCTCGACGATCAGAACCGCGCGTTTCGGCAAAAAGTCGTGTTTTGGGCCGCGCACCTCGCCGGTCAGGATGCGCGAACCTTCCTGCGCTGTCGCCTCGCGCGCAGGCGCAAACAGGGCGAGCATCGCCATAGCAACGAACGTGAGGCCTGCCTTGCGGATCATCGCGCCATTCTCCCTCCTGCTCGCACGAACAGGCTATGCAGACCATTGAACTTGGTCCAGATTATGGCCGATCAACGCCAACCCCATCGGGATCATCCCATGCGCGCAGAACTGCCCTCTCTCGACCGCTTCGATGCGGCCATCGTCCGCGTCATGGCCACCGACGGCCGGATCAGCGTGACCGAACTTGCCCGCCGCATCGGGTTGTCGAAATCGCCAACGCAGGCCCGGCTGCGCAGGCTTGAGGAAGAGGGTGTGATCACCGGCTATCGCGCGCTGCTTGATCCGGTGCGCATGGGGCTGGCGCATGTGGCCTTTGTCGAGGTGAAACTGTCCGATACCCGCGAGGCGGCGCTGCGCGCCTTCAACCGCGCCGTCTTGCAGGTGCCCGAGATCGAGCAATGCCACATGATCGCGGGCGGGTTCGATTACCTGCTGAAGGTACGCACCGGCGATATCGTCAGCTACCGGCAGGTGCTGGCCGAACAGATCTCGGCGCTGCCGCATGTGGCGTCAACCTCGACCTATGTCACCATGGAGGCGGTGAAAGAGGTGATGTAGGCCGCGCCGTTCCAGACTTGCCCGCAAAAGCGGCATAAGCGCCCCAAACATAGGCATATGTCCAAATAACGGGCAGGCCCCGGCCTGCGGCGGGGTGCCGGTGCTGCGGGTCGGGCGGGGGGTGGTTATGGCTTTGGCATGTTCGATGCCGTTCCCCCCGTTCCGGTGATGCAGCGCATGCAGGGCGCCGCCGATGTGGCGCTGTCACTGCGCGGCGGGCGGGTGCGGCTTGACCGGCTTTATCAGCGCGGTTCGGCCAAGGCGATGCTGCCATCGGTGCATGCGCCGGTGCCCGAGGTGGTGTTCCTCAACACCGCCGGCGGGCTGACCGGGGGCGACCGGCTGGCCTATGCGCTGGATGTGGGGGCGGGCGCGGCCGCCGTGGCTACCACGCAGACAGCGGAACGGGTTTATGCCAGTTCGGGCGGGGCCAGTTCGGGCGGGCAGGCCGAGGTATCGGTGACCCTTTCCATCGGCGCGGGGGCGCGGCTTGACTGGTTGCCGCAGGAAACCATCCTGTTCGACCGCGCATCGCTGGCGCGGCGCACCTGTGTTTCCATGGCCACCGATGCCCGGCTGGTGATGGTCGAATCGGTG
>JACIYW010000129.1 GCA_014359745.1 Paracoccaceae bacterium | reverse complement strand
CGGGATCGAGAATGACAGGTTCTCGATCAAGAGCTTGTCGCCCATGTGTTTTTTCAGGCCCTCGACCTCGATCACCTTGCTGCCCAGGCGTTCCCCATTGGGGATGATGATCTGTGCCGAGGAAATCCTCTCACGTTCCGACTGGTTGGCCATCTCGTTATATTTCGAGATCCGCGCCTTCTGCTTGGTCTGGCGTGCCTTGGCCCCCGACCGAATCCAGTCGAGTTCGCGTTGCAGCACCTTCTGCTTGGCCTTGTCCTCGCGCGCCTCTTGCAACAGCCGCTTGGCCTTTTGTTCCAGCCAGGCGGAATAGTTCCCTTCATAGGGAATGCCGCGCCCGCGCTCGATCTCCAGGATCCAGCCGGTGATGTCATCCAGAAAATACCGGTCATGGGTGACGATCAGGATCGTGCCCTTGTAATCGATCAGATGCTGCTGCAACCACGCCACCGATTCCGCATCAAGGTGGTTGGTCGGCTCGTCCAGCAGCAACATGTCGGGCGCTTCCAGCAGCAGCTTGCACAGTGCCACGCGCCGCCGTTCCCCCCCCGAAAGCGTGGTCACATCGGCATCATCGGCGGGACAGCGCAGCGCCTCCAGCGCCACATCGATCTGGCTGTCCAGATCCCACAGGTTCGCCGCGTCGATCTGATCCTGCAAATCCGACATCTCTTCGGCCGTCTCGTCGGAATAATTCATCGCCAATTCGTTATAGCGATCAAGTATGGCCTTCTTGTCGGCCACGCCCAGCATGACATTGCCGCGCACGTCAAGGTTCGGGTCCAGATCGGGTTCCTGCGGCAGATACCCCACCCGCGCGCCCTTGGCCGCCCATGCCTCGCCCTGAAAATCCTTGTCCTGCCCGGCCATGATGCGCAAGAGCGTCGATTTCCCCGAACCGTTGACGCCGACAACCCCGATCTTCACGCCCGGCAGGAAGTTCAGCTTGATGTTTTCAAAACATTTCTTGCCGCCCGGATAGGTCTTGGAAACGCCATCCATATGATAGATATACTGATAAGAGGCCATTGTGCGTCCTTGCCGGAATTTCGGGAATTTGCGCCCTTCTAGTCCCACGCGCGCCCCGGCGCAACCGGGCCGGGGCCCCATCCTCTCGATCAAAATACTCCCGGGGGTTCGGGGGCAGGCAGCCCCCCGTCCACGTCGCCATCCCGCCTCAGCCGATAGGCATGCGCCGCTCCACCACCTCGGCCCACCAGGAACAGCCCGCCGGGATCACCGCATCGTCGAAATCGTATCCGGGATGATGCAGGCTGGCGGTCTCGCCGTTGCCCACCAGAATATAGGCCCCCGGTCGCGCATTCAGCATGAAGGAAAAATCCTCGGCCCCCATCACCAGCGGCGCCTCGGCGCAGTCGCCCGCAACCGCACGCGCGACCTCGGCGGCGAAATCGGTCTGCGCCGCGGCGTTCACCATCGCCGGATAGTTGCGCTTGTAACTCACCCGCGCGACGGCGCCAAAGGCGGCGGCGGTGTTTTCGGCGATCCGGGTCAGGTTTGCTTCGGCCATGTCCTGAAGGCCCGTGTCCAGGCTGCGCACGGTGCCGCGCAATTCCACCTTTTGCGGGATCACGTTATAGGCATCGGATGAGGTGCGAAACGAGGTGATCGACACAACCACCTGTTCGGTCGGGTCGGCGTTGCGGCTGGCGATGGATTGCAGGGCGGTCACGACATGGGCGGCCACCAGCGTGGTGTCCACGGTTTCATGCGGCTTGGCGGCGTGCCCGCCGCGCCCCTCCACCTCGATGCGTACAAGATCGGCGGCGGCAAAGAACGGGCCCGGACGGATGCCGAACGATCCCAACGGCATGCCGGGCCAGTTGTGCATCCCATAAACTTCCTGAATGCCGAACCGCTCCATCAGCCCGTCCTCGACCATCTCGCGCCCGCCGCCGCCGCCCTCTTCGGCGGGCTGAAAGATCACCACGGCGGTGCCGTCGAAATTGCGCGTCTCGGCCAGGTAACGTGCCGCGCCCAGCAACATCGTGGTATGCCCGTCATGGCCGCAGGCATGCATGGCACCGGGGGTTTTAGAGGCATGACCGGCCCCGGTTTCTTCATGGATCGGCAGCGCATCCATATCGGCGCGCAGCCCGATGACCCGCCCCGATGTATCTTTGCGCCCCCGTATCACAGCCACCACCCCGGTGCGGCCGATCCCCGTGACCACCTCGTCGCAACCCATGGCGCGCAGGCGTTCGGCGACCAGCCCGGCGGTGCGATGCGTCTCGAACAGGAGTTCAGGGTGCTGATGAAAATCGTGCCGCCATTCGGTCAGTTCCGGCAGCATTTCGGCAAAACGGTTCTTGATCGGCATCCTGGCGCCCCCCCGTGCTTTGATCCATGCTCATCCATCCTGCGCCGGGTTGCAAGCGCGCCCGGCGGATTTCCGTCAGGCGGGGCATCTGACAAAGGGTGCGCGTGGTGCTGGCGTTGGAGCCGAGTATTTTTTTCGAGAGGATGAGGTGATGAGGCGCTAAAAACCGGGTTCGTCCAGTTGCAACGGGTAGCTTTAAGCGGATTTCAATCAATCGGGTTCGTACCCATGACCGGCGCGCGCTTGGCACGTGTCGGATTTGCGTATTTGGACCAAGATGAAATGAGCGAGGGTTTTCTTGTGCCGTCCCGGTGTGGGTCTGATTGAGCGCGATACGCGCTAGACCAGCCGCGACACCTCGACCGCCGCGCGGATGAAATCGGCGAACAGCGGATGCGGCGCGAAGGGTTTGGATTTCAGTTCCGGGTGGAACTGCACACCGATGAACCAGGGGTGATCGGCCCATTCGACGATCTCGGGCAGGCGGCCATCGGGCGACATGCCCGAAAAGCGCAGCCCCGCCGCCTCCAGCATCTTGCGGTACTTGATATCCACCTCATAGCGGTGGCGGTGGCGTTCCTCGATCACGGTCGTGCCATAGACCCTGGCCACCAGCGATCCTTCCACCAGATGCGCCGAATAGGCGCCAAGGCGCATGGTGCCGCCCTTGTCGTCACTGGCCTTGCGTTCGACCTTGTGGTTGCCCTGCACCCATTCCTTGAGGTGATAGACGACGGGGGTAAAGCGTTTGCCGCCTGCCTCAAGGTCGAATTCCTCGGATCCGGCATCGGGCAGTTGCGCAAGGTTGCGCGCCGCTTCGATCACCGCCATCTGCATGCCCAGGCAGATGCCAAGATAGGGGATCTGGCGGGTGCGGGCGAATTCCGCGGCGCGGATCTTGCCTTCGGTGCCGCGTTCGCCGAAACCGCCGGGCACAAGGATGGCGTGGAAACCTTCCAGCCAGGGCGCGGGGTCTTCGCGTTCGAATGTCTCGGCGTCGATCCATTCGGCCTTGACGCGCACACGGTTGGCCATGCCGCCATGGGTCAGCGCCTCGGCGATTGATTTGTAGGCGTCTTCAAGCTGGGTATACTTGCCCACGATCGCCACACGCACCTGGCCTTCGGCATTGTCCAGCCGGTCCATCACATCAATCCAGCGCGCCAGATTGGGGCGCGGGGCCGGGCTGATCTGGAAGGCGTCCAGCACTGCCTGATCCAGCCCTTCGCGGTGATAGGCCAGCGGCGCCTCGTAGATTGTCTTCAGATCATAGGCCGCGATCACCGCCTCTTTGCGCACATTGCAGAAAAGCGCGATCTTTTCGCGTTCCTTTTCGGGGATCGGGTGTTCGGACCGGCAGACCAGCACATCGGGGGCAAGGCCGATGCTTTGCAATTCCTTGACCGAATGCTGGGTTGGCTTGGTCTTCAACTCTCCGCTCGCGGCCAGATAGGGCAAGAGCGTCAGGTGCATCAGGATGCATTCGCCGCGCGGGCGTTCGTGGGTGAACTGGCGGATCGCCTCGAAGAACGGCAGCCCTTCGATATCGCCCACCGTGCCGCCGATCTCGCACAGCATGAAATCGACCTCATCGGCGCCGATCGACAGGAATTCCTTTATCTCGTTGGTGACATGCGGGATGACCTGAATGGTCTTGCCCAGATAATCGCCGCGCCGTTCCTTTTCCAGAACGGTGGAATAGATGCGCCCCGAGGACACGGAATCGGTCTTGCGCGCCGAGACGCCGGTGAAGCGTTCGTAATGGCCCAGATCGAGATCGGTTTCCGCCCCGTCGTCGGTCACGAATACCTCGCCATGCTCGAAGGGCGACATCGTGCCGGGATCGACGTTGAGATAGGGGTCAAGCTTGCGCAGCCGCACCGAAAACCCGCGCGCCTGCAACAGCGCCCCAAGTGCCGCCGATGCCAGACCCTTGCCAAGCGAGGAAACAACCCCCCCGGTGATGAATACATAGCGTGCCATGCGGTGCTGCGCCCCCGTGAGTGTTGCGTCATTATCTGAGGAATCAGCCCAAAGGGCCGCATCATCACGGGACCCGATTCATAGACCTGTTCCGGCTTTGGCGCAACAGCGCCTCAACATGATGTTGTCAAAAGGCAGCGCCTGCCAAGGTTTTGTTGGCCCGCAGGCCGCCCCCGCTGAACCTGATCAATCGGCGCGCGGCGGCGTCACGGGCGAACCGCTGTCTGCGCCGGGGGGCAGCAGGCTTTCGCCGCCGGGCAATTGCACCGGTGCGCTGGCGGGCGCGCTGGCGGGGGCCCGGCCGCCAAGCCGATCGACCACCGACCCCGTCGCCGATTTTTCCGCCGCAATGATGGTCAGCCCGATCGAGGTTCCGATAAAGAGGATGGCAAGAATCCAGGTCATCTTGCCCAATGCCGTCGCCGCGCCGCGTGCCGACACCGCGCCGCCACCACCACCACCGATGCCCAGCCCGCCCCCTTCGGAGCGCTGCAACAGCACCACACCGATCAGGCACAGCGCAAGGATCAGGTGAATGATGAGAACGACGTTTTCCATGCCGGGCTTTCCATTGTGTCCGGGGCTATCTAGGCCGTCACGCCCGTTCCCGCAACCCCTGCCGTGCGCGCCCAAAAGGCCAGCCTGTGGCATCGGCCGCAGCCATGCCTGTATTTGGCGGTTTCAAACCGCGCGCCACCCGGCTAGAAAGGGCGCGGATTTTCCGGAAAGGGGCGAATATGGCCAATGTGGTGGTTGTCGGCGCGCAATGGGGCGACGAGGGCAAGGGCAAGATCGTTGACTGGTTGTCGGAACGCGCCGATGTGGTGGCGCGGTTTCAGGGCGGGCACAACGCCGGGCATACGCTGGTGATCGACGGCGCGGTGTACAAGCTGTCTTTGCTGCCCTCGGGCATCGTGCGCGGCGGCAAGCTTAGCGTGATCGGCAATGGCGTGGTGCTTGATCCCTGGGCGCTCTTGGCCGAGATCGACAAGCTGCGCGGGCAGGGGGTGGATGTATCGCCCGAAAATCTGATGATCGCCGAAAACACCCCCCTGATCCTGCCGGTGCACGGTGAACTTGACCGCGCCCGCGAGGCGCAGGCAAGCGTGGCCAAGATCGGCACCACCGGGCGCGGCATTGGCCCGGCCTATGAAGACAAGGTGGGCCGCCGGTCGGTTCGCGTGGCCGATCTGGCCGACCCCGAGACGCTGGCGCTGCGCATCGACCGGCTTTTGGTGCATCACGACGCGCTGCGCCGGGGGCTGGGGCTGGACCCGATCGACCGCGCGGCACTTGAGGCCGCGCTGGCCGAGGTGGCGCCAAAGATCCTGCCCTATGCCGCGCCGGTCTGGAAGGTTCTGAATGAGGCGCGCCGCGCGGGCAAGCGCATCCTGTTCGAAGGGGCGCAGGGCGCGCTGCTGGATATCGATTTCGGCACCTATCCGTTTGTCACCTCTTCCAACACGCTGGCGGGCATGGCCGCGACCGGCACCGGCCTGGGCCCCGGCGCGATCGATTTCGTTCTTGGCATCGTCAAGGCCTATACCACGCGGGTCGGCGAAGGGCCGTTTCCCACCGAATTGCACGACGGCGACGGGCAGCGGCTGGGCGAACGCGGCCATGAATTCGGCACCGTCACCGGGCGCAAGCGGCGCTGCGGCTGGTTCGACGCGGTGCTGGTGCGCCAGACCTGCGCGACATCGGGCGTGTCGGGCATCGCGCTGACCAAGCTTGACGTGCTTGACGGGTTCGATGTGCTGAAAATCTGCACGGGTTATGAACTGGATGGCAAGCGGCTGGATTACCTGCCCACCGCCGCCAATCATCAGGCCCGCGTCACCCCGATCTATGAGGAACTGCCGGGCTGGCCGGGATCGACCGCGGGCGCGCGTAGCTGGGCCGATCTGCCCGCCGAGGCGATCAAATATGTGCGCCGGGTCGAGGAACTGATTGATTGCCCGGTGGCGCTTCTGTCCACCTCGCCGGAACGGGATGACACCATCCTTGTCCGCGATCCGTTCGCAGACTGATGGCGCTGGGGTACAAGGCGCGGCGCCGCTGGTCGCTGGTCATCCTGCTGATCGGCCTGCCGGGCTATATCGTCGTGGCGGTCAGCCTTGTGAACCTGTTCGATCGCCCGCCGATCCTGATCGAGGTGGCGGTTTATGTGGTGCTGGGTTTTGTGTGGATGCTGCCGTTGCGCTTTGTGTTTCGCGGGATAGGCCAGCCTGATCCCGACGCCCCCAAAAAGAACGACGCCACCAAAAAGAACGACGTCACCAAAAAGAACGGCGACTGAACCGGGATGGCCAAGCGCGGTGAGCTGTCGCATCTGGCGGTTCCGGGGGCCACGTTCGCGGTGCGGGTCACGCCGGGGGCGGCGCGCAACGACATTGGCGAAACGGACGGGGGCCTTGCGATCCGCACCACCGAGGTGGCCGAGGGCGGGCGCGCCACAAATGCGGCTGCCGCGGTTCTGGCGCGCGCGCTGGGGGTTGGCAAAACCCGGCTGACACTGCTGCGCGGCGCGCGATCCCGCGACAAGGTGTTCCGCCTTGACTGATCGTCAGAAATCATCAGGCCCCCGCAAGGGGGGCCTGATTTGGGCGTGGTTCAAGGGGGCGGCGGTCAACCCTGCGCGATGCGCCGCGCCTCGGGCAGGTAACGCGACCCTTCCATCACCGAGAATTGCCCGCGCCGCACCTTGGTGATCCGTCCCTCGCGCAACAGCTTGCCAAAAGATCGCAACCCGTCCTCGCGGCTGATTTCGCCGTGGTCGGGGAGTTCGTTCAGCTTGCGCAGCACCTGCGGGCGCGAAAAGCTTTCGCGCCCTTCGATATGGGCGCAATAGACCGCCGCCGCCTCTAGCAGATCGACCAGTTCGGTGGCGCCGATCCGGGCGGCGAAATCGGCAAATCCGGTATCCGAGGCCAGGATGTTGCGGGTATCATCCTGTTCCAGAACATCGTCATCGTGGTTGTCGTCAAGCGCCAGATTGCCGGTGTTGATCCGGCGCGGACGCACCGGCTGGACGGTGCGGGGGGGGGCGTTTGCATCGATGCGCTGTTCCGACACCAGCACCAGCGGCGCAATGCGACCGGCGTCAAGCGAGGGGCGCCGGGGCGCGGGGCGATTGCCGCTGCCCGCGACCGGGCGGCGCGGCTGCACCGCCTTGGCCAGATCGTCACGGAACCGGTCCATGCGGTTTTGCGTCGCCGCTTCGGTGGCCGCCTCGGGCGATTGGCGGTCGGCGCGGGTGGCGGCGACGGCGGCGCGCAGATGTTCGATTGCGGAATGGCGGCGGCGGCTTTCGGGTTCGGCCAGTTCGGTGTTGGCCTGTTTCATCAAGCGCGACATCGCGGCCTCTTCGGTTTCGGTGCCCTGGTTCAACCGGTCAACGCCGGGAACCGCGCCGCCTTCATCCCCGTTTTCATCATCGGTGCGCAAAGCCTTGCTTTCAAGATCGACCTCGGCAAGTTCCTTGAGCAGTTCGGCCTCGTCCTGTTCGGAAAGGCTGGTTTCGCCAACCCATTGCGATACCTTGGCGATAGACCCCGCAAGCGGATCATCCCCGGATGTGGTGTCGGCCGTTTCCGGGGCCTCATCGTCAGCGTCATCGTCGATCGCCATCGACAGCGGGCTGGTTTGCGAGATTTTCAGAACCCGCGCGCGCAGGGCAGTATCCGAGTCGTCTTCGGCCTGTTCCTCGGCTGCCAGACGCTCGGCTTCAACGCGGGCGGCTTCGGCCTGTTCCTCGGCTGCCAGACGTTCGGCCTCAACGCGGGCGGCTTCGGCCTGTTCCTCGGCGGCCAGACGTTCGGCCTCAACGCGGGCGGCTT
>JACIYW010000128.1 GCA_014359745.1 Paracoccaceae bacterium | reverse complement strand
CTGCCACGGGGGCGGTGGTGACCTTTGCCGGGGGCGGGCGCGTGGCGTGGAGCCCGCGCGATGCCGTGTCGCTGACGCGGGCGGGGTTTCAGGGCAATCCGGTGGGATTTCGGGCGGTCAAGCTGATTGCCGAGGCCGCAGCGGCGCTGCCGCTGGTGTTGCAGGATTGTGACCGCCGGTATGACGTGCATCCGGTGCTTGACCTGATTGCGCGCCCCAACCCCGGACAGGGCAAGGCGGAGCTTTTGGAGGCGTTCTTTGGCCAGCTTTTGCTGACCGGGAACGGGTATCTGGAAGCGGTGGCGGGCAGCGGCAGGGTTCCGGGGGAATTGCATGTGCTGCGGTCGGACCGGATGCGGGTGGTGCCGGGGGCGGATGGCTGGCCCGCGGCCTATGAATATGCGGTTGGCGGGCGCACGGTACGGTTCGAGATGGGCGGCGCGGTGCAGCCGGTGCTGCATGTGCGGTCTTTTCATCCGCAGGACGATCATTACGGATTTTCGCCGATGCAGGCGGCGGCGATGGCGGTGGATGTGCATACGTCGGCCTCTCGTTGGTCCAAAGCGTTGCTGGACAATGCGGCGCGGCCATCGGGGGCGATTGTGTATCGGGGCGCTGACGGGCAGGGCACCATGGCCGAGGATCAGTATCAGCGGCTGATTTCCGAGATGGAGAGCCATCATCAGGGCGCGCGCAATGCCGGGCGGCCGATGCTGCTGGAGGGCGGGCTTGACTGGAAACCGATGGGGTTCAGCCCTTCGGACATGGAGTTTCAGAAGACCAAGGAGGCGGCGGCGCGCGAGATCGCGATTGCCTTTGGCATTCCGCCGATGCTGCTGGGGATCACCGGTGACGCGACCTATGCCAATTATCAGGAGGCGCACCGGGCGTTTTACCGGCTGACGGTTGTGCCGCTGGTGACACGGGTGGCGGCGGCGGTGTCGCACTGGCTGGCGGCGTTTTCCGGCGAGGCGGTCAATCTGCGGCCCGATCTGGATCAGGTGCCCGCCCTTGCGGGCGAGCGCGATCAGCAGTGGCGCCGGGTCGGTGAGGCGACGTTTCTGACCGAGGCTGAGAAGCGCGCGATCCTGGGCCTGCCAAGGCTTGCGGAGGGGGCATGAGCAGCGCGCGGCAGGTTGGGGGGTCGCGGTATCTGTACGACAGTTTTGATGCGGCGGCGGCGCGGATCGAGGCCAATGAGCGGGTCGCCGAGGAGCGTTGGTCGGGGTTGGAATACCGGTTGCGGCAGATCGAGGTGATGCTGGAGCGGTTGGAACGGCGGCTGTGGCTGGCGGTTTACGGGGTGGCCGGAATGGTCCTGGCCACCGGCGCGCGGGCGTTGCTGGAGGCCGCGGCGCAATGAGCGGCGCAATGAAAGGGGTTGGCATGGCGGCAGGAATGGACGGGTTGGAGCACAAGTTTCACCGGCCCGAGGCGGGGCTGGTGGTGACGGGGGGCAGTGGTATCTCTGGTTACGCCTCTGTCTTCGGGCAGCGCGATCAGGGGGGGGATGTGGTGATGCCGGGGGCTTACGGCGCCTCGTTGGCGGCGCTCAAGGCGTCGGGGCGGCGGATCAAGCTGTTGTGGCAGCATGACGCCACGGAGCCGATCGGCGTCTGGGACGAGGTTGGCGAAGACGCGCGCGGGCTGTTCGTGAAGGGGCGGCTTCTGGTCGATGTGGCGCGGGGCCGCGAGGCGGTGGCGCTGGTGGGGGCGGGGGCGATTGACGGGCTGTCGATCGGCTACCGGGTCAAGCGGGCCGAGCGCGGGCCGGACGGCGTGCGCAGGCTGTTGGAACTGGAGCTTTGGGAGGTGTCGCTGGTGACCTTTCCGATGCTTCCCGAGGCGCGGGTGGGGGCAAAGGGCGAAACGCCCGATCCCCTTTGGCGCGATCTGGCGGGCATGTTCGAGGATGCCCGCCGCGAGTTGGCGGGCGACGGGGCCGCGCGCAGGTAACTTTCAGAGATAGGTGAGATGATGAGCAAGACCGAGGTGAAGGCCGCGGGCGGGGAAGGTCTGTCCAACGGGCAGGGTCCGGCGGGGGAGATGAAGGCCGCTGTTTCAGGGTTTCTGAACGAATTCAGGGGTTTTCAGCACGATATGGCGAAACGTTTGCAGCAACAGGAAGAACGGATGAACAGTTTGGACCGCAAGAGCATGATTTCCGGGCGTCCCGCCCTTTCGGCGGCCCGCGATGATGGCGCGCCGCATCTCAAGGCGTTTGGCGCCTATCTGCGCACGGGCGATGACGATGGTTTGCGCGGCCTGGTGCTGGAGGGCAAGGCGCTGAACTCCGCCGTGGCGGCCGAGGGCGGGTATCTGGTTGATCCGCAGACCGCCGACACGATCCGGTCGGTTCTGAATTCCACCGCGTCGATCCGGTCGATTGCCAATGTCGTGCATGTCGAGGCGACATCGTTCGATGTGCTGGTGGATCACACCGATGTGGGCACCGGCTGGGCCAGCGAGACGGGGCCGGTGGCTGAAAGCGACACGCCCGCGATCGAGCGGATTTCCATTCCTCTGCACGAGCTGTCGGCGATGCCCAAGGCGTCGCAGCGGTTGCTGGATGACAGCGCCTTTGACATCGAGGGCTGGCTGGCGGGGCGCATTGCCGACAAGTTCTCGCGTGCCGAGGCGGCGGCGTTCATCGCGGGCAACGGCGTGGACAAGCCGCGCGGGTTTCTGGATCACGCCAAGGTGACGCAGGGGGCATGGACCTGGGGCAGCCTGGGCTATGTGGCCACTGGTAATGCCGGGGATTTCGCGACGGTCAATGCTTCGGATGCGATTGTCGATCTGGTCTATGCGCTGGGGGCGACCTATCGCGCCAATGCGGCGTTCGTGATGAATTCCAAGACCGCGGGTGCGGTGCGCAAGATGAAGGATGCCGACGGGCGGTTCCTGTGGTCAGATGGTCTGGCGGCGGCGCAGCCTGCGCGGTTGATGGGCTATCCGGTGATGATTGCCGAAGACATGCCCGATATCGCGGCGAGCAGTTTTGCCATCGCGTTCGGGGATTTCCGCGCGGGTTATACCATTGCCGATCGTCCCGATCTGCGGGTGTTGCGCGATCCGTTTTCCGCCAAGCCGCATGTGCTGTTCTATGCCACGCGGCGCGTGGGCGGCGATGTGTCGGATTTCGCTGCGATCAAACTGCTGAAATTCGCGGTCAGCTAAGGCTGGGTGCGGGTACTGCCCCCGGTTTTGGCCGGGGGCGGGGTGGGCGCGTACCGGGGGTTTCCGTGCCGTCTAGCTGTTCCCTCCGTCCGAGCGGTGCGGGGGGTGCGCGCCCATCAACGTGGCAAGCAATCGGAGAGACAGGATGATTTTGATCGAGCAGACGGCTGTGCCGGTGTCGGCCTTGCCGGTGCAGGCGTTTCGCGAGCACCTGCGCCTTGGCACCGGGTTCGGCGAGGACAGTCTTCAGGATGGGTTGCTGGAGGGATATCTGCGCGCGGCGCTCGCTGCCATCGAGGGGCGCACCGGCAAGGCGTTGATCGCGCGGGTGTTTTCCTGGGAGGTGTCGGAATGGCGCGACAGGGCGGCGCAGGCGCTGCCGCTGGCGCCGGTGCTGGCGGTGCAATCGGTGGTGATCGCGGATCAGAGCGGCGCCGAGCAGGTGGTGGATGCCGCGCGCTATCGGCTGGAGCGCGATCTGCATCGCCCGCGGCTGGTGGCGGTTGGCGGTTCCCTGCCGCTGATCCCGTCAGGCGGCACGGCGGGGGTGATCCTTGAGGCCGGGTTTGGCCCGCTTTGGGGGGATCTGCCGCCCGATCTGGCGCAGGCGGTGTTGTTGCTGGCGGCCAGTTATTACGAGCATCGCCACGATCAGGGTCTGGGCACGCCGGGGGCGATGCCCTTTGGGGTGCTGGGGCTGATCGGGCGCTGGCGCAATGTGCGCACCTTGGGGGGCGGGGCATGAGCCCGGCCCTGACGCGGCCGCTGGTGCTGGAAGCGCCGGGGCGGGTTGCCGATGGCGCGGGCGGCTTTACCGAGACCTGGGAGGCGCGCGGCGTGGTCTGGGCCGAGGTTCTGGCCGGGACGGGGCGCGAGCGGAACGGCGCGGAGGTGGCGGTTGCCTTGACCCCCTACAGGATCACGGTGCGCGCGGCGCCGGTCGGATCGGGGGCGCGGCCGCGCGCGGATGAGCGGTTTCGCGATGGCGCGCGGGTGTTTCGCATTCTGACCGTGGCCGAGCGTGACCCCGGCGGTCGTTATCTGATCTGCACGGCGCGCGAGGAGGTGAGCGGATGAGCTATGCGGCGGCGGCGGCCTTGCAGGCCGCGATCTATCAGCGGCTGATGGCCGATACGGCGCTGGAGGCGCTGGTGGCGGGCGCTGTTTTTGATGCGGTGCCTGCGGGGGTGGTGCCTGCGCTTTACGTGGCGCTTGGCCCCGAGGACGTGCGCGAGGCCGCCGACAAGACCGGCGGCGGGGCCGAGCATCGGTTCGTGGTGTCGGTTGTGTCGGATGCGGCGGGGTTTCAGGGGGCCAAGGCGGCGGCGGCGGCGGTTTCCGATGCGCTGGTGGGCGCGGAGCTGATCCTTGCGCGCGGGCGGCTGGTGGGGCTGTGGTTTATGCGCGCGGTGGCGCGGCGTCAGGCGGGGGGCGCGGTGCGGCGCATCGATCTGACCTTTCGCGCGCGGGTCGAGGTTTAGGGGGCGTCTTTGCCGGGCGATGGGCCGGTTGGGGCGGTGGATTTGAGTATTTTTGCCAAGATGAAGGGCAAGGGGCCGGGCCTGACGGGCCGGGCCGTTCATAGCGGAGTGTGACGGATGGCAGTGCAGAATGGCAAGGATCTGTTGATCAAGCTGGATCTGACCGGGGGCGGGCAGTTTCAGACGGTGGCGGGGCTACGCGCCACGCGGATCAGTTTCAACGCCGAGACGGTGGATGTGACAAGTCTGGAAAGTGTCGGCGGCTGGCGCGAGTTGCTGGCGGGGGCGGGGGTGAAATCGGCCTCTGTTTCCGGGTCGGGGGTGTTTCGCGATGCCGATACAGACGAGCGGGCGCGGGCGATTTTCTTTGGCGGCGAGATGCCGGCTTTTCAGGTGATCATTCCGGGGTTCGGGGTGGTCGAGGGGCCGTTCCAGATTACCGGGATCGATTACGCGGGCAGCCATAATGGCGAGGCGACCTATGAGATGACGCTGGCCTCGGCCGGGGCGCTGACGTTCACGGCGCTGTGATGGTCAATCCGATGCGGGGCGAGGTGGCGCTGTGGCTTGATGGGCGGCGGCATGTGTGCCGGTTGACGCTGGGGGCGCTGGCCGAACTGGAGGCGGCGCTGGAGACGGGCACGCTGGTGGCGCTGGTGGAGCGGTTCGAGGGCAATGTGTTCTCGGTGCGCGATGTGCTGGCGCTGATCGTGGCGGGGTTGCGGGGCGGTGGCTGGAACGGAACAGCCGCCGATCTGCGCCGCGCCGAGATCGGCGGCGGGCCGGTGGAGGCGGCGCGGGTGGCCGCCGAATTGCTGGCGCGGGCCTTTGCGCTGCCCGGTTCGGGGGCCGGTTCGGGGGCGGGCGATGGGCGGCTTTGACTGGCCGGGGCTGATGCGGGCCGGAATGCGCGGCCTTGGCCTGGCGCCCGATACGTTCTGGGCGCTGACGCCGGTGGAATTGCTGGTGATGCTGGGGCTGGAGGCCGGATCGGCGCCGATGACGCGCGCGGGGCTTGAGGCGCTGGCGCGCGACTATCCCGATGACAAGCAAGGGGGCTGTGATGGACGAGGTCGAGGATCTGAACGATCAGGTGGCGGCGCTGGGCGAGACGCTGCGCGGGGCGGCGGGTTTGACGGCGGCCTTTGAGGGCGAGCTGGCGCGGATGCGGGCGGGGCTGCTGTTTACCGGGCGCGAGGTGGACACGCTGTCGCGCGGGATCGGGTTCGGGCTGCGCCGGGCGTTCGAGGGGCTGGTGTTTGACGGGGTGAAGCTGTCGGACGCGTTGGGGGATGTGGCGCGGCGGATGGCGGACTCGGCGTTTCGGGTGGCGTTTCGCCCGGTGCAGGATGCGGTGGGCGGTGCGGTTGCCGGGGGGGTGAACAGCCTGCTTTCGGGGCTGTTGCCCTTTGCGGGCGGGGGCGCGTTTTCGCAGGGTCGGGTGATGCCCTTTGCGCAAGGCGGCGTGGTTTCGGGGCCGGTGGCCTTTCCGATGCGGGGCGGGCGCGGGCTGATGGGCGAGGCGGGGCCCGAGGCGATCCTGCCGCTGGCGCGCGGCGCTGACGGGCGGCTGGGTGTGCAGGCGGGCGGCGGTGGTGCGGTCAATGTGGTGATGAATATCACCACCCCCGATGTGGCCGGGTTCGAGCGATCGCGCGGGCAGATCGCCGCGCAGTTGTCGCGGGCGCTGGGGCAGGGACAGCGCAACCGCTGAGGGGGCGCTGGGTGCCGAGCTGCGGGATTCGAGTATTTGTATCGAGAGGATGTGAGGGGGTGGTTTCTGGCCGCCCCGGAACTGGGCGAGGATGCGATGGGCTTTCATGAGGTACGGTTTCCGGCGTCGCTGAGCTTTGGCTCGGTCGGCGGGCCGGAGCGGCGCGTCGAGATCGTGACGCTGGCCAACGGGTTCGAGGAGCGCAACAGCCCCTGGGCGGATGCGCGCAGGCGCTATGATGCGGGGGTTGGGTTGCGGTCTTTGGATGATGTTGCGGTGCTGATCGCGTTTTTCGAGGCGCGGGGCGGGCAGCTTTACGGGTTTCGCTGGAAGGACTGGGCCGATTTCAAATCCTGCCGGCCCTCGGCCGAACCCGGCGCGGAGGATCAGCGCATCGGTTTGGGCGACGGGGTGACGCGGGCGTTCGGGTTGGTGAAGGCCTATGCCTCGGGGCAGCAGACCTATTTGCGGCCGATCGTGAAGCCGGTGGCGGGATCGGTGCGGGTGGCGGTGCAGGGGGTTCCCAAGGTCGAGGGGGTTCATTTTACCGTCGATGTGGCGACGGGGCGGGTGTGTTTGCCGATGCGCCGCCCCTGGGCATGGCGGTGACGGCGGGGTTTGAATTTGACGTGCCGGTGCGCTTTGACAGCGACCGGATCGTGACCTCTGTTGCCTCGTTCCGGGCGGGAGAGGTGCCCGCTGTGCCGGTGGTAGAGGTGCGGATATGAGCATTCGGGCGCATCTGGAGGGCGGGGTGACCACGCTGGCGCGGGCCTGGGCGGTGGCGCGGCGCGACGGGGTGGTGTTTGGCTTTACCGATCACGACCGGGATCTGGGTTTTGAGGGGATCACCTTTCGCGCCGACACCGGCATGAGCGCGCGGGCGCTGGCGCAATCGACGGGGCTGGCGGTGGACAACACCGAGGGCTTTGGCGCGCTGTCGGATGCGGGGCTGCGCGAGGCCGATATCCGGGCGGGGCGTTTTGACGGGGCGTCAGTGCGCATCTGGCAGGTGAACTGGGCCGATGTGGCGGAGCGGGCGCTGATCTTTCGCGGGTCGATCGGCGAGGTCGGGCGCGATCTGGTCGCCGGGACCGGCGCGTTTCGCGCCGAGTTGCGCGGGTTGGCCGAGGTTTTGGGGGCGGCGCAGGGGTTTGTGTTTCAGCGCACCTGTTCGGCCGTGCTGGGCGATGGGCGCTGCCGGTTCGATCTGACCCAGCCGGGGTTTTTCGCGGAGCGGGCGGTTGAGGCGGTCGAGGGCGCGCGGGTGTTTCGCTGGGCATCGTTCGCGGGGTTTGACGATCGCTGGTTCGAGAAGGGCCGGGTTGAGGTGCTGAGCGGTGCGGCCAAGGGGCTGGTCGGCGTGGTCAAGAACGACCGTCTGTCGGCAGCGGGCCGGGTTGTGGAACTGTGGCAGGGGCTGGGGGCGGAGATTGCGCCTGGCGATATGCTGCGCCTTGAGGCGGGGTGTGACAAGCGCGCGGCGACCTGTCGGTTGAAGTTCGACAATTTCCTGAATTTCAGGGGGTTTCCGGATTTGCCGGGTGAGGACTGGCTGGCGGCCTTTCCGGCGCGGCTGGCGGGCAATGATGGCGGGAGCTTGAGCCGATGAGCCGGATTGTCGCGGTGGCGCGGGGCTGGATCGGCACGCCCTATCTGCATCAGGGGGCGCTGCGGGGGGCGGGGTGCGATTGCCTTGGTCTGGTGCGCGGGGTGTGGCGCGAGATTCTGGGGGGTGAGCCTGAGACGGTGCCGCCCTATACGCCGGATTGGTCGGAGCCCGCGCGCGACGAGGTGCTGTGGCGCGCGGCGGCGCGGCATCTGCTGGCGCGGCCCTTGGGCGCGCTGGCGGCGGGGGATGTGATCTTGTTCCGGATGCGGGCGGGCGCGGTGGCCAAGCATCTGGGTATTGTCGGCGAGGTGGGGGCGGCACCCACGTTCATTCATGCGATGAGCGGGCAACGGGTGGTGGAAAGCCCGCTGTCGGCGCCCTGGGCGCGGCGGGTTGTGGCGCGGTTCGCCT
>JACIYW010000127.1 GCA_014359745.1 Paracoccaceae bacterium | reverse complement strand
CGGTGCGCACCACATGCTTGCGGCGCACCGATCCTGCCATATCGCCCGGCAGATCGATCACCAGCGAAAGAAAGGTGCCGTCAAAGCCAAACACATCCAGCCGCACCCCGAAGGGCGCCAGATCGGTTTCGCGGGTGTTGCGCACCTGCCGCAGGTTCAACTCGCTGTGCTGGCAGTCGTGAAACAGCGTTGCACCGCTGCCAAAGGCGGTGCGGCTGGGCACGGCGGCCCGTCCGGGCGGCGATAGCGGGCCGCCCCACAGGTCCGGGCGCCAGACCCAATCCGATCCGTCGGGCCGCAGCATGGCGCGCGAATCGATCAGCGGCAGGGCAAGGCGCCCCTCGGCCTGATGCAGGAACCGCTGGATCGGCTGGTGCAGGGCGCGGGCGCGGGCGCGCTGGCTGCGCAGCGTTTCCAGATCGACCGTGGCCGCGTTTTCACTGGCCTGCTGCCAGCGGCGCCGGGCGCGCCGTTCTGTCAGCCGGTCGATGAGGGCGCGAAAGCCTGTGGTCATGATCCCATCCGTCGGGTTGTCTGGTTCCGTTACAGTCCTGCCCAATCAGGGACTGACAGACAAGTGTTTCATTTCGGAAAACTATTCGTAAAGATGGTTTTCCGCAGGGAAACAATTGTGGCCGTGGCCGTTCCGTTTGCCCCGCCTCAGGGTTGGTTGGCCGCGCGCACGCTTTTTATGAACTGGCCCAGCACCCGTTCCCCGTCTTCGCGGCTGATCGGTGCGTCGCGCAGCCCAATCACCGAAAGCGTGACGGCGCGGTTGTTGATGTCAAGCACCGCGCGCCAGGTTTCGGGCGCGGCCCGCAGCCCGGCAAAGCCGCTTTGATCGCGCAGATGCAGGATGAAGGCCCCGTCACGGGCAAAGGCGCGCAGGATCTGCACGCTTTCGGCGTTGCCCGACCGGCTGAGCGCGCGGCGCCCGGCCTGGGACGTAAAGTAATCGGCCATCCGTGGAAAGGATTCCGCCAGCGGCGGTGCCCCGGCGCGGTTTGCAGAGGCGGTGGCGCTGAGCACGGCAAGCGGGCGGGGGGCGGGCGACAACGGGCCGGGCGCCAGCGCCGCGCAACTGCCAAACAGCACGAAAACCCCCGCAGGCCCGTCGCGCACCGCGCCGCGATCCACGCAATAGCCGCGCGGGGCGGCAAAGGTCAGCGCGCCATCGGCGACGCTGATCCGGGTGGTGCCGCCACCGGCGCCCGGCGCGCAGGCCGCAAGACCGGCAAGCGCCACCGCGATCGCGAACCGGGCGCGCCACGCGCCCAGCCCGATGTCTGCCGCTGCGCGCTGGCCGCGCCCGGTCAGATCACTGATCCATGTAGACATGGGTTTCAGACCGGGCACCGGGGTGCGTTACCGCGCCCTGCCGTGCGCCCCCGACAAGGCGCGCGTATTTCCACAGCGCCCCCGATGCATAATCGGTTTCGCGCGGGCCGGGCCATGCCGCCTTGCGCGCGGCAAGGTCGGCATCCGACAGCGCCACCGAAATTTCGCCCTTGATCGCGTCGATGGTGATCACGTCGCCATTCTGCAACAGCGCGATTGGCCCGCCATGCGCGGCCTCTGGCCCGACATGGCCCACGCAAAAGCCGCGCGTGGCACCCGAAAAACGCCCGTCAGTGATCAGCGCCACCTTCTTGCCCATGCCCTGACCCGACAGGGCGGCGGTGGTGGCCAGCATCTCGCGCATGCCGGGGCCGCCGGCGGGGCCTTCATTGCGGATGACGATCACATCGCCTTCCTTGTAGGCGCGCGCGCGGACCGCCTCGAACGCCTCTTCTTCGCTGTCGAAGACGCGCGCGGGGCCGGTGAACACCTGATCCTCGGGCGCGATGCCCGCGACCTTGACGATGGCGCCATCGGGGGCAAGGTTGCCCTTCAGGCCCACCACGCCGCCGGTCTTGGTGATCGGGTTGGAAATGGGGTGGATGACGCGGCCGTCGGCCTCGCGGTCGATCAGGTCAAGCTCCTCGCCGATGGACCGGCCCGAGGCGGTGATGCAATCCTCATGGATGAGGCCCGCCTTGCGCAATTCCTTCATCACCACCGGGATGCCGCCCGCATCAAAGAGATCCTTTGCCACGAATTGCCCGCCGGGTTTGAGATCGACGAAATAAGGCGTGTCGCGGAAAATCTCGCACACGTCGAAAAGGTCGAAGTCAATCCCCGCCTCATGCGCGATGGCGGGCAGGTGCAGGCCCGCATTGGTGGACCCGCCGGTGCAGGCCACCACGCGCGCGGCGTTTTCCAGCGATTTGCGGGTGACGACATCGCGGGCGCGGATGTTCTGCTCGATCAGGTTCATCACCGCGCGGCCCGAGGCCTCGCCATATTGATCGCGGGATTCGTAAGGGGCGGGCATGCCCGACGAATTCAGCAGCGCCAGCCCGATCGCCTCGGATACGCAGGCCATGGTGTTGGCGGTGAACTGCCCGCCGCAGGCGCCCGCCGACGGGCAGGCCACCCGTTCCAGCATATCAAGCGCCTTGTCCGACATGCTGCCGTTCTGGTGGCGGCCGACCGCCTCGAACATGTCCTGCACGGTCAGGTCGCGGGTGCGGAAATCTTCGGGTATCTCGGCGCTTTGCGGCGCCTTGCCCGGCAGGATCGAGCCGCCATAGATGAACACCGACGGCACATTCAGCCGCACCATCGCCATCATCATCCCCGGCAACGATTTGTCGCAACCGGCCAGCCCCACCAGCGCGTCATAGCAATGGCCGCGCATGGTCAGTTCAACGGAATCCGCGATCGCCTCGCGCGAAGCCAGCGACGAGCGCATCCCCTCATGCCCCATGGCGATGCCGTCGGTCACGGTGATGGTGGTGAATTCGCGCGGGGTGCCGCCTGCGGCCATGACGCCCTGCTTGACCACCTGCGCCTGACGGCTCAGCGCGATGTTGCACGGTGCCGCCTCGTTCCAGCAGGTGGCGACGCCGACCCAGGGCTGGTGGATCTCTTCCTCGGAAATACCCATGGCGTAGAAATAGCTGCGATGCGGCGCGCGCGAGGGGCCTTCGGTCACATGGCGGCTGGGCAGTTTCGATTTGTCGAATATGTGGTTGCGCATGGCGGCCTCCCTTCGGTCAATGGCTGTCATTGCTTAGGCGACGGCGGGGGGCGGGGCAAGCGGGTTTGGCCTGCGGGCTTGCGCGGGATCGATCATCACCCTAGCAAAGGCTGGCACAACAGATCGCGGGCAGGACGGCGCAACATGGCAGGCAAGGCCTTTGACGACTATATCGCCCCGGCGCGGGCCTATCCGCAGATCTGGCGCATTCTGGCCGGTCTTGTCCTGACGGTGGGGCTTTACATGGGGCTGATCGCGGCGGCGGCGGCCTGGATCGGCGTCGTCATGGGCGCCGAGGACGGGGCAGAGCGGTTTCGCGTATTGGCAAGCGGGCAAAGCCGCCTTGGCGTGGTGGTTTTGCTGTTCAGTTTCACGGCGCTGGGCATCGGCCCGTTTCTGGCGGCGCGCTGGTTGCACAAGCGCCCCATCGCCAGCCTGTTTGGCCCGCGTGCCGGTGGCTGGCGCGCGTTTCAGATCGCGGCAACGGTGGTGTTCGTGGCCTGGACGGGGTTTTTCATCCTGATGTACCCGTTCGAGATCCCCGAAACCGGCGTGCCCCCCGCCATCTGGGCCGCGTGGCTGCCGCTGGCCTTGCCCGGCCTTCTGATCCAGACCGGGGCCGAAGAGGTGCTGTTTCGCGGCTATCTGCAACAGCAGCTTGCCGCCCGGTTCCGCAGCCCGCTGGTGTGGATGCTGTGTCCATCGGCCTTGTTCGGGCTGTTGCATTTCGATGCGCAGCACGGGCTTGGAAATGCCTGGCTTGTGGTGGCCGTCACCGGGCTTTTCGGGTTGGTCGCCGCCGATCTGACCGCGCGCACCGGCGCGCTCTGGGCCGGCTGGGGGCTGCATTTCGCCAATAACGCCTTTGCCATTCTGGTGCTGGCAACGCCGGGGCCCCTTGACGGGCTGGCGCTGTTCCGGCTGCCGTTCAGCGACGGGGCGCAGATGCAGGCCTATCTGGCGCTGGACCTGATCGCGCTGATCCTGCTTTGGGCGCTGTTGCGCCGCCTGCTGCGGGTCTGATTGCATTCCTTGGGTTGCGGGCCTTGGGTTGGGGGGTTATCTGAACCCCATAAAGGGCCACTGATCGCGAGGCAGCGCACCGATGAACTGGATTTCCAACTATGTCCGGCCAACGATCAATTCGCTGTTCTCGCGCCGCGAAGTGCCCGAGAACCTGTGGACCAAATGCCCCGAATGCGGCACCATGCTGTTCCACCGTGAATTGACGGATAACCTTTACGTCTGCACATCCTGCGATCACCACATGGCGATCTCGCCGCGCGCGCGCTTTGCCGCGCTTTTTGATGGCGGCATCTTTACCGAGGTGAAGGTGCCCGAACCCCTGCCGGACCCGCTGCATTTCCGCGATCAGAAGAAATATCCCGACCGGATGCGCGCCGCGCAAAAGGCCACCGGCGAGAAAGAGGCGATGCTGGTCGCCGAGGGCGAAATGGGCCGCACGCCGATCGTCGCCGTGGCGCAGGATTTCAGCTTCATGGGCGGATCGATGGGCATGTATGTGGGCAATGCCATCATCGCCGCCGCCGAACGCGCGGTGGAACGGCGCTGGCCCTTGGTGCTGTTTTCGGCGGCGGGCGGCGCGCGGATGCAGGAAGGCATCCTGTCGCTGATGCAGATGCCGCGCACCACCGTGGCGGTCGAGATGCTGCGCGAGGCGGGCCTGCCCTATATCGTGGTGCTGACCCATCCAACCACCGGCGGCGTGACCGCATCCTATGCCATGCTGGGTGATGTGCATATCGCCGAACCGAACGCGCTGATCTGTTTCGCCGGGCCGCGGGTGATCGAACAGACCATCCGCGAAAAGCTGCCCGAAGGGTTCCAGCGCGCCGAATATCTGCTCGATCACGGCATGCTTGACCGGGTAACCCACCGCAAGGCGTTGCGCGACGAGTTGGTCAGTATCATCCGCATGCTGACCGGCCAGCCCCCGGCGATCAAGGCCGATCTGCCGCCGCCCGCCGCCCCCGATCCGGTGTCGGCCCAGGCACCTGCCGCGCCGGTGCCGACCGATGCCGCGATAGCTGGTAAATCTGCCGGGGCCGCTGCCGCCCCCGACAGCAAAAAGTGACCGCGCCCGCCTCCGACATCATCCTTGAACGGCTGATGTCCCTGCATCCGAAGGTGATTGATCTGACGCTGGACCGGGTCTGGCGGCTGCTCGCCGCCCTTGGCAACCCGCAAACGGCGCTGCCGCCCGTCATCCATATCGCGGGCACCAATGGCAAGGGATCGGTGCTGGCAATGATCCGCGCCGGGCTGGAGGGGGCGGGGCAGGTGGCGCATGCCTATACCTCGCCGCATCTGGCGCGGTTTCACGAACGCATCCGCGTGGCGGGCGACCTGATCGACGAGGCCGCGCTCCTGGCGCTGCTGACGGAATGCGAGGCGGTGAACGGCGGCGCGCCGATCACCTATTTCGAGATCACGACCTGCGCCGCCCTGCTGGCCTTCGCCCGCACCCCCGCCGATTACACGCTGCTCGAGGTGGGGCTTGGCGGGCGGCTTGACGCCACCAACGTCATCGCGCGCCCGGCGCTGACGGTCATTACCCCGGTGTCCATCGATCATCAGCACTATCTGGGTGAAACCCTGCCCGAAATTGCCGGGGAAAAGGCGGGCATCCTGAAACGCGGCGTGCCCTGCGTGGTCGGCCCGCAATCGCCCGAAGGGCTTGAGGTGATAGAGGCCCGCGCCGCCCGCCTTGGCGCGCCCCTGATCGCGCATGGCCAGCACTGGCATGTGGGGGCCGATCGCGGGCGGCTGATCTATCAGGATGAAACCGGCCTGCTTGACCTGCCGCTGCCAAACCTGCCCGGCCCGCACCAGATCGACAACGCCGGCATCGCCATCGCCGCCCTGCGCCATCTGCGGCTGAACGAGGCGGCGTGCGAGGCGGCAGTCAGCCGCGCATTCTGGCCCGCCCGCATGCAGCGCCTGCGCAAGGGGCCGCTGGTTGATGCCGCGCCGGGGGCGGAACTGTGGCTGGACGGGGGGCACAACCCCTCGGCCGGTGCGGCAATCGCGCTGACGCTTGCCGCCCTGCCGCCGCGCCCGACCTGGCTGATCTGCGGCATGCTCAACACCAAGGATATCGGCGGCTATCTGCGGCCCCTGGCCGCCCATGCCCGCGCCCTTTACGCGGTGTCGATCCCGAACGAGGCGGCAACGCTGCCCGCCGCCGAAACCGCCCGCGCCGCCCGCGCCGCGGGCCTTGCCGCGCATGAGGCCGAGAGCGCCGCGGCCGCCATCGCCGCCATCACCCGCCTTGAACCGGCGGCGCGGATACTGATCTGCGGATCGCTCTACCTTGCTGGATCGGTGCTGCGCGAAAACGGTTAGCGCAGGTTGTGCTCAACCATATCCGCATTTTCACCGCCCAAGAAAACGCACTTTCGCTTCATCTTGGCAAAAATACGCGCCTCCCGCGCCCGCCGTGCGCGCGCCGGTCGCGCGACTTGATCCGACGGGCTGAAACCCGGATCTAGGCAGGCGCCACGGGTTCATGCACCACCGCCGCGCGGTAAAGGTGCCAAGTGGCATGGCCCAGCACCGGCATCACAACCACCAGCCCCAGAAACGCGGGGATAGAGGCCAGCAGCAGCGCGACCGCCACGAACAGCCCCCATATGGCCACGGTAACCGGGTTCTTTACCGCCACCCTGATCGAGGTGATCACCGCCACCGGCAGGCCCACGCGCCGGTCGATCAGCATCGGAAATGACACCAGGCTGAACACCAGCACCGCGGCGGCAAACACCGCGCCCACACCCATGCCGATCACGATCATCGCCCAGCCCGGCCCGGTGGTCAGCACCTCGGTCAGGAACGCCCCCGCCGACGCGGGCAGGTCCGGCCCAAGCGTTGCCTGGAAAATCTCGTTCGCGGTGAACATCCACAGCGTGAAGATCGCCAGCAGATAGATGCCCAGCACCAGAACCGGCCCCAGTGCGCGCGCACGCAGCGCCGACAGCGCCGAGGCCCAGCCGCCGTCATGCCCCGCCTCGCGCTGGCGGCTCATCTCGTAAAGGCCGATGCCCGCGACCGGGCCCAGCAGTGCAAAACCGGCGGCCAGCGGAAAGACGAGCGGCAGCATAGCGCCGTTGAACGCCAGCACCGACATGGCGATGCCAAGGACCGGATAGATCGCCACCAGAAACATCACATCGCTGCGAAAGGCCGCGAAATCCTTCAGCCCCAGGTCGATCGCGCGGCGCAGATCGCTGGTGGTGATGGTCTGCGCGCGCGGTTCGGTGCGCCCCGATCCGCCCAGCGTTGTCGCCGCCTCGCCCAGGATGGTGCCGGTGTCTGCCAGCGCTTTTGCGCCCCAGGACAGCGGGTTGCCGATTGTCTCTACCATTGCGTCCTCCTTCAGGGGGTGTGCGCACCGGCCTTCTGCGCGGTGCGGTCCGGATCTGCGCGCGGCAGGTCCGCGGCGAATGCCCTGCGTCAAAAGGTAGCATATTTTTGCCGGATGTCCGGTCACGATAAGGCGATTGGCGGGATCCGGCCGGGTTTTGCCGCGCATTGCGGTGGTCTATGCGGGGGGCGTGCCCGCTTCTGGCGCTTGCAGAATCGTGACCCAGGTGTCGCCATAGCGCCGCTGATCGCGCGGCAAAAGGCCGGGCGGCGCGGGCTGCGGCGCGCTTTCTTCCCAGACGATCACCGCGCCGGGCGCGATCCAGCCGCCCGCCCGCGCCGCATCCAGCGCAAGGTGCCCCAGGCCCTTGCCATAGGGCGGGTCCAGAAAGATCAGGCCATAGGCCGCGCCGCGGTTTTCCCCCAGCTTTGTCGCGTCGCGCCGCCACACATCGGTGCGGCCCATGGCGCGCATCTTCTCGATGTTCTCGCGCATAAGCGCCCGCGCGGCGGTGCCGTCATCGACAAAGCTGGCCCGCGCCGCCCCGCGCGACAGCGCCTCCAGCCCCAGCGCCCCGGTGCCCGCGAACAGGTCAAGCACCCGCGCGCGCCCGATCGGATCGCCGTAAGCGCCAGAGGCCAGCAGATTGAAGATCGCCTCGCGCACCCGGTCGGATGTGGGGCGCAGATGCGCGGCGCGGTCGCCCGCGCCCACCTCGGCCAGACGCAGGCCGCGTGCGGTGCCGCTGATGATGCGCATAGTTCAGCCCAACAATGACTTGAGGTCGGCGGCCGGATCGGCCAGCACCGCCGGATCGGGGGTTTTCCCCGCCGCCAGCAGCCGCTTGCCCACCAGATAGGCGCGGCCATCGTTGATCGCGTCAACCGCGATCAGCCGCCCCTGCCGGAAATACCAGAAAGACGCGGGCGGGGCGCGCCCGGCAGCGGGGGCGGGGGCCGGGGCGGGGCGGGGCACAAGCCTGTCATACCCCGCCGACAGCC
>JACIYW010000126.1 GCA_014359745.1 Paracoccaceae bacterium | reverse complement strand
CGGTGGGTTGGCTGGCGTCGGCGCCGCCAGTCGGCACCACGACTTCGGCGACCTCTGCCCCGGTATCTTGCGGCACCCTGGTATCTTGCGACGGGACTACCGCAATCTCGGGCCGATCCCGCCGGGGCACCGGCGTGGCCATCGACAGAAGGAACCCGACCGCCACCATCACCAGAACACCGGTTGCGATGCCTGAAACCAAGCCCTTGACCACTCCCGCCTCCTTTTGCCCGCGTTGTCATGCCCGGTCTTGACCCCGGCGCGCGGCTCTGACCATGTATAGCGCGACGTGAACCGGGGTTCACCCCTTTTTGGCGGCCCTGCCACCAATGCCTGAAAGCTTTGCCATGCTGCTTGTGATCGATAACTACGACAGTTTCACCTATAATCTGGTGCATTACCTGGGCGAACTGGGGGCCGAGGTGGTGGTGCGGCGCAACGACGCGCTGGATGTCGCCGGGGCGATGGCGCTGCGGCCGTCGGCCATTGTCATTTCGCCCGGCCCCTGCGCGCCACCGCAGGCGGGGCTGTGCCTTGACCTGATCGCCGCAGCCGCGCGCACCCGCACGCCGCTGCTGGGGGTATGCCTTGGCCATCAGTGCATCGGTGCCGCCTTTGGCGGCGCTGTCGTGCAATGCACGGAAATCGTGCATGGCAAGCCGGGGATCATCCACCACGATGGCCGGGGCGTGTTCAGCGCCCTGCCCTCGCCCCTAAGCGCCACGCGCTATCATTCGCTTGTCGTTGCGCGCGAGGGATTGCCCGAGGTGCTGGAGGTGTCGGCCTGGCTGGAAGATGGCACCATCATGGGCCTGCGCCACCGGTCACTGCCGATCGAAGGCGTACAGTTCCACCCCGAAAGCATCCGGTCGGAACACGGCCACGCGATGCTGCAAAACTTCCTGAATCTCACGAAAGTTCCGGCATGAGCGACAGCCTGAAACCGATGATCGCAGCGGCCTGCGAACGCCCCCTGACACAGCCCGAGGCCGAAGAAGCCTTCGCGATCCTGTTCGATGGCGATGCAACCCCGGCACAGATGGGCGGGTTCCTGATGGCGCTGCGCACGCGCGGCGAAACCGTCGATGAATATGCCGCCGCCGCCTTTGTGATGCGCGCGCGCTGCAACGCGGTGCGCGCGCCGCTGGGCGCCATCGATATCGTCGGCACCGGGGGCGATGGCAAGGGCACGCTCAACATCTCTACCGCGACGGCCTTTGTGGTGGCGGGCGCGGGCGTGACGGTGGCCAAACACGGCAACCGCAACCTGTCGTCGAAATCGGGCGCCGCCGATGCACTGTCCGAGATGGGGATCAACGTGATGGTCGGCGCCCCGATCGTCGAGCGGGCGCTTGAGACGATCGGCATCGGGTTCATGATGGCCCCGATGCACCACCCCGCCATGCGCCATGTCGGGCCGGTGCGCGCCGAACTGGGCACGCGGACCATCTTCAACATACTGGGGCCGCTGACCAATCCCGCCGGTGTGACGCGGCAATTGACCGGGGCGTTTTCGGCGGCACTTTTGCGCCCGATGGCCGAGACGCTGCAACGGCTGGGGTCGGAATGCGTCTGGCTGGTGCATGGCAGCGACGGCACGGATGAGCTGTCGATCGCGGGCGAAAGCGCGGTGGTGGCGCTGGAACGCGGCGCGATCCGCAGCTTTTCCGTCCACCCCGAGGATGCGGGGCTGGCCGCGCATCCGTTCAGCGCGATCCTGGGCGGCACCCCCGCCCAGAACGCGCATGCGTTTCGCGTGCTGCTCGATGGGGGCACCGGGGCCTACCGCGATGCGGTCCTGTTGAATGCCGCCGCCGCGCTGATCGTGGCAGGGGTTGCGAACACCCTGCCCGAAGGCGTTGATATGGCGCGCGAAAGCATTGACGCGGGCCACGCGCGTGACAAGGTGAACCAGCTTGCGCGGCTGACATCGACGCCAACCGGATCGGCATCGGCATGACCACGATTCTGGACCGTATCAAGGCCTACAAGCTTGACGAGGTGGCCGCCGCCAAGGCCGCGCGCCCGCTGGCGGGGGTCGAGGATGCCGCACGCGCGGCCCCCGCCCCGCGCGGCTTTGCCCGCGCCCTGGAACGGGCGCAGCGCAACGGTTATGGGCTGATCGCGGAAATCAAGAAGGCCAGCCCCTCCAAGGGGCTTATCCGCCCCGATTTCGATCCGCCGACGCTGGCGCGGGCCTATGCCGCCGGCGGGGCCACCTGCCTTTCGGTGCTGACCGACGCACCATCGTTTCAGGGCGCGCCAGAGTATCTGCGCGCCGCGCGCGATGCCTGCCCCCTGCCCGTGTTGCGCAAGGATTTCATGTATGACCCCTATCAGGTGGCAGAGGCGCGCGCCTGGGGCGCCGATTGCATCCTGATCATCATGGCCTCTGTTTCCGACACCCAGGCGGCAGAGCTGGAGGCGGCGGCCATGGCCTGGGGCATGGATGCGCTGATAGAGGTGCACGACGCCCCCGAACTGGACAGGGCGCTGCGCCTGACCTCGGCCCTGATCGGGATAAACAACCGTGACCTCAAGACCTTCGATGTATCTCTTGATGTTACCCGGCATCTGGCGCCGCGTGTCCCCAAGGGGCGGATGGTGATCGGGGAAAGCGGCCTGACGACGCCCGCCGATCTGGCCATCCTTGCCGGGGTCGGGGTGCGCAGCTTTCTGATAGGCGAAAGCCTGATGCGCTGTCAGGATGTCGCCGCCGCCACGCAAAGCCTGCTTGCCAACCCGTTGCCCAACAAGGATATCTGATGCCAAAGCTTACCCATTTCGACGCTGATGGGCAGGCCCATATGGTCGATGTCACCCACAAGGCCGCCACCGACCGCGTGGCCGTGGCCGAAGGTGCGGTGGTGATGTTGCCCGAAACGCTGGCGCTGGTGGTCGGGGGCACGGCGAAAAAGGGCGATGTGCTGGGTGTGGCGCGTCTGGCGGGGATCATGGCCGCCAAGAAAACCGCCGATCTGATCCCGCTTTGTCACCCTTTGCCGATCACCCGCGTGGCGCTGGATCTGGTGCCGGATGCGGGCTTGCCGGGGGTGCGGATCACCGCCACGGTGCGCACCACCGGACAGACCGGCGTCGAGATGGAAGCGCTGACAGCGGTTTCTGTGGCCGGGCTGACGGTTTACGACATGCTGAAGGCCGCCGAAAAGTCGATGGTGCTGACAGGGATCCGCGTAACCCTGAAAGATGGCGGAAATTCCGGGCGTTACGAGGCGACATTGTGATTTCGGTTGAAGAGGCGCTTGCCCGCATTCTGGGCCTTGGCAGGGTGGTTTCACCCGTCACCGTGCCCTTGGCCGAGGCAGCAGGCCGCGTGATGGTAGAGCCCGCCACCGCGCGCCGCGATCAACCGCCCTTCCCGGGATCGGCGATGGACGGCTATGCGCTTTGCCCCGGCGAGGCGGGGGTCGGCACGCAATATGCGGTGGTCGGCGAAGCGGGCGCCGGGCATGGCTTCGACGGGGCGCTTGGCCCTGGGCAGGCGGTACGTATATTCACCGGCGCGCCGGTGCCGCGCGGCGCTGACAGGGTGGTCATCCAGGAAGATGTCACGGCCATTGACGGGCGCATCACCCTGACCGATACCTGCCCGCCCAATGCGAACATCCGCCCGCAAGGCGCTGATTTCAAAGTGGGTGCGCAGCTTGCTGCCCCGCGCAGGCTGTCGCCTGCCGATATTGCCCTGCTTGCGGCGATGAACATCGCAAAGGTGCGCGTGGCGCGCAAACCCGTCGTGGCCGTGATCGCCACGGGGGATGAGTTGGTGATGCCCGGCGAGGCCCCGCGCCCCGATCAGATCATCGCCTCGAACGCCTTCGCCCTCAAGGCGATGGCCGAGGATATGGGCGCCGAGGTACGACTGATGCCGATCGCCCGCGATACCCCCGATGCCCTGCGCACCATCTTTGGTCTGGCGCAAGGCGCCGATCTGATCGTGACCATCGGCGGCGCGTCGGTCGGGGATCATGACCACGTTGGCGCCGTGGCCGAAAGCCTGGCGATGGAGCGGGCGTTCTACAAGATCGCCATGCGCCCCGGCAAGCCATTGATGGCGGGTCGGATGGGTGGGTCGGTGATGCTGGGCTTGCCCGGAAACCCGGTTTCATCAATTGTTTGCGGCCATATATTCATGTTACCCCTGCTGCGGCGGATGCTGGGCCTGCCGGATGATAGATCGCCGATGCGGTCGGCAATTCTGACCGATGCCCTGCCCGCGAACGGGCCGCGCGCCCATTACATGCGCGCCCGCCTTACCCCGGCCGAGGCCCTGCCCCACATCACCCCGTTCGGCGCACAGGACAGTTCCCTGCTGACCGTGCTGGCAGAGGCCGACGCGCTTTTGGTGCGCGCCCCCCATGAGGGGCCGCGCGCCGCGGGTGACAAGATGCCCTTTATCTCTCTTGATCGAACCAGCCGTTGACACAAAGGCGGAACATGGCTAGAACATAGGGTGAACCCATCGGATCTTACCGGATCGGAGTATGCCGAATGCTGACCCGCAAGCAGATAGAACTGCTCGATTTCATCAACAAACGCATGCAGCGCGACGGCGTGCCGCCGTCATTCGACGAAATGAAGGATGCGCTGGACCTGCGGTCGAAATCGGGCATCCACCGGCTGATCACGGCGCTGGAGGAACGCGGTTTCATCCGCCGCCTGGCCCACCGCGCCCGCGCGATTGAAATCCTCAAACTGCCCGAGGCGATGGAAAGGCCGGGTTTCGTGCCCACCGTGGTTCATGGTTCGGTTCAGGGTGACCGCGCTGCGCGGCCCGCCGCAGCACAAGACATCGTGTCGGTGCATGCGCTGGAATTGCCGGTGATGGGGCGTATCGCGGCCGGCACCCCGATCGAGGCGATATCGGAAATTTCGCATCATATCGCGGTGCCCGACAGCATGCTGTCAGGCAAGGGCCAGCACTACGCGCTGGAGGTGAACGGCGATTCGATGATCGAGGCCGGGATCAACGACGGCGATATCGTGGTGATCCGCGAACAGGCCACCGCCGATAACGGCGATATCGTGGTGGCACTGGTCGATGGGCATGAGGCCACGCTGAAGCGCTTTCGCCGCAAGGGCGGCATGATCGCGCTTGAGGCGGCAAACCCGGCCTATGAAACCCGCCTGTTGGGCGATGATCAGGTCAAGGTGCAGGGCCGTCTTGTCGGGCTGATCCGCAGTTACTGAGGCGATTTCGGAACAGGGTGACGGGGGTTTTTGCGGTTTTGGAATGGCGGCAGATCGATTTGCGCCGTTTTCGCGGATTTCAGCCGGTCGGGGTCATTATAGTGAGCGACGCGCATGAGGCGGGCGCGGGATCGGAGTATTTTTTTCGAGAGGATGAGAGAGAGAGCGTTTTCCTGGACGGCCAGGGTGCGGGTCTGGTTGATCACAACACGCGCTGAACGCGCCCCCTACACGCTGTCAGCGGCCGGGGGCACATCGACCGATGGCAGATAGGGCTTTATATCAAGCAGCGGCGTTCCCGACCAGCAGTCCATCGCATCCACAGTGACCACCCCCGCATCAACGGCCAGAACCCGCACCACTGCCATGGCAACGGGGTTCGGGCGCGCCGGGGATCGCAGCGAAAACACCCCTGTGGCCGATTCGCGGTGCCGGGGCACCTGCCGGATCAGATCGCGCGGCGCCCCGGCCATCCAGTAAAGCACGATCACCGCATCACCCGGCGTAATCCCGTCCAGCCCCGGCCGATAGGGCGGGTCGATGTGCAGGTGCGCGGGGTGGCCGGTTTCACGGGCCTGCGCGATATTCCTGGGGCAGTTTCCGGGGCCGAATGCCGTCTCGATCGTGCCGATGAAGGCAAGGGTGGCATCGGTCAGCTTTGCGGGATCATGGGCCAGCGCTGTTTCCCCTTCGCGCCGCCCGCTCATGTCCGGCGCCCGCGAAAGCCGGTGGCCACCACGAATTTTTCCGAACTGTCGGCCCGGCTTGACGGCGGCTTGAGGTTGGCGACCTTGGTGAAATTCCGCTTCAGATCCGCCTGCAAGCTGCCTTCGGCCCCGCCCGCCAGCACCTTGGCGACAAATGTTCCGCCCTCTTCCAGCACGTCATAGGCGAATTCGGCTGCCGCCTCGCACAGGGCGATGATGCGCAGATGGTCGGTCTGCTTGTGCCCCGATGCCGAGGCGGCCATGTCCGACATCACCACATCGGCCTTGCCACCCAGCCATTCCTTGACCTTGGCGTCGGCCCCGTCTTCCAGAAAATCAAGCAGATGTATCTCGGCGCCCGGTACCGCCTCTACCGGTTGCAGGTCAATGCCCAGAACCCTGCCCTGCCGCGCCGGACGCTGCCCAAGCGCGTTCACCCGCGTGACAGCCACCTGGCACCAGCCACCGGGCGCGCAGCCAAGATCGACCACCCGCGCGCCGGGTTTCAGGAAATGATACTGGTCATCCAGATCGATGATCTTGAACGCGGCGCGCCCGCGAAACCCTTCGCGTTTGGCGCGCTGCACATAGGGGTCGTTCAACTGCCGTTCCAGCCAGCGCGTCGAGGATATCCGCCGCCCCTTGGCGGTTTTCACCTTGACCCGCAGTTCCCGCTGTCCACGCCCCGATCCACCGGGTTCCTGTGCCATTCACGCCGTCCCGTCACCGATTACGCCATCGGCGCTCATTTGCGCGTAAAGCAGCCCCTCGCGCAACCCCCGGTCGGCCACCGACAGCCGGTCGGTCGGCCAGATGCGCATCAGCGCCTGAAGGATCGCCGCACCCGACATGATCAGCGAATGCCGGTCACGCCCGATGCGCGGGTCGGTGCGGCGGCCATCGGGGCCCAGCAGCAGATATTCGCGGATCACCCGGTCGATCTGATCCGTGGTCATGCACAGCCCGTCGACCTTGTTGCGGTCATAGCGGCGCAGACCCAGGAAGGACGCGGCCACCGTGGTGACCGTGCCCGAGGTGCCGATGATCTGGAACCCCTCACGCGGCTGTTCGGAATGATAGGGGGAAAAGCTGGTCAGGTTTTCCTCGAAGAACCAGCTCATCAGCGCGAAACGCGCGGCATCGTCATCGACATCGCGGTAACTGTCTTTCAGCGTGGCAACGCCCAGGGGAACCGAAATCCAGTCAACCACCCGCGCGGCGGGTTCATGCGTGTTCGGGGGGGCAAAGCCCGATCGCAACCGCAGCATGGCGCGCGCCCGGTCGGGGGGCGGTACGTCAGACAGGTCGATCCACACCAGCTCGGTCGATCCGCCGCCGATATCGACCACCAGAAGCTGTTCGGTGCGTTTAGACACCAGCGAGGCACAGGACACCACCGCAAGCCGCGCCTCTTCCTCGGGGGCGATGATTTCAAGGGCCAGCCCGGTTTCGCGCCGCACCTGCGCGATGAAATCGCGCGCGTTCCGCGCCCGGCGGCAGGCCTCGGTGGCGACCAGACGCATCCGGCCCACCCGGTTCTTTTCCAGCTTGTGACGACAGACATGCAGCGCCGCGATGGTGCGTTCCATCGATCCGCGCGACAGGCGGCCAGACGCTTCCAGCCCGTGCCCAAGCTGCACGGATTTGGAAAAACTGTCGAGCACCACGAACTCATCCCCCCTGGGCTGGGCGATCAGCATGCGGCAACTGTTGGTGCCAAGGTCAAGGGCGCCGTAAAGCGCCGACGATCCGGCAGATTTGGCCACGGTCGGCACAACCGCAAGCAAGGCCGCGTCCGCAGCCTGTGGACGCTCGGGCGTCATGTCGCCCTCCAATTCAAGTTACCGCTAACTTAATCGCGTGCGTGCCGACGTGCAAGGCTCTGCGACCGGCTTGCGTTCATAATGAAGATGAGGATTTTTCCGACTGCCGCCACTGGCACGCCCGCGCGATACCGCCTAACCATGCACGGCATTCAGCGCACGGGATTCAGCCCGGTGCTAAGATGCGCATGATGCGGAAAGGAACCCGATGCCCCAGGTCATCATCGTCTATTGGCGCGACATCCCGGCCCAGGTCATCGTGGGCCGGGGTCGTGGCGCCAGCAAGATCGCCCTTGCCGAACGGTTCGAGCAGGCCATCGACCGCTGTGCCATGCGCAGCGGCGCCCGTGATGCCGACGCCTATATGGCCGACTGGCGCAAGGCCGCCCCGACCGAGATCGCGGGCGAGCCGACAGAGGTCGCGAAATCCGTGGCGGCCGGGCTGGAAGCCGATTATGACACCCAAAAGCTGCGCGCTTTGATCGACAATGACGGCTGGGCCACATCGCCCCCCAACCAGACGCCCCCCACCGAGGCGCCCCAGGGCCCAGAGGAAGAAGAATGACACGCACCGTACTGGAATCGAAAACGAAAACCGTTGTCATCGGCTTTGATGAACCGTTCTGCGTGATCGGCGAACGCATCAACCCCACCGGGCGCAAGAAACTTGCGGCCGAACTGGAGCTGGGCGATTTTTCCACCATCGAACGCGATGCGCTGGAACAGGTGGCGTGCGGGGCGATG
>JACIYW010000125.1 GCA_014359745.1 Paracoccaceae bacterium | reverse complement strand
CTTTTGAAAAGCTGGTGACGGGGTGCTTTGCATAGGCCGGTTTTCGGCGGGATCGTCGCGCGGTGCCAGGGTGCCGGCGTTCAGGGGGTAGGTTTGGAAGATTGGCGCATTGGCGGGTTTGGTCTTTATGTGCACTGGCCGTTTTGTCAGGCAAAATGCCCGTATTGCGATTTCAATTCACATGTCGCGGCGGCGGTTGATCAGGGCCGGTGGATGCGCGCCTATCTGGCCGAGATAGACAGGATCGGTGCCGAGGTTCCGGGCCGTATTCTGGATACGATCTTTTTCGGGGGCGGGACGCCGAGCCTGATGAAGCCCGAGGTCGTCGCGGCGATCATTGAGCGGGCCCGCGCGACCTGGCCGACGGCGAACGAGCTGGAAGTGACGCTGGAGGCCAACCCGACATCGGTCGAGGCCGGGCGGTTTTGCGGCTATCGGCAGGCCGGGGTCAATCGGGTATCGATCGGGGTGCAGGCGTTTAATGATGTGGATTTGCAGCGTCTGGGGCGGATGCATTCGGTGGCCGAGGCGATGGGTGCGATTGACCTGGCGCGGGATGTGTTTGAGCGGGTGAGTTTCGACCTGATCTACGCGCGTCAGGATCAGTCGCTGGCCGATTGGCGGGCCGAATTGGGCCGGGCGCTGTTGGTCGCGGGCGATCATCTGTCGATGTATCAACTGACCATCGAGGATGGCACGGCCTTTGGGGCGCGGTTGGCGCGCGGTGGTCTGGCCGGGTTGCCGGGCGAGGATCTGGCTGCCGATATGTTCGAGGTAACGCAGGAGATGACGGCGGCGGCCGGGCTGCCCGCCTATGAGGTATCGAACCACGCGGTTGAGGGATCGGAATCGCGCCACAACCTGATTTACTGGCGGTGCGGGGATTATGCGGGGATCGGGCCGGGGGCGCATGGGCGGCTGACGCGGGGCGGGGAACGGGTGGCGACGGAGACGTATCTGGCGCCGGGCAAGTGGCTTGTACGGGTTGAGGGCACGGGATCGGGGGAGGCGCCGCGCGTGATCCTTTCGGGGGCAGCGCAGGCGGGGGAATATTTGATGATGGGGTTGCGGCTGTCGGAAGGCGTTAATCTTGATCGTTTCTGTCGGCTAAATGGCGCGAACCTGAGCGGGGTCGAGGAACTGGCGGCGCTGGGGCTGATCGAGATCGGGGCGGGGCGGTTGCGGGCCACAAGCCGGGGGCGGCTTGTGCTTAATCAGGTGATCGGGGCGCTGCTGCCGGATACCGGCGACTGAGCGCGCGTCAGTAGGGGTGATCCATCGACGATGCGGAGAGCACCCGGCAGAGCGTATCAAGCTGTTCGAGGGTGTGATAACGCAGCACCAGACGCCCGCCGCCGCCGGCCGGATCGTGATCTATGGAGACGGAAAGGCCGAGATTTGCGGCAAGATCGGCCTCTAACGCGCGGGTATCGGCGTCTTTTTCGGTGTCGCGTTTGGGCGTTTGACGCGGGTTCGCGGGCGCCGGTTTGCGCACCAGCGCCTCGGTTTCACGCACGGAAAGACCGCGCGAAATCACCTGGCGGGCGAGGTTAGAGGCGTTTTCTGCGGTGATCAGGGCACGGGCGTGGCCCGTACTGAGTTGACCGTCGCGCAGCAGGTGCTGCACGTCTTCGGGCAATTGCAGAAGGCGCATCAGGTTGGCGATATGGCTGCGGCTTTTGCCAAGCGATTCGGCAAGCTTTTCCTGGGTATGGCCGAAACGATCCATCAGTTGGCGATAACCCATAGCCTCTTCTATGGGATTGAGATCGGCGCGCTGGATGTTCTCAATAATCGCGACTTCGAGCACCTCGGTATCGGTGAAGTCGCGGATCAGAACCGGCAGATCGTGCAATTGCGCGAGTTGCGCAGCCCGCCAGCGGCGTTCACCCGCGACGATTTCATAGGTGCCTTCGGCCGCGGGGCGGGGCCGGACGATCAGCGGCTGAATGACGCCTTTTTCGCGGATCGAAGCCGCGAGCTCTTCCAGCGCCTCTTGCGGGAAATCGCGGCGGGGCTGATTCGGATTGGGGAAGAGGTTTTCTACCGGCTGACGCGCATCGGCACGGGGGGCCGTATCGGCGCCGCTGTCAACCGGTGCCACATCGGCCATCAGTGCCGACAAGCCGCGACCCAGACCGCGCCGTTCCCCGGATTTTTCCGCCATCTTCGCCCCCTAAACCAGTGCCTTGTGTCGTGCCAGAAGTTCGCGGGCCACGGCGCGGTACGCCATGCTGCCCTTGGATGTCGAATCATATGCCAGCACCGGAAGCGCGTAAGACGGCGCCTCTGATACCCGAACGTTGCGCGGGACCACCGCCTTGAACACCAGATCGCCCAACGTGGCGCGGGCGTCGGTTTCGACCATTTGCGACAGGTTGTTGCGCCCGTCATACATGGTGAGCACGATACCTTCGATCCGCAGGCCCTGATTGGCCGATTGCCGAAGCTGGCGGATGGTGAGCAGAAGTTGCGACAACCCTTCGAGCGCGTAGAATTCGGTTTGCAGCGGAACCAGGATGGAATGCGCGGCCACCATCGCGTTTACGGTCAACAGGCTGAGCGAGGGCGGGCAATCGATCAGGATATAGGTGAAGCCGAGTTTGGCCAGGCTTGGGTGCCGCAGCGCGTCATAAAGCAGATGACTGCGTTTTTCATTGGCGACAAGTTCGATATCCGCAGAGGAGAGATCGGTGGTTGCCGGACATATCCAGAGGTTTTCAACACTGGTCGGCTGAATGATCGCGTCTGCCGGAACCTCTTCGATCAAGAGATCGTAGGTTGTCAGGGTGCGGCGGTCGGCGGTTATACCAAGGCCGGTAGAGGCATTACCCTGTGGATCGAGATCGACAAGCAGCAATTTTTCCCCGGCCTCGGCCAGCGCCGCGGCAAGGTTGATTGCCGTTGTCGTCTTGCCCACCCCGCCCTTTTGGTTGGCGATCGCGATAATTCTTGGTTCAGACACGACGCACACCCTGTATTTTCAAGATCACCGCTTCCGCATTGGTCTGGCTTGGTATGATCTCGCAGTCAAAATTCCACAACTTGCGGGCATTCGCCACTTCTTGCGAATAATGGCTGCCCTTTGGCAAAAGTGCAACGCCATCCGTGGCCATATGCTGCGCGACATATGGCATCATCACATCAAGCGGCGCGAATGCGCGCGCCGACAGGGTATCGGCCCCCAGCGGTGGTACGGTTTCGATCCGCTGTGACAGCACTTTGACCGACGTGTTGGTGGCGCGCGCCACCTCGCGCAAGAAGACCGCCTTGCGTTGATCAGCCTCGATCAGGGTGACGCGCAGGTCGGGGCGCGAGAATTTCGCAAGGATCGCGATCACCATACCCGGAAATCCGCCACCAGAACCGATGTCAGCCCAAGTGTTTCCCGCTGCTGCATGCGGGAAAAGTTGCGCGGAATCAAGGATGTGGCGGTTCCAGGCATCGTCGATCGTTGATTTGGCAACAAGGTTTATCGCCTTATTCCATTTTTCAAGGAGCTGCATATAGGCTTGCAGATCAGCCAATGTTTCACGTGAAACATGATCCAGTGACCAAGGCGCCGACCCCGCGTTCACCCGTGTGCCCGCAGATCGTGTTTGCGCAATTTCGCCAGAAGCAAGGTCAGCGCAGCGGGCGTCATCCCTTCTATCCGCGATGCCTGCCCTACTGAGCCAGGACGAATACGTTGCAGTTTGGATTTCAGTTCGGACGACAGGCCACTAACCAAGGCGTAATCAAATCCATCCGGGATTATGACCGACTCATCGCGCTGCAAGGCCACCACATCCGCCACTTGCCGCGCAACGTAGTGTGTATAAACGGCCTCGCGCCCGATCTGCCGGGCGATAGGTTCGGGAATTTGTGCAAGGTCGGGGTTTATGCGGCGCAACATCCCGAACTCCACCCCCGAAAGCGCGAGGCACTCCAGACCGTTACGACGTTTGCCGTCGGCGCTGATCCCGGCGCCGAGATCGTTGAGCTGATTAGGAGAGATATTGATCTCCGCCAAGATTGCGCGAGCAGTCGAGAGCGCAGCGGATTTCTTACCGAACAGCGCCGCGCGTCTGTCGTCAACACAGCCTAGTTCAATGCCCAGAGGTGTCAGCCGCTGATCGGCATTATCGGCACGCAACGACAATCGGAACTCTGCCCGCGAGGTGAACATCCGATAGGGTTCGGTCACCCCGCGCGCGGTAAGATCATCAATCATCACCCCGATGTAGGAGTTCGACCGGCTGAATTGCACCGGCGCCTGATCAAGCGACCGGCGCGCCGCGTTCAACCCGGCAACCAGGCCCTGAGCGGCTGCCTCTTCATAGCCGGTGGTGCCGTTGATCTGCCCGGCCAGAAACAGACCTGGGAGGGATTTGAGTTCCAACGATGTCGTCAGTGAAACCGGATCGACGTAATCATATTCGATTGCGTAGCCGGGTTGCAGAATCTCGGCCTGCTGAAGCCCGGCGATAGATTGGACATATTTAAGCTGCACATCCGCGGGCAACGACGTCGAAATCCCGTTCGGATACACGGTGTGGGTTGTAAGACCCTCTGGTTCCAGGAAAATCTGGTGGGAGTTCTTATCAGAAAACCGAACCACCTTATCCTCGATTGACGGACAATAGCGCGGCCCAACGCCGGAAATCTGGCCCCCATAGAGGGCGGAGCGTTGCAGATTAGCACGGATTATATCGTGGGTTTTGGAATTGGTCTGAGTAATTCCGCAAGAAACTTGCCGCAAGGTGGGCGCCGATGACAGGAACGAAAAAAGCTCCGGTTCGTCATCCCCCGGCTGCTGATCAAGGGCGCCCCAATCAATCGTGCGTCCATCCAGACGCGGCGGCGTGCCGGTTTTCAGGCGACCCAGCGGCAGGTCCAAACCTTTCAAGCGGTCTGCGAGGGCGATCGAAGGCCGTTCCCCGATCCGCCCGCCGTCCGTTACCTGATCGCCAATATGGATAACGCCATTCAGAAACGTCCCCGTCGTCAAAACCACAGCATCCGCCGCAATTTCCGACCCGTCGGCAAGCCTTACCCCCGATACCGCCAGAGACGTCACCAACAGGTCCGCAACTTCCGCCTCGACCACCCAAATGTTGGGTTGTGCCGCGATCATTTCCTGTACGGCGCCGCAATACGCCACCCGATCCGCCTGGGCCCGCGGGCCTTGGACGGCAGGCCCCTTGCGTCGGTTCAGCAACCGGAACTGAATCCCCGCCCGATCCGCCGCGAGTCCCATGACCCCACCCAGCGCGTCAATCTCGCGCACCAGGTGACCCTTGCCCAATCCACCAATCGCGGGATTGCAAGACATAACGCCGATTCCGGCCTTCTTGAGGGTTATCAGCGCCACACGGCACCCAACCCTTGCTGCGGAGTGGGCTGCCTCAGCGCCGGCATGGCCGCCACCTACTACGATAACGTCAAAATGTTTCACGTGAAACAACCCTCATTTCCCGACGCAGAATCGGGCGAAAACCTCGCCCAGGACATCCTCAACATCAACCCGACCGATCAATACATCAAGGGCGTGCACCGCCGCCCGCAAATGTTCGCCCACCAGTTCAACCTGGATCAGCCTCTCATCGACCTCCGCCGCCGCCAATTCCAACGCCGCCAGCGCCCGTACTACCGAAACCCGATGCCGTTCCCGTGTTATAAGCGCCGCACCCGCCGAACGCACCCCCAAACGCGCCGAAACCTCTGCCAGAACCTTATCCACGCCTTGACCCGTCACTCCGGAAACGCGCAGCCCCGACCCCGGATAAAGATCTGCCTTTGCCCCAACCAGCAAATCCCCCGGCAGCAAATCGACACCCTCGACCCGCTCCGCACCCTCTGTCAGGAACAGGCGAAGATCGGCAGACGCCGCCCTCCGACGCGCCAAGGCGATTCCCTGCGATTCTATCTCGTCCTCGCTGTCGCGCAAGCCGGCCGTATCGACAAAAGTAACCGCCAGCCCATCCAGATCAACCCGCACCTCGATCACATCCCGCGTCGTTCCCGCCCGCGCAGAGGTCAGCGCAGCCTGCCGCCCGACAATCGCGTTCAAAAGCGTGGATTTGCCCACGTTCGGCGCTCCGACAATAGCCACTTCGAACCCATCCCTGATCCGTTCCGAAACCGCCACGCCCCGCACCTCGGCCCGCAGATCATTAATGACCGAAGCAATCAACGACCCCAGCAGATCTGACAGATCGTCGGGAACCTCCTCATCCGCGAAATCAATCGAGGCCGCCACAAGCGCCGATGCCTCGATCAGCTTGCCACGCCACACCGCTACGCGCGCGCCCAACTCACCCGAAAAAACCCGCATCGCCTGCCGCCGCTGTGCCTCGGTCTCGGCCTCGATCAGCTCGCCCAGCCCCTCGATCTGGGTCAGATCCAGACACCCGTTGTCAAGCGCCCTGCGGCTGAATTCACCCGGCTCCGCCAGGCGCAGACCAGGCTGATCGCCAAGATATCGCAACATGGCGCCGATGATCGCGGGGCTGCCGTGCACATGAAACTCTGCCACATCCTCGCCGGTAAAGCTGCGACCGGCCTCGAACAGCAGCAGCAAACCCTCATCCACCACATCTTCGCCCAGCCGGAACCGCCGCAACCCGCTGCGCCGTGCCTCGGGCAGTGGCCCGCAGATCGCGGCGGCAACCGGCCAGGCCTGCGTGCCCGAAAGCCGTATCACCGCAACACCCGCCTTGCCCCGCGCCGACGCCAAGGCGAATATCGTGTCCATCACGCCCTCGCCCAATCGGTCAGGTGTTCATAGACTCAAAGAACTCCGCGTTCGATTTGGTCTGTTTCAGCTTCGAGATCAGGAATTCGATCGCATCCGTGGTGCCCATCGGATTAAGGATCCGCCGCAAGACAAAGGTCTTTTGCAGATCGGCCTTATCGATCAGCAGGTCTTCCTTGCGGGTGCCGGATTTAAGAATATCCATCGCCGGGAACACGCGTTTATCGGCGACCTTGCGATCAAGCACGATCTCGGAATTGCCTGTGCCCTTGAACTCTTCGAAAATCACCTCATCCATCCGGCTGCCGGTGTCGATCAACGCGGTGGCGATGATGGAAAGCGATCCGCCTTCCTCGATATTGCGCGCGGCGCCGAAAAACCGCTTGGGCCGTTGCAGGGCGTTCGCGTCCACCCCACCAGTCAGAACCTTGCCCGATGACGGCACAACCGTATTGAACGCACGACCCAGCCGGGTGATCGAATCAAGCAAGATCACCACATCGCGTTTATGTTCCACCAGCCGCTTGGCCTTTTCGATTACCATTTCCGCAACCGCAACATGGCGCGACGCCGGTTCGTCGAATGTCGAAGACACCACCTCACCCTTGACCGATCGCTGCATGTCGGTCACCTCCTCGGGTCGCTCATCGATCAACAGCACGATCAGATAGCATTCAGGATGGTTCACCGCGATCGAATGCGCAATGTTCTGCAAGATCACGGTCTTGCCGGTCCGCGGCGGCGCCACGATCAACGCTCGCTGGCCCTTGCCAAGCGGGGCCACGATGTCGATGATCCTGCCCGACCGATCCCTGAAGCTCGGATCGAGTATCTCCATCCGGAACCTCTCGTCCGGATAAAGCGGCGTCAGGTTATCGAAATGTACCTTGTGTTTTGCCCGTTCCGGATCGTCAAAATTGATACGGGTGACGCGCGTCATGCAAAAATACCGCTCACTTTCACGGGGCGCCTGTATCACCCCTTCAATCGTGTCGCCGGTGCGCAATGAAAACTGTCGGATCATGTCGGGTGAAACATAAATATCGTCGGGCCCGGAAAGATAGTTGGCTTCGGGCGAACGCAAGAACCCGAATCCGTCCTGCAGAACCTCCAGCACCCCGTCGCCCGAGATTTCCCAACCATCCTCGGCCCGTTCCTTCAGGATCGAGAACATCATCTCGCCCTTGCGCATCGACGGCGCATTCTCGATCTCAAGCTCTTCGGCAAGCGACAACAGGTCGGCAGGGGTCTTGGCCTTGAGATCGGCCAGATTCAGACGTTCAATCGTCATGGTATTCCGGAATTATGGGCTGACTGATCAGTCGGCATGTACAGGGGAACGCGACAAGCCGGACGGCAGGCGCGGCACCCCGATTACACCCGACCCCAACGAAAGTCAACAATTCTCAGAACCTGACGATCACCGAGACCACGATCACAACCATCAACACCGTCGGCACTTCGTTCATCATCCGATAGGTGCGGCCCGTGCGCGTGTTGGTGCCCGCCAGAAATTCCTTGCGCCGCAAGCCAAGCCAGTGATGAAACCAGGTCATCCCCAGCACCGCCGCCGCCTTGCTCCACGGCCAAAGCGTTCCCCAGTCCACCAGGCCGGGCGTGAACACCAGGCACAGCCCGAATACCCATGTCGCCACCATCGCCGGGTTCATGATCGCGCGCAGCAACCGCCGCTCCATGACCTGAAACATGGCATCCGTCGTGCTGCCCGCCTCTACCTGTTCGACATGATAGACAAAGAGCCGAGGCAGATAAAACAGCCCCGCCATCCAGGCGATCACCGAGATGACATGCAAAGC
>JACIYW010000124.1 GCA_014359745.1 Paracoccaceae bacterium | reverse complement strand
CCTCGATCCGCAAGCGGTTCGTGACACCGGGGATGAGCCTGGGCGCGCTGTCGCCCGAGGCGCACCGGACGCTGAGCGTGGCGATGAACCGCATTGGCGCGAAATCCGACAGCGGCGAGGGCGGCGAGGATCCGGCGGATTCGAAACCCGAACCCAATGGCGACAACCGCGCGGCAAAGATCAAGCAGGTGGCATCGGGCCGGTTCGGCGTGACGGCGGAATACCTGAACAACTGCGAAGAGCTGGAAATCAAGGTGGCCCAGGGTGCCAAGCCCGGCGAGGGCGGGCAGTTGCCCGGCATGAAGGTGACAAGCCTGATCGCGCGGCTGCGCCATTCCACCCCCGGCGTCACCCTGATCAGCCCGCCGCCGCATCACGACATCTATTCGATCGAGGATCTGGCGCAGCTTATCTATGACCTCAAGCAGATCAACCCGCGCGCCAAGGTCACGGTGAAGCTGGTGGCGCAATCGGGCGTGGGCACGATCGCGGCGGGTGTGGCCAAGGCCAAGGCCGATATCATCCTGATTGCCGGCCATAACGGTGGCACCGGGGCCTCGCCCGCCACCTCGATCAAATATGCGGGCCTGCCGTGGGAAATGGGCCTGACCGAGGCGCATCAGGTGTTGGCGATGAACAACCTGCGAGAGCGGGTGACGCTGCGCACCGATGGGGGGTTGCGGACCGGGCGCGATATCGTGATCGCGGCGATGATGGGGGCCGAGGAATACGGCATCGGCACCGCCGCGTTGATCGCGATGGGCTGCATCATGGTGCGGCAGTGCCAGTCGAACACCTGCCCGGTGGGGGTGTGCACGCAGCGCGACGATCTGCGGGCGAAATTCACCGGCACGGCGGACAAGGTGGTGAACCTGATCACGTTCTATGCGCAGGAAGTGCGGGAGATTCTGGCAGGTATCGGGGCGCGATCACTTGATGAAATCATCGGGCGGGCCGATCTGCTGACGCAGGTTTCGCGCGGTGCCGCGCATCTGGATGACCTTGATCTGAACCCGCTTTTGATCACCGTCGATGGCGCGCGCAACATCACCTATGACCGCACCCGCCCGCGCAATGCGGTGCTGGATACGCTGGATGCGCAGATCGTCGCGGATGCGGCGCGGTTTTTTGAGGATGGCGAGAAGATGCAGCTTTCCTATGCGGTGCGCAACACCCACCGCACCATCGGCACGCGGGCCTCATCCCATATCGTCAAGCGGTTCGGGATGCGGAACACGCTGCAACCCGATCACCTGACCGTCAAGCTGACCGGCAGCGCCGGGCAAAGCCTGGGGGCATTCGCCGCGCCCGGCCTCAAGATCGAGGTGTCGGGCGATGCCAACGATTATGTCGGCAAGGGCCTGTCGGGCGGTTTGATCGTGGTGCGCCCGCCGATGGCCAGCCCGCTGGTGGCCGCCGACAACACCATCATCGGCAACACCGTGCTTTACGGCGCCACGGCCGGGGCCCTGTTTGCCGCCGGGCGCGCGGGGGAACGGTTTGCGGTGCGTAATTCCGGCGCGCAGGTGGTGATCGAGGGCTGCGGATCGAACGGTTGCGAATACATGACCGGCGGGGTTGCGGTGATCCTGGGATCGATCGGGCCGAACTTTGGCGCCGGCATGACCGGGGGGATGGCCTATGTCCATGATCCCGAGGGCACGGCCGAGGTTCTGATGAACATGGAAACGCTGGTGACCTGCCCGGTCACGGTGGCCCATTGGGAGGCGGAGCTGCGCGGGCTGATCGAGCGGCATCTGGCCGAGACCGGCAGCCGCCGCGCCGCCGTGATCCTGCAAAACTGGGAGGTGGAGCGCGGCAAGTTCGTGCAGGTCTGCCCGAAGGAGATGCTGGCGCATCTGGCGCATCCGCTGGGGATCGAGGCCGCGCAGGGCATCGCCGGGGAATAACGCGCCGCATCCGAGCAAGGAATGAAAACCCGCAGCCACCGGCTGCGGGTTTTTGCGTGGGCGTTAAGGGCTTGGCCACTTTTGGCTGGCAGTCTTTGGCAAAGCAGCCTTGCCTGGGAAGGCCCGCCCGCCATGCCGACATCCTGTACCGACCGATTCTATTCCGTATTTCGGGTTCATGCCCTTGACCGGCGCGCGCGTGGCGGGCGGGAAGGTGAGTATTTTTTTCGAGAGGATGAGAAAGAGCGGTTTTTGTGCGGTCAGGGTGAGGGTCTGGTTTGGCGCAACACGCGCTAAATTGATCGATTTCTGCCGAAGTTTCGCCGCACCGCCATGACAGGTCGTGGCGGTTATTCAGAAAGAAGTGTCATGCCAACGACCTATACCGACCAGTTTTTCGTCATGGATCCGGGGAACCCCCCGGCGGTCGGCACGTTTCTGACGCCCCAGCAGTTCAGCTATGTAGATCAGAACGATAACGGCCAGATTTCAGCCTTCGGGAACGACAGTTTCAACGGGCGTGACATCACCTCGGTCTGGCGCGGGGATCAGATCACCGTCACCATGGGTGGCCAGACGGTCAACATCACCGGCGTCACATTCTATGTGAACGGCGGGCCGGCGGTGTTCACGCCGACCGATGGCACGGTTTTGCAGAACGCGGTGTTCCAGTCGTCAAGCTGGGTTACACAATCGTCGCAGGTTCCGGTGAGCAGCTTTGGGCCGCCGTGTTTTGTGGCCGGAATGCGGATCGAAACGGCGACCGGGCCGCGCGCGGTGGAAACCCTGCGGCCGGGCGACATGGTTTGCACGCGCGACAACGGCTTGCAGCCAGTGCGCTGGATCGGATCGCGGCAGGTGAGCGGGCTGGGCGAATTCGCGCCGGTGCGCTTTGCGCCCGGTGCCCTGGGCAATGCGCGCCCGCTGCTGGTGTCGCCGCAGCATCGTATGGTGCTGGGCGGCTGGCAGGCGGAACTGATGTTCGGCACGGCCGAGGTTCTGGTGGCGGCGCATCATCTGGTGGATGGCGCGGGGATATGCCAGGTGCGGTGCGCGCAGGTGCGCTATGTGCATCTGATGTTTGATCGGCATGAAATCGTGCTGTCGGACGGGGTTCCCAGCGAAAGCTTTCATCCCGGCGACTATATTCTGAGCGGCGATGCCGCGTTGCGGGCCGAGCTTGTGGCGCTGTTTCCCGAACTGGCCAATGGTGCGGCCTGCGCGGGCTGGCGCACCGCGCGGCGGGTGTTGCGCGGGCATGAGGCGGCGCTGCTGCGCGGCCAGGGCGCGCCGGACCGGCGGCTGGCGGCCTGACCGGTCAGCGGCGCAATGCGGCGCGGAAATCCGACAGGCGGAAGGCACCGATCAGCGCGCCAAGGGCGAAATAACTGGTGATCCCGATGATAACGAGCGCGAAAAGCGCGGTGTAGCGCCAGCTTGCCATATGCAGCGCGGGCGCAAGCAGCACCGCCGCCGCCCACAGCACCGCCCCCATCGCGGCAGAGGCGGAGGCGATGCGCCACAGCCGCCGTCGGAGCCGGGCGTCGATTGCCGCGGCCGCGCCCATGTCGCGGCTGCCGTGCCAAAGCTGCCAGACCATCGCCCAGGCGGCAAGGGTTGTGCCCATGGCGGCGGCCAGATAGCCGATCACCGGGATCAGGCCCACCGCCAGCGCCGCGTTTACCACCATCGAGACCACCGCATAGTGAAACGGGCGGCGCGTGTCTTCGCGGGCGTAGAACAGCGGTTGCAGCACCTTTTGCAGCACAAAGGCGGGCAGGCCCGCGCCGTAAACGGCAAGCGCCAGCGCGGTGGCGGCGGCATCATCGGCGGTGAAGGCGCCGCGCTGGAACAGCACCGCTGTCAGCGGCAGGGCGATCACCACCAGCGCCACGGCAGAGGGCAGCGTCAGCGCCATGGCGAATTCGATCGAGCGGTTGAAAGAGGCACACCCCCCTTCGGTATCGCCCGCGCGCAGGCGGCGCGACAGGTCGGGCAGCAGCACCACGCCGATGGCAATGCCCACCACCCCCAGCGGCAGCTGATAAAGCCGGTCGGCATAGCTGAGCCAGGCGACCGCCCCGTCGAAAAAGCTGGCGACCTGCCGCCCGACCAGCAGGTTGATCTGCACGACGCCGCCCGCCAGCATCGCGGGGGCGGCGATGATCGCCAGGCGGCGCAATTCGGGGGTGAGGCGCGGGCGGTGCAGGCCGATGCGAAACCCCGCGCGCCTTGTGGCGGCGCTGATCATCCACAGTTGCGCGATGCCCGAGACCGGCACCGTCCAGGCCAGGGTCAGCCCCGCATCCCAGCCGCGCCAGTCGGCCAGCAGCAGCGCCGCGATGAAAAGCGCGTTCATCAGGATCGGCACGGCGGCGGTGGCCATGAACCGCCCGGCGGCGTTCAGCACCCCCGACAAAAGCGCGGTCAGCGAGATGAACAGGATATAGGGAAAGCCGATGCGCCCATAAAGCACCGCCAGGTCAAAGCGTTCGTCGCCGCGAAAGCCTGCGGCCATCGCCAGCACCAGAAACGGCATCAGCGCCATGCCCAGCAGGGTGAAGCCGATCAGGAAGCTGGCAAGCGCGCTGTAGGCGTTGCGGGCGAAGCCTTCCGCATCCTCGCCAGCCTCCAGCCGTTTGGCGAACATCGGGATGAAGGCCATGTTGAACGCGCCTTCGGCAAAGAAGCGGCGGAACATGTTGGGCAGGGAATAGGCGATCAGGAACGCCTCGGCCACCGGGCCGGCGCCCAGATAGGCCGCGATCAGCACGTCGCGGATAAAGCCCGCGATGCGGCTGGCCAGCGTCCAGCCGCCGACGGTGACAAAGCCGGTAACCAGCCGGATCGGTGTCATTGCGCCTCGGCCCGTTCGGCGCCTGCGGTGATCGCCTGTTTCAGCTTGCGTCCCAGCGCCTCTTGTTTCGATCTGGAGTGCAGCTTCAGCCCGAACATATCCTTGACATAGAAGGTATCGACCACCTGCGCGCCAAAGGTCGCGATCACGGCGCTGGCGATATAGATGTTCTGGGCGGCAAGCGTGCGCGTCAGATCATAGAGCAGGCCGGGGCGGTCGCGGGTGTCGACCTCGATGATCGTATAGATTTCGGAGCCTTCGTTATCGAAGGTGATCGAGGTGGCAAAGCGGAACTGGCGGGCGCGTTTCTTGACGCGGTCGCGATCCTTGAGCGCCTCGGAGGCGATCACCTCGCCGCGCAGGGTCTTGTCGATCATGGACCGCAGGCGCGGTTGTTTGTCGGCGGCATAGGGCGCGCCTTCGCCATCCTGCACCCAGAACACGGCGGTGGCGAAACCGTCCTTGGAGGTATAGGTGCGCGCATCGACCACGTTCGCGCCAACAAGCGCCAGCGCCCCGGCCAGCCGCGAAAAGATGCCCGGATGATCGGCCAGCGCGAAACAGACGCGCGTGGCGTCGCGATCGGGATCGGGGGTCATGTCGATGCGGATGTCATCGGGGGCGAGGCCGCGCAGCAGGTTGGCAAAGACCACATGGGTTTCGGTGGGCAGGCCCTGCCAGTAGGGGCCGTAATGGCGCGCGGTTTCCGTGCGCAGGTCTTTCTTGTCCCATTTGGCAAGGGCGGCGCGCAGGGCGCGCTTGCCCTCGTCCTCGCGCTTTTCGCGGTTCAGATCCTCCAGCCCGGTTTCCAGGGCCCGCGCGGTTTCGCTGTACAGACGCCGGATCAGCATTGCCTTCCAGTTGTTCCAGGTTCCGGGGCCGACGCCGCGAATGTCGCAAACCGTCAGCGCGGTCAGCAGATCCAGCCGTTTGCGGGTTTTGACCGCCTTGGCGAATTCGCGCACGGTGCGCGGATCGGCGATGTCGCGCTTTTGCGCCATGTCGGACATCAAGAGGTGATGGCGCACCAGCCATTCCACGGTTTCGCTTTCCTCGGCGGTCAGCCCTAGGCGGGGCGCGATGCGGCGTGCCAGGCGGGCGCCCAGAACCGAATGGTCTTCGGGGCGGCCCTTGCCGATGTCATGCAGCAAGAGGGCGACGTAAAGCACCCGGCGGTTCACCCCCTCGCGCAGGATGTTCGAGGTCAGCGGCAGTTCCTCGACCAGTTCGCCGCGTTCGATTTCGGCCAGGGTGCTGATGCACTGGATGATGTGTTCATCGACGGTGTAATGGTGGTAGACGTTGAATTGCATCATCGCCACGATTGCCTCGAATTCCGGGATGAAGGCCCCCAGAACCCCCAGCTCGTTCATGCGGCGCAGCGACCGTTCGGGGTTGCCGTGTTTGAGCATGAGGTCAAGAAAGATGCGCTGTGCCTCGCGGTTTTCGCGCAATGTATCGTCGAAACGGTCAAGATGGGCTGTGACCACCCGCATCGCGTCGGGGTGGATCAAGAGGCCGGTGCGCAGCCCCTCTTCGAAGATCCGCAAGAGGTTGAGGTTGTCGGCCAGGAACGCCGCCTCGTCTGCGAAGGTCAGGCGGCCCTGGGCCACCTTGAAACCCGAACGCACCCTCTTGCGGCGGCGAAACAGGCCGACCAGAAGCGGTTCGGATTTGACGTGCTGCGCCTCAAGCCCGGTCAGGAAGATGCGGGTCAGTTCGCCGACACGGGTGGCGTGGCGGAAATAGTCCTGCATGAAATGTTCCACCGCGCGCCTGCCGCCGTGATCGGTATAGCCCATCCGTTCGGCCACCTCGACTTGCAGATCGAAGGTAAGCTGATCCATGGCGCGCCCGGCAATCAGGTGCAGATGGCAGCGCACCGCCCAGAGGAAGGTTTCGGCGGCGCGAAAGCCCTCATATTCCTCGGGGGTGAACATGCCCTGGTCCACCAGTTCGGCGGCCTGTTCGACGCGGTGCAGGTATTTCGCGATCCAGTAAAGGGTTTGCAGATCGCGCAGCCCGCCCTTGCCCTCCTTGATGTTGGGTTCCAGCACATAGCGCTGGCCGCCCTGGCGTTTGTGGCGCTCGGCCCGCTCGGCCAGCTTGGCCTCGATGAATTCGGGGCCGGTGGTGCGGAAAAGTTCCTGCCACAGCCGTTCGTGCAGGTCTTCGGCCAGATCGGCATTGCCGGTCAGGAACCGCTTTTCAAGAAGGGCGGTGCGGATGGTGATGTCTTCCTTGGCCAGGCGGATGCAGTCGCGGATGGTGCGCGAGGCGTGGCCAACCTTGAGCCGCAGATCCCAGAGGATGTAAAGCACCGATTCGATGATGGTTTCGGTGCCGCCGGTGACTTTCCAGGGGGTCAGGAACAGAAGGTCGATATCGGAATGGGGCGCCATTTCGGCGCGGCCATAGCCGCCGACGGCCAGAAGGGCGATGCGTTCGCCCTCGGTCGGGTTGGGTTGGGGGTGGACGTGGTCGAGCACGAAATCAAGCGTGGCGATCACCAGCCCGTCGATCAGGCGCGATTGGCTGAGCACCATCTCGCGGGCGGCAAGGGGAGAGGCGGCGAAGGCGCGGGTCAGCGCCGCCGTGCCCCGGTCGCGCGCGGCGCCAAGCACCGCCACCGCCACCCCGCGCAGATCGCGCGGGGTGGCGCCTGGCCGTTCGGCAACCGCGCGCGACAGATCCGCCGCGACGGCGCGGGCATCCCAGATGTCTGCCTCGGGGCAGATCAGCGCGACGGAAAGGTCGGTTCCCGAGGCTGGGTCCGAGGCTGGGTCCGATGCTGGGCCCGATGCTGGTGTGGCGCCGCTTGCCGGATCAGAAGCCGGTCGCGTCAAAGCTTCTGGGCGCTGGGTCAATCACGTTCACCTGTTTGTCGATTATCTGGGCGATCGCCAGCCCGCGTTGGTTGGTGCCGTCACGATCAAGCCGGAAGATGCCGTTGACACCGACAAAGCCCGACGGCTGGGTCAGCGCGTCCTTTGTCAGCGCATCGCCGCGCCCGGCGCGCACCAGCGCCCCGATGGCCGCGATCCCGTCATAGGCAAGCCCGGCGATGGGATGGGGCGCCGTGCCATAGGCGGCACGGTAGCGCGCGGCGAACTGCTGGCCAAGGCCGGGGTCGGGCAGCGCGAACCAGCCGCCCTGTACGCCGGGCAGGGCAAGGGTGGACTGGGGAATATCCCAGCGGGTCAGGCCGATATATTGCACGACATCGGGGCCGACGCCCTGGTCGGCAAGAAGCTGCGTCAGCAGCGGCAGCGCGCCGGCGGTGTCGGCGGTGAAAAAGATCGCATTGGCCCCCGAGGCCTTGGCCTGATCGGCGATGCCGCCCACCGCCGCGATGATGCCCTGCTGCGAGAATTCATAGCTGGCAAAGCCTGCGGGGCGCAGGCCGCTGCGGGCGATCGCCCGTTCGATCGCGCGGCGCCCGGCCTCGCCCGCGGTGGTCTGGTCATGGACCACAAGGATGCGGTCACGGCCCTGGGCGGCGGCGTAGCGCACCAGCCGACTGGCGGTGTTGTCGAACGTCGGGCCAAGCACAAAGACATTGCCCCCGGCAATGGCGGTGTTGTTGGAAAAGCTCAGCACGTTGACATTGCGCGGCGCCACGGCAACGCCCGCGGCATTGGCCGCCTCGCCAAAGACCGGGCCAAGGATCACGCGGGCACCATCGCCGACGGCGGCAACCGCCACCTGGGCGGCCTGCGCGGGCTGGCCGCCGGTATTGTAGACGCGCAGATCGATCCGGGCGCCTTGCAGATCGGAAATGGCCAGCCGCGCGGCCTTCTCCAGACTTTCGGCAAGAACACTGTCGCCTGATTGACCCGAGCCACCGGGCACCAGCAGCGCGACCTGCACCGGCCGGTCGGTGTTGA
>JACIYW010000123.1 GCA_014359745.1 Paracoccaceae bacterium | reverse complement strand
CCCTTGATCCGGCGTTCCTGGGCGAACTGATCGTGGCGGGCACGACCTTCACCGCCGTGGGGCTTGACGCGGTTTTGCTGTGCGAAGGCGCGCGCGCCCTTGCCAAAAAGTGGAACGGTTAGCGCATGTTGCGGTTGATCAGCCCCGCAGCTTGCGCGCAGATTGGCAGCTTGCGCGCAGATTGACTGTCCGGGAAAACGCTTTTTCGTTTCATCTTGGAACAAATACTCATCTGCACGCCCCGCCGTGAGCGCGCCGCTCATCAGCCCCGGTCAGGCGCCAAGGATCGCCTTGACCACATCACGCAGCGGCACGGCGGGCGCGCCCAACCACACCTGCCACCGCCGCCCCCGTCGGGGCATCACACCGACGGCCCAGCCCGCAAAGGCACTGCGATCAAATGCAAAAGCCACCCCCCAAGGGGTGGCTTTCGCTGTTTCCACGGGGGCCGACCGGCCCCTGATGCGTCGCCTCAGCCCTGGCGGGCCTTGAAGCGGCGCTGGGTCTTGTTGATCACATAAACCCGGCCCTTGCGGCGCACGACCTGACAGTCGCGATGACGCTGCTTGAGCGATCGGAGCGAATTCTTGACCTTCATTGGTCTCTCCTAGTCGCGGCGCCGTGCGCCTTTTGAACAAACAAACCCCCAACCGGGGGACGAAATGGTGGGCACGACTGGGATCGAACCAGTGACCCCTACGATGTCAACGTAGTGCTCTACCGCTGAGCTACGCGCCCTTGCCGACACATGCAGACCCCGCCAACTAGGCAGGGATACACCGCACCGGTGCGCGGTCTATAAAAGGAGTCGCGGGGGTGTTCAAGGGGTTTTGGCATGGCCTGATCTGACGCTATATCAAGGGGCAGACAGGAGCGTTGATGATTCACCCCGCCTATTCCCTTGCGCTGCCCAAGGCGCGCACCACGTCGGTGCTGTTTGCCTCGCCCCACAGCGGCCGCGATTACCCGCCGGAATTTCTGCGCCGCGCGGTGATCGATGAACGGGTGATCCGGTCATCCGAGGATGCTTTCGTGGATCTGCTGTTCGATGCGGCCCCTGATGCGGGCGCGGTGTTGCTTGCCGCCCATACCCCGCGCGCCTATGTCGACCTCAATCGCAGCGCCGAGGAACTCGATCCCGCGCTGATCGACGGGGTGCGCAGCCTGCCGCACAATCCGCGTGTGGCGTCGGGGCTTGGCGTCATTCCGCGGGTGGTGGCGAACGGGCGGGTGATCGGGCAGGGCAAGATATCGCTGGCAGAGGCCAGGGCGCGTCTGGCCGGGCACTGGCACCCCTATCACGCGGCGCTTGCGGGTTTGATGGATGAACAGATAACACTGTTTGACGAGGCGATCCTGATCGATTGCCATTCCATGCCGCATGAGGCGATCGACAGCCACATGGCCACCCGAGGCCCCCGCCCGGATATCATTCTGGGCGATCGGTTCGGGGCATCGGCCGGGGCCGAGATCGTCGAACGGGTAGAGGCGGCCTTTGCCCGCACCGGCCTGCGGGTGGCGCGCAACGCGCCCTTCGCGGGGGCCTTTGTCGCGCAGCATTACGGCCGCCCCCTGCGCCGCCGCCATGTCGTGCAGGTGGAAATTGACCGCGCGCTATACATGGATGAACGCACCATCCAGCCCAACCAGAATTTTTCGGCGCTGCGCCGCGCCCTTGGCGGGGTGATTGCCGAGGTGACGGAAATCGGCCGAAGCCAGATCCCCCTGGCCGCCGAATAGCCCCGCGAACACCCGGCCGACGCGGGATTGGACTGGATTTCAGGCGGCCGGAATCATTTCCTTGACCGGCGCGCGCACGGCGGGCGCAAGATGCGTATTTTTCCAAGATGAAATGAGCGCGTGTTTTCTGGTGCGCTTGTTGTGCGGATCTGATTGCGCACAACACGCGCTATTCCGCCCGTCCCCGTTCCAGTTGCGCGCGCAGATATTCCGTCTCGCGCCGCGCTTCGCGCAGGCCGTCCATGGCGGCGCGCAATTCCGCCTCTCCCTGCATCAGTTTGTTGGTCAGTTCGGCCTCGCGCTGCTGCATGTAGGTGATGGTCTGGTCGCGCGCCTCTTCGGCCTCGTGCAGATCGTGGGCGAGGGCATCCACCTCGTTCATCTGGGATTGGCTGATGCGGGTGAAGCGGTGCAGCAGCCAATAGGTGAACCAGCCAAGCGCGAAGGCCACGAAAAGCACGATCGCGGTCACGGCGATGAATTCCGTACGGTTCATGGCGGTCCTTTCAACGGGGTCGTCCCGGTGGCATCCTAAGGCCTGCGGGGGCGGGGTCAACGCCCTGTCGGGCGGGGGCGGGGGCGCGGATCGTCGGGGCCGGGGGCCTTGACCATGGCATCGGGCGCCTGCGGCGGCGCGGCTGTAGCGGCGGCGTCCGGCGCGTCGGCGTCGCCCCCGGTTTCGGCGTCAGCTTCGGTTTCGCCGGTTTGCGCCGGTGGCGGTGCCGGTTGTGCCGCAGGCGCTTGCGTTGCCTCTTGTGCGGGCGCTTCAGTTGTCGCTTCCGTTGGTGCTTCTGCCGCAACCTCGCCCGCGTCCTCAGCCGGATCGACGCCTTCGGGCAGGATCAGGCGCACCTCGATGCGGCGGTTGGCCTCGCGCCCGGCCTCGGTGCCGTTGTCGGCGATCGGCTGATCCGGGCCGTATCCCCGTGCCGTCAGGTTGCCGATCGGCACCCGGCGGTCAAGCAAGGCGCCCAGCACCGCCTCGGCGCGTCTTTGGCTAAGCTGCTGGTTCATTTCCCGGCGGCCCTGGCTGTCGGTATGGCCGCCGATTTCCATCTTCACATCCGGGCAGGTGCGCAGCACATCGGCGATCTTGTTCAGCGTGGTGCCTGCCGCCGCTTCGATATTGGCGCTGCCGGGATCAAAGTTCACCTTGTTTTTCGTCAGGATGTCGTTGACGCTTTCGACACAGCCTTGCGGCGTGGGCAGGTTGGCGAACGGATCGAACCGTTCGTCATAAGCCACGTTGATCTTGAAAACCTGCCCCGATCCCAGCCGGTCCGACAGGATGCGCGAGATGGTGTCGGACGCATCGGGATTGCCGGTGGTGCCGCGCACCTCGACCAGATCGGCCCGCATCAGCAGCGATCCGTGATGCAGTTCGGCCAGCGCCGCCAGCCCCGCCAGCGCCCGCACCGGCCAGCCGTCGGGCAGATCGGGGTCAAGCCGGGCGGCGGTATAGACCGCATCGGCCCCGAATTTCGCGCGGGCGAAACTGTCGGTGGCCTGGCGCACCAGATCATTGGGCAGGCGGCCGCGCAGTTGCACCTGCCCTTCGGGGGACAGGGTCGCGGTGAATTCCGGCGGCCCCTCGTCGCCCGCCTTGGGTTTCTCGGGCTTTTCCTGCAACACGGATTGAAGCGAGAACACCTTGGGCAGGCGTGCCTCCAGATCGCCGACCACCCGGTCGAAGAGGGCCTGCGGCACGGTGTCCGCCGCGATCAGGCTGACATCGGCGTCGGAAAACGTGACCGACCCCGCCCCAAGTTCCGCCAGCGCCGCGATGGCAAGCGACGCGGCATCCGCCCATTGCGGCGAGGGCACGCCAAGGCCCAGCGTGCAGGTGGGCTTGCCCCGCGCCCCGGCGGCCCGGCCCGCGGCCAGAATACGGGCGCGCCCCCGTTCATTATCGGCCGAACAGGCGTCAAAGCGCGCGCCCGTCGCGTCGATGATAAAGCGCAGGGTGAACGGCGTGATCACCGGGCGCGGGGCGGAAATGTGGATATCCAGCGCGACACCCTGCGGCGCCAGCCGGGCCAGTTCCGCCTCCAGCCGCCGCTTTTCGGCGGCGCTGTTGCCGATGGCGGTAATCGCCACCCGGTCTGCCGCGATCGATATCTTCGAACGCGGCAACCGATCCAGCGCGATCAACCCGAAGGCCACCGCCTTGTCCCAACCGGGGGGCGCGGGCAGGGCGGTGGTTTCCATCATGTCGGTGATCGCCGCATCGGGCGCGTGCCCCGCGATAAGGTCCGCAAGGCGCGGCCCGTTACCGGGTGCCGGGATCAGCCCGACCAAAGAGATACCATCGTCATTGCGCAACAGTTCCACCGAAAAACGCGGCGGCTCTATCGGTGCGGTTTCGGCCACCTGCATCGCATCGATCAGGCGGCCCGAATCGACGGCCCGGCCCGCCACGCTGAGCGCGCGAAAGCGCGTGGCCTCGTCATCGGCGGTGCCCGTCAGGATCAGTTGCAGCCCATCGGCGCGCACCGATGCCCATTCTTCGCCCCCGACCAGCAGCGCGTGCCTTACCGCCGCCTCTGACCGCGCTTCGATCTCATCTACCGCCCAGATCGCCCCGCCGATGCAGCCCATGCCGACAAGGGCAAAGGTGAACGCGGCGACAATCGGTCGGGACAGGGGCATAGGGGTGCCTTGGTTTCAGGAACGGGTCACCCGGTGTCTAAGCAGGCGCACGCCCCGGCGCAATCACACGAAAATGGCGACGGCAAGAAACAGCGCAGGGATCAGCCCCGCGTTGCGGTTCGATCGAAACAGCGCCAGGCAGATGTCGGGATCGTCGATATCCAGCCGCGCAAGCTGCGCCCACATGTGCCAGCCAAACCCCCAGGCCCCCGCCAGCGCCACCACCAGCGCCGCAAGGCTGGCCTGCGGCATCAGCGCCACGACGATCGCCGCCGACATCAACAGGACCGAGGCGACCAGAAACCCCTGCAACCACCCCTTGGTGCGGGTGCCAAACAGCCGCGCGGTGGATTTGACGCCGATCAGCGCGTCATCCTCCTTGTCCTGATGGGCATAGATCGTGTCGTAAAACAGCGTCCACGCGATCCCCGCCAGATACAGCAGCACCGGCGCCAGCGACAGCGACCCGGTCTGCGCCGTCCAGGCCAGCAATGCGCCCCAGTTGAAGGCAAGGCCCAGGAATATCTGCGGCCACCAGGTGAAGCGCTTGGCAAAGGGATAGATCGCGACAAGGCCCAGGGATGCAATCCCCAGCCCGATCGCCGCCACGTCGAACGTAAGCAGGATCAGGAACGCCACCAGCGCTTGCGCCACCAGCCAGCCCAGCGCCTGTTTCACCGTTACCTGCCCCGACGGAATGGGCCGCGACCGGGTGCGCGCCACCGCCCCGTCGATATCGCGGTCGGTGATGTCGTTCCAGGTGCAGCCCGCGCCGCGCATCAGCCATGCGCCGATGCCGCAGCCCGCCACGATCCACACATCGAACGCCCGCGCCCCGCCCGATGCCGCCGCCAGCCCCACGCCCCACCAGCACGGCAGCAGCAACAGCCAGGTGCCGATGGGCCGGTCGGCGCGGCTAAGGCGCAGATAGGGGCGCAGGCCCGCCGGGGCCAGCCTGTCCACCCAGTTGCCGCGCACCGCGTCGGCGACCTGCCCGGTGGTGTCTTGCTCTGGCATTCTTGGCGTCGGGGTCATAAAAAGCCTTCATGTCGGGACCGAAGATCAGGCTTTATGTAGACCACGCGCTGGGGGCGGGGCAAACGGTTCCTCTGAACCGCGATCAGGCGCATTACCTGTTCAACGTCATGCGGCTTGGCCCCGGCGGCGCGGTGGCGCTGTTCAACGGGCGCGATGGCGAATGGCGCGCGGTGGTGATTGAGGCGGGCAAACGTGGCGGCGTTCTGATCTGTCAGGACCAGACCGCGCCCCTGCGCCTGCCGCCCGACCTGTGGCTTCTGTTCGCGCCGATCAAGAAGGCGCGCACCGATTTCATCGTCGAAAAAGCGGCCGAGATGGGGGCCGCGCGCATCCTGCCGGTGCTGACCGATTTCACCAATTGCGAACGCATCCGCCGCGACAAGTTGCAGGCCCATGCGGTCGAGGCCGCCGAACAATGCGGCGGCACCTATGTGCCCGAGGTGGCCGATGCCGCGCCGCTGGCGCGCAGCCTTGCCGCCTGGGAACCCGCGCGCCGCATCCTTTGGGCGGATGAGGGCCGCGCAGGCCCGCATGACGCGCTGCCCCCCAGCCCCACACCCGGCCCCTGGGCCATCCTGATCGGCCCCGAGGGCGGCTTTTCCGACGCCGAGCGCGCGCGCCTTGCCGCGCTGCCCTTCGTGGTGCCGGTCAGCCTTGGCCCCCGCATCCTGCGCGCCGATACCGCGGCGGTGGCGGCACTGACGCTTTGGCAGGCGGCGATGGGGGATTGGCGGTGACGGTTCTGCGGCCAGAGGCGATGGCCCTGCTGTTGCGCTGGCGCGAGGCGATCATCGGCGCAGGCGTGGCGGCAATGGGCCTTTACGGCGCGGCGACAACGGTCGGGATTGTGTTCTACCTGTCGCTGCTGGGCCTGCCCATCGGCGCCGCGCTGATCCGGGAAGGGGTTCAGCGCGCGCGGATGCCAGAGGGGGGCTATGGGCCGGGCGTGATCGAGGTGGATGAACGCCAGATCACCTATTTCGGCCCGCGCAGCGGCAGCGCGGTTTCCGTCGATGCGCTGACCCGGATCGACATTGTCACCACCGATCGCGGCCCCTATGCCGACGATGTGTTCTGGGTTTTCCATGCCGAGGATGCCGCGCCGATGGTGGTGCCGTTCGGGGCCGTCGGCAGCGACCGGCTTTACGATGCGCTGACCGCATTGCCCGGCCTTGACCCCGGCCGAATTCTGGCCGCCACCCGCGATTTCACCCCGCGCACAACGGTGATCTGGCAGCGCGTGAACAACCGCCGCCGCCTCTCTTGACTTCTGTTTCGCCGGGGGCGACAGGTCAAACGTTGAACTGACCAACTGAACGGAGCGAGCGCCATGTCCATTCCTCAATCCGGCGGCGGCCCCATTGAACATCCCGACCAGTTGGCAGAGTACATGGCCTCTGGCGAAAAACCCGCCGCCGACTGGCGCATCGGCACCGAGCACGAGAAATTCGGCTATTGCAAGGACACGCTCAAACCGCTGCCCTATGACGGGCCGCGTTCGATCCGGGCCATGCTTGAAGGGCTGCGCGACCGCTTCGGCTGGGAACCGGTGCTGGAACAGGGCCACATCATCGGCCTGACCAAGGGCGGCGGCAATGTCAGCCTGGAACCGGGCGGGCAGTTGGAACTGTCGGGCGCGCCGCTGGAAAACATCCACCAGACCTGCGACGAGGTGAATGAACACCTGCGCGAGGTGCAGGTGGTGGCCGACAGCATCGGGGCGCGGTTCATCGGGCTGGGCGCCGCGCCGATCTGGCGCCACGAAGACATGCCGGTGATGCCCAAGGGCCGCTATCGTCTGATGACCGATTACATGGGCCGTGTCGGTACACATGGCACACAGATGATGTACAGAACATGTACAGTGCAGGTGAACCTCGATTACGCATCCGAAGCCGACATGGTGCAGAAACTGCGCGTGGCCGTAGCGCTGCAACCGGTGGCCACCGCGCTTTTTGCCAACTCACCGTTTTTTGAAGGCAAACCGACCGGCTACAAATCCTGGCGCTCGCGCATCTGGCGCGATCTCGATCCGGCCCGCACCGGCATGGTACCCTTTGTTTTCGATAAGGGATTCGGCTATCAGGCTTGGGTCGATTACATCCTCGACGTGCCGATGTATTTCGTCTATCGCGACGGCAAATATATCGACGCGCTGGGGCAAAGTTTCCGCGATTTCATGGCCGGTCGCCTGCCCGCCCTGCCGGGCGAGGTGCCGACCCTGTCGGATTGGGCCGATCACATGACCACCGCCTTCCCCGAGGCGCGCGTCAAGAAATTCATCGAAATGCGCGGCGCCGACGGCGGCCCCTGGCGCAGGCTGTGCGCGCTGCCCGCGCTCTGGGTCGGGCTGATGTATGATCAGGGCGCGCTGGATGCCGCCTGGGATCTGGTCAAGGGATGGGATGCGGAAACCCGCGAAGGCCTGCGCGTCGCGGCCAGCGTTGACGGGCTTCAGGCGCGGGTGAACGGTATCGCCATGCACGATCTTGCGCGCGAGGTGGTCGCGATATCCGAGGCGGGCCTGCGTGCCCGTGCCCGCCCCGGTGCCGGCGGCATGCTGCCCGACGAGACGCATTTCCTGAACACGCTGCGCGAAACCCTGGAAACCGGCAAGACCCCGGCGGATGAATTGCTGGAGCATTTCCACGGCGACTGGCAGGGTGACCTTACCCGCATATACGCTGATTACAGCTATTAGCGCGTGCTGCGCCCGATCCGGTCCGCAGCCTGACCACACAAGAAAATGCTACCGCGCTTCATCTTGGGAAAAATACTTGTCCGTTGTTCTTGGTATGAAGTGACCGATGGGCGGCAGGGGGGGCCGTGAACCGCATCAGCGAGGCGGCGGCGCATGTGCCCGGTGCTGGCGGAAGGTTGGCGCGCGGCCCGGCCCGTTGACGGGCGTGCGGGGGGCAACGTTTCAGGGAGTATTTTTGCCAAGATGAAGCGGGAAGACCCGTCTTTCTCAAGACGGCGGGCGGTTCAGCGTGACAGGCCCGAGGCAAGCCCCGGCACATCGAGCGCGCTGAACCCGTAATGGCGCAGCCAGCGCAGGTCGGACTCGAAGAACGCGCGCAGGTCGGGGATGCCGTATTTCAGCATCGCGATCCGGTCGATCCCCATGCCAAAGGCAAAGCCTTGCCACTGATCGGGATCCACCCCCGCCGCGTGCAGCACCTTGGGATGGACCATGCCGGACCCGAGGATCTCCATCCAGTCGTCGCCTTCGCCGA
>JACIYW010000122.1 GCA_014359745.1 Paracoccaceae bacterium | reverse complement strand
CGGTGTTTATCAGCGCGGCGCTGACGGGTTGTTCCTGTATGGCGAGGGGGCGGGCGCTGCGCTGCGGCTGCGCGATATCGACAGCGGCGATGCGGTGGCCGGGATCGGCGCCCGCGATGTGGATCAGATCCGCCCGAATTCGGGTGTGCGGGAATTGATCGCGGCGGCGCTGGTGCCTTTTGAACTGACCGCCCCGGACGCCGAGCGGCGGCAGGCGGCGCTGGCCGCGATCCTGCGCAACCCCGCGCCCGCCCAGATCGCGCCCCTTGCCGCATCTATCGACACCGAACCCGACGCTGCGATCAGAGCGCGCAAGGCGCGGCTGCTGAGGTTTCTGACCGCGCAATTCGGCCCATCCACAGAGGCGCGGATCGCGGCGATCGACGGCCTTGCGGGCGACATAAGCATCGAGGCGCGCGGCGTGCTGAACCAACTGGCCGCGCGGGTGCCGGGTGCGGCGCCAACCCTGCCCCAGGGGAAAAACATCGCCCGCGTGCTGGTGCCGGGCAAGGATATCACCACCGAGGCGGCCTTTGACCGGCTGGTTGACGCCGGTCTGGCGCCCCCACGCCAGAGTGCCGCCGACCTGCGCGAGGCGCTGGCGGCCCATATCGACGGGGGCAGGGTGGGCGGTGTGCCGATCCATCAGCTTGACAGCGAGGCCGCGCGCGAACGCGCCCATGAGGCGCTGGAGGCCGCTGGCGCCCTGCCGCCCCGCGCCACCAGCGGCGAGGTGGCGCGGGCCGTCGCCGCGCATGTGTTCTATGAGGTCTACACCGAACCCGATCCGGCCATCACCCAGGCGGCCGAGGCCGCGCTGGCGGTGACCTCGCAAAAGCTGCACCTTTATCAGGCGGCGGATCTGGTGCTTGACGGGCTGTCGCTGGCGTCGATCTTCTTTCTGGCCGCCATCGGCCTTGCCATCACCTTTGGCGTGATGGGCGTGATCAACATGGCGCATGGCGAATTCATCATGATGGGCGCTTATACCGGCTATGTGGTGCAGCTTTTCGTGCCCGATTACACCGTCAGCCTGCTGGTCGCCCTGCCGCTGGCCTTTGCCGTGACCTTTGGCGCGGGCGTCGCGATGGAGCGGCTGGTGATCCGCCATCTTTATACGCGGCCCCTGGAAACGCTGCTGGCGACATTCGGCATCTCTATCGCGCTGCAACAACTGGCCAAGAACATTTTTGGCACCCAGGCGCGGCCCCTGACAGCACCCGACTGGCTGGGGGGCGCGATCACGATCAATGATATCATCGGCATTTCCACGATCCGGGTGGCGATATTCGTGCTGGCGCTGATCTTTCTGGGGCTGCTGCTTTACACCCTCAAACGCACAAGGCTGGGGCTGGAGGTGCGGGCGGTCACGCAAAACCCCGGCATGGCCGCATCGATGGGGATCAACCCCGACCGCATCAACATGCTGACCTTTGGCCTTGGGTCGGGCATTGCCGGCATCGCGGGCGTGGCCATCGGCCTTTATGCGCAGGTCACATCCGAGATGGGCAGCAACTATATCGTGCAAAGCTTCATGACGGTGGTCGTGGGCGGGGTCGGCAATGTGTGGGGCACGCTGGCGGGGGCGTCGATGATCGGGTTTTTGCAAAAGGGGATAGAGTGGTTGAACCCCTCGAACACGCTGGCGGCGCAGACCTGGATGATCCTGTTCATCATCCTTTTCATTCAATTCCGGCCCAAGGGCATTGTCGCCCTCAAGGGCCGCGCGGCGGGGGACTGATCGCATGGCAAGATCCATGAATGCGCGGCGCACCCGGTTTCTGGCAGAGAACCCTTCGGTGTTGTGGTTTCTGGCGGGGCTTTCGTGTTTCGTGATCGCCGTGACCGTGCTGGCGGAAGGCAGCGGTGTGTCGATCCTGTCAACGTCGATGGTCAAGGTGCTGGGCATGACGCTGTGCCTGTGTCTGGTCGCGGTGGCGATGGATGTGGTGTGGGGGTATTGCGGTATCCTTTCGCTGGGGCATTTCGCGTTTTTCGGGCTTGGCGGCTATGCCATCGGCATGTGGCTGATGTATGCGCGCACCCAAGGCATCATCGTGGAGTCGCTGTCGCAGGCGCTGATCCCGCCAACCCCGACCGAAATCAAGGATGCGATCGCCACCCAGATCTTCGGCGTGGTCGGCAGCAACGAGTTGCCGTTGATCTGGGGCTTTGCCGACAGTCTGACGCTGCAACTGTTGATGGTGGTGCTGGTGCCGGGGCTTTTGGCGCTGGTATTCGGCTGGCTGGCGTTTCGCAGCCGGGTGACGGGGGTTTACCTGTCGATCCTGACGCAGGCGATGACGCTGGCGCTGTCGCTTTACCTGTTTCAGAACGACACCGGGCTGCGCGGCAACAACGGGCTGTCGGGGTTGCAGAACATTCCGGGGCTGGAGGCGTGGCCGCAATCCACGCTGGCGCTGTGGTTTTTCTGGGCCTCGGCGCTGGCGCTTGGGGTGGGGTATGTGCTGTTTGCCTGGCTGGTGTCGGGCAAGTTCGGATCGGTGATCCGCGCCGTGCGCGACAACGAGGCGCGGGTGCGGTTTCTGGGCTATCATGTGGAAAGCTACAAGCTTGTGGTCTTTACCCTGACGGCCGTCGTCTCTGCCCTGGCCGGGGCGCTTTATTATCCGCAGGCAGGCATCATCAACCCGGCTGAAATCGCGCCGATTGCGTCGATCTACCTTGCGGTCTGGGTGGCCATCGGCGGGCGCGGGCGGCTTTATGGCGCGGTGATCGGGGCGGCGGTGGTGTCGCTGGCGTCAAGCTGGTTCACCGGCGGCGGCGCGCCCGATATCGAGCTTGGCTTTTACCGTATCAACTGGACCGACTGGTGGCTGGTGCTGCTGGGCTTTGGTTTTGTGGCGGTCACGTTGTTCTTTCCGCGCGGCATCGGCGGCCTGTTCGATTATCTGGTGAGGAAATCATGACGGCGCTTCTGGAAGTATCGGGTGTTTCCGTCACCTTCGACGGGTTTCGCGCCATCAATAACCTGTCGATCTCTATCGCCGAGCCGGAGTTGCGCGCGGTGATCGGCCCCAATGGCGCGGGCAAGACCACCTTCATGGATATCGTCACCGGCAAGACCCGCCCCGACAAGGGGAAGGTGCTGTGGGGGGAAAGGTCTGTTTCGCTGCTGGGGATGAGCGAAAGCGAGATCGCGCGGGTCGGCATCGGGCGCAAGTTTCAGAAACCCACGGTGTTCGAGGAACAAAGCGTGGGCGACAATCTGGCGATGGCGCTTCGCAACCGGCGCGAGCCGTTTCGGGTGCTGTTTTATCGCAGGTCTGATGCCGACACCGCGCGCATCCGTGAGATTGCCGAGGAAATCGGCCTGGCTGATGATCTGCCGCGCCGCGCCGGGGATCTGAGCCATGGGCAAAAGCAATGGCTGGAAATCGGCATGTTGCTGGCGCAAGACCCGCGCCTGTTGCTGGTGGATGAACCCGCCGCCGGCATGACCCCGGCCGAGCGCGAACACACCACCGATATCCTCAAACGCGCGGCCCGGACCCGTGCGGTGGTGGTGATCGAACATGACATGGAATTCGTGCGCCGCCTCGATTGCCGGGTGACGGTGCTGCACGAAGGATCGGTGCTGGCCGAGGGCAGTCTGGATCACGTCACGCAGAACCAACAGGTGATCGATGTCTATCTGGGGAGATAAGCGATGCTGAGCGTCGAGAACCTTAGCCTGCATTATGGCGCCTCGCAGATCCTGCATGGTGTCAGCCTGACGGCGCGGCCCGGCGCGGTGACGGCGGTGATGGGCACCAATGGCGTGGGCAAGACCAGCCTTCTGCGCGCCATCGCCGGGCGGCACCCCTATTCCGGCGGGCGTATCACGCTGGATGGGGCGGTTCTGGATCACCTGAGCGCCGCGCAGGCGGCAAAGGCAGGCATCGGCTATGTGCCGCAGGGGCGCGAGGTGTTTCCGCTTCTGACCGTCACCGAGAACCTGCAAACCGGCTTTGCCTGCCTGCCAAAATCCGAACACGCGATCCCGGCGCGTATCTACGATCTTTTCCCGGTGCTGGCGCAGATGAAAGACCGGCGCGGCGGCGATCTGTCGGGTGGGCAGCAACAGCAACTGGCCATCGCGCGGGCGCTGATCGCGCGGCCGCGCGTGTTGTTGCTGGATGAACCGACCGAGGGCATCCAGCCCAATATCATCAAGCAGATCGGCGCGGTGATCCGGCTTTTGCGCGACGAGGGGGAAATTGCCATCGTGCTGGTGGAACAGTATTTCGATTTCGCCTATGGGCTGGCGGATGAGATCGTGGTGCTCAACCGGGGTGAAGTGCGCCTGTCGGAACCCGCCGCCGCCGTCGATCGCGACCGCCTGCTGCGTGAGGTGTCGATCTGATTTCCACCTGTTGAAGGTAAACCACCGGCTTTCATGCGCGACCCGCCATCCGCGCATATTCGCGCACTGTCGATTTACTGCCCCTTCAACAGCGCCGAAAGGCGCGGTGCCGCCCGCGCCCCGTCAAGGCGGGCGCGATAGATCACCAGCGCTTCCAGCACCCGCATGATATAGTTGCGCGTCTCGCCAAAGGGCACCTGTTCCACCCAGTCGACCGCATCGATACCGGCAGCGCGCGGATCGCCAAGGTCGCTGATCCAGGCCCGTGGCCGCCCCGGCCCGGCATTATAGCCTGCGGCGATCAACACCGGTGTGTCGCCGAATTCCTCGATCAGTTGCGCCAGATAGGCCGATCCAAGCCGCGCATTATAGGCCGGATCGCTGGTCAGCCGGGCCAGATCATAGGGCTGGCCGGTTTTCGCCGCCATCATCTTTGCCGTGCCCGGCATAAGCTGCATCAACCCGCGTGCGCCCGCATGGCTGATCACCGCCGGGTCGAATTCGCTTTCGCGCCGCGCGATGGACAGCGCCAGCGCGCGCGGCACCGCCAGCCCGCCCGGAACGATGCCGGGGTCGGGGAAATAGGCATCGGGCAGGATCACCCCGCGGCCCGCCGCCTGTTTGGCGATCAGAACCGCGAAATCGGGCGCCTCCAGCGATTGGGCAAGCGCGGCCATCGCGGCATAACCCGCGCCGTCCTGCGATTCGCCCAGATGCAGGAAGAACCGCTGCGCCAGGTCTTCGGCCCCCGCCGCATGCAGCAACAGCGCCGCGCGCAGCACCGATGACCGGGCAAAGCCCGCCTTGCGCCAATCGGCCAGGGGGCGGGGCTGATCGGCGAGCGACGGGTCGAACGGCAGCCCGGCCTTTTCGGCGGCCAGCAACCCGTAATAGGCCGACTGGAATTCGGCCCCGAAGGCATAGGCGGCGCGCGCGGTTTCCGCCTCGCCCAGCGCCTCATGCGCGCGGCCTTCCCAATAGGCGGCGCGCGACAGGCTGATGGGCGACGACACCGCAACGCGCAGTGCCCGGAAATGCCCCAGCGCGGTTTTGGGATCGTTGAGGCGGCGCAAGGCGATGTATCCCGCCAGCCATTCCAGTTCGGCGTAATCCGCGGCGTCGGCGGCGGGGTCCAGATGGTGGCGCGCGGCGACAAGATAGGCCGTGCGCGGATCGGCGCCGCGCAGCAATGCGCGCGCAATCCGCGCGCGCGCATCCGCCCAGACGGCAGGCCGACCCAGCCCTGTGGCCGAGGCGCTGCGCGCCTTCAACAGATCGGCGGCGCTGTCATCCAGCCCCTTTGACAGCCGCCAGCGCACCCGTTCCCACGCAAGCCCCGGATCGTCTGCCAGTGCCTGCGGCACGGCGGCGACGGCGGCATCCGCGCCATTGGCCCCGGTGCGCAGGGTGATGCGCGCTTCGGCCAGCAGGCGCCAGCCCGGCGTGACCAGCGGCATCATGCGGCGGGCCGCAGCAGCCTCGCCCTGCCACAGCAGATTGTCCAGCCGGGCGGTGTGATGCGGGGCAAGTGCGCGTTGATAAAGCTGCAAGAGCCGCGCCTCGGTAGCGGCATCAAGGGTCATGACCTGCCAGATCCGCACCGCCTCGGCCGTGGCGGCGCTGGTCTGGTTGCGGGCGCGCAGGGCCTGGATCAGCGCCAGCCCCCCCGCAGCGGTCTGCGGCGGGTTCCCGGCGAAATAGCCGATCACCGCGCCCGGATCGGCAGTATCAAGGATCGCAGCCTCGCCCTTGGCGCGCAGCAGCGGCAGGCCGGGCCAATCGCCGCGCCGGGCCAGAAAGGCGATGTAATCGGCGAAATCGCCCTTGCCCGCGCGCAGGCGCTGCCATTCGATGATGTCGCGCACGACAGCCGCATCGGCCCCGGCCCCGCGCGCGGCGCTTGCCGCCCCGTCCCAATCGCGCGTGGCGGCCAGCGCCAGCGCCCGCGACAGTGCCCCGGCACCTTCCAGCGGTTCGGCGGCGGCGCGGGCGGGCCCGGCCAGAGACGCGGCCATCAGGGCCAGAACCGCCACCATCACCAACAGGCCGACCCTGCCGATCAGGTGCTGGTGGCATGATACGGGGGACGGGCGCGCGACGAGGGGCAATATGGGGGGCAACAACACGGGATTTTCTGCCTGTTTCAGGGTTATGGCCAAACCCTAACCCAGATCGCGCCGCCCTCAAACCGCAATCTTGGCAAGCGCGGCCGGGGCGGATAGGGTGCCGCGCTAGGATGGGCCGACGAGTCGGGCCTGTTCCACGATCCCGCCAGATGGAGGCCCCGATGTTCACAGGCTCTATGCCCGCGCTTGTTACCCCGTTTCGTGACGGAGCGGTGGATTTCAAGACGCTTGAGGCGCTGGTGGAATGGCAGATCGAGGAAGGGTCTTCAGCGCTGGTGCCCGTCGGGACCACCGGCGAAAGCCCGACGCTGAGCCATGACGAACACGAACGGGTCGTTCAGGCGGTGGTGAAATTCGCCGCCGGCCGGGTGCCGGTGATCGCCGGGGCCGGATCGAACAGCACGACCGAGGGCGTGCGGCTGATCCGCTTTGCCGAAGCCGTCGGCGCCGATGCCGCCCTTGTGGTGACCCCCTATTACAACAAGCCAACGCAGGCGGGGCTGATCGCGCATTTTACCGCGCTGCACGATGCCTGCACCCTGCCGATCATCATCTATAACATCCCCGGCCGGTCGGTCGTGGATATGACGCCCGAAACCATGGGCACGCTGGCGCAACTGCCGCGCATCATCGGCGTCAAGGATGCCACCGGGCGGCTGGAACGTGTGTCGATGCAGCGCGCCACCTGCGGCCCCGCCTTCATCCAGCTTTCGGGCGAGGATGCGACGGCGCTGGGCTTCAACGCCCATGGCGGGGTGGGCTGCATTTCGGTCACCGCCAATGTGGCGCCGCGCCTGTGCGCCGAATTTCAGGCGGCGACGCTGGCGGGCGACTATGCCAAGGCGCTTGCCTATCAAGACCGGCTGATGCCGCTGCATGAGGCGATCTTTATCGAACCGGGGCTGGCGGGGGCGAAATACGGGTTGTCGAAACTGGGCCGCTGTTCGGACGAGGTGCGCCTGCCGCTGGTGGGCCTGACCGACGGCACCAAGGCCCGGATCGATGCGGCCATGCGCCACGCGGGGCTGATGAACTGAACCGCGTCCGCGCGGTGCTGCCACCCCCGCCACGCTGCACCGCGATTTTCCACGGGATGCCGATGGGATGCCGATGCGCAGGCACCCCCCTTGATCGGGCCTTGATCGGGCCTTGATCGGGGCGCCGCCGCGTGATGGTGCCTGACCCCGACGCGGGCCATGCGCGCGCCCGATCAGCGGTTCATCAGGCCGACATGGCCGAGGCTGGCCACCAGATCGGCCCCGGCCTCGAACCCGAAATGCTGGGGTTGCGCCACGCCGGGGAAATGCGCCTTGACCCCTTCGGCCAGATCGGGCGGCAGGCGCGACAGCGTCGCTTCTGCCAGCATCAGGCTTTCGGCGGGGATACCTTCGGCATAGATGATTTCGTGGTGGTCGAAGACCAGCGCGTGATAATCGACATAGCCGCCCTCGCGCACATAGATAATGCCGCCATGCACCAGTTGCCCGGCCTGAACCAGCAATTCCGGCATGCCCGTCAACTGTGCGATGCGCCGGTGATACAGGAACAGCCGGTGATGCTGACTGACGATCAGGTCATCGACATTGCCCATGATCCCCGCCGGGATCACCACCGGGGCAAAGCCGCCGATGGCGCGCAGCGTCGCCTTGCCATTCCAGCGCACCGGCTGCGCGCCGTGGTCGCGGGTCAGCACCCGGTCGCCGGGTTCCAGCAGCTCGATCGCCCGCTGCCGCCCGTCGGCCAGCGTGATCCGGGTGCCCGCCCCGAACGAGGCGCAGATCACATCCGACAGCCGCAATTCCCCCGGATCGGCATCGGCCTTGAGAAGGGTGTATTCGGTGCGCGCCTCTATCGGGGAGAGGGGCAGGACGAACCCCGCAACCCGGCCGCGCGCGCCCAGATGTTCCAGAACCAGCACCTCGACACATTGACCATCGGGCGACATCAGCGTCAGCCGCGCGGTGATGCGGATTTCGTCACCGGCGCGGCCGATGTCAGACCCCGGCGCGATGCGCTGGCGGGCGCGGTCGGCCGATGTGGCGGTCATCACCACCCGAAACGGCGTGGCATCGCGGCGCAATTCATAGCTGTCGCCAAGGCTCAGATCATCGGCGCAGCCAAGCGGGTCGCCGACATTGGCGCCGATGGTTGCGCGAAAATCTTCGGCGGCGAACACATGGCAGGTCAAATCTGGGCAGGTCGGATCGGGCATCAATCGCTGTTCCATCGTTCCATGTCACCGAATCCTGCGATTCAGTGAACAGCGCCCCTAACCCTATGATCACCTTACAGCAAACCGCGCCTTGCGG
>JACIYW010000121.1 GCA_014359745.1 Paracoccaceae bacterium | reverse complement strand
AAGTTGATGCCAGTGGTCTGGGTCACCGCGTCGAAGACCGGCTTGAAATCGGCCTTGGTGCCGTCTTCGGTGCCGCCATCTGCGGGAATAAGCATGACGCGGTAGGGATTGCCGACGGAGCCATCGGCTTGTTGTGCCACGGCGCCAGTGATACTGATGAGCGTTGCGGCTGCAGCCGCAACGAAAGTCTTGAGGAGGGACATGGTTCTTCCTTTTGGGTTGAGTTGATTGACTGGGGAGTCAGGGTTGCAGCCGCACCTCAGTCCGGCGGCGGGTCTTCGGTGGCCTGCCTTGGCTCGGCCACCGAAAGCTGGATGCGATCGCCACGAAACTGGCTGATCGCGTATTCCTGAACCTCGCCGCATTCGCGGCAGGCATTCACGCCCTTGACGCGCAGCACCGGCTGGGTGCGCGGCATGCGCAGGGCAAGCGCGTCTTCGGGCAGCGGCAGGCGCGTGGTGATCAGGCTTTCGATCCGGTCAAGGGTGATGCCCGCCCCCTCGCGCAGGTGGCGCGTCAGCGAGCCACCGGCATAGCCGCGCGCGGCCTCTGCCGCAGCACCCGTCAGGAAATGCAGGGTCAGCGCATAGGGCAGCCCCGCCTCGCCGCGCAGCGTGCGCAGGCGCAGCACCGGCGCGCCCTCGACCACCCGCAAACGCCGCGCGACGCCGCCCTCGGCGGCGGCCTCCTGCTTGTTCAAAAGCGTCACCTCGGCGCGTCGGCCGCTGGCCGCCAGCCGTTCGGTAAAGCGCGTGTCGCGCCCGATACCATAGATCAGCCCGCGCGCCAGAACCCGCGTGCCGCGCCCGTGTACGCGTTCAACCAGCCCTTCGGCGATCAGCTCTTCCACAGCGCGGCGCAGGGTATGGCGGTTCACGCCGAAACGCGCGGCAAGTTCCGGTTCCGCCGGAAGCCAATCGCCCTCATCCAGCCCGCGCTCGATCTCGACGCGCAGGGCCGCCGCAATCTGCGCCCAGATAGCAGTTCCGGGTTGTCTGACAAGCTGTGGCAAGGTGCGTCTCCCGAATCTCTTCATGAAGACGTCTAGACGTCTAGCGTCACAGGTTCATGACGGGGCGATGATATTTCTTCCAGGCGATATCGCCTCACCGAATAATCGCCGCCATGATTGAGCGGCGTCGCACCTAGGTCAGACCAAGGTTTCGTCTTTGAATCGTTTGGAAAAATGGTGCACCCGACAGGATTCGAACCTGTGGCCTCTGCCTTCGGAGGGCAGCGCTCTATCCAGCTGAGCTACGGGTGCGTAACGGGGCCGGGTATAGGGCCAAGCAGGCGCGCCTGCAATCGAAAATCAGGCGATCCTGCGGTTTCCTGTTATCGCCGCGCTGCCGGGTGTCAGATCACCAGATCAAGCGGCAGGTCGGAAATGTCGCGCAGGCGCTTGCCCTCGATCATCGTGTCCAGCAGGTCAAGCGTTTCCTCGCGATCCTGATCGACCAGGGCCTTGCGCAATTCATAAAGGGCGATGTGATACACGCAGTCGATATCGCCGGTGCCCAGCGCCAGCGACGCGATGCGCCCCGGCGTGGGTTCGCCGGTGATCACCACAACATGCGGCAGCCGCCCCTTGCGGTTGCGCACAAGGTTCAGCCCTTCCGAGCGGGCATTCTGGGCGCGGTCGCTGCGCAGCGTCCATTTGCAACTGATCGAGGCGTGAAGGCTGGGCATCACCTGATTGCACAGCCGCAGCGGGCTGAGCCGCGCGCAACTGTCATCCACCAGGGTTTCCCCGGCATTCAGGACGGCGTCGGGTTCGGGGGCGCGGGCGATGACGATATCAGGCTTGATCAGGTAATCCGACCCGATCGCGGTGGCGATGTCGCGGTTGGCTTTTGCGATCGCCTCCAGCTCATCAAGATGCGCGTATTGATCGAACTGCGCGATGCCGCCGCCCTTTATCACCTGAAACCGGCCCGGCCGCAGATGCGCCATATGCGCGAAACACAGCCGCAGATAGGCCGCGCACACCTCTTCGAAATCGGCGCCGGCGGTCTGGCCGGGCAGTTTCGCGGCGGTCTGGGCGGGGCCAAGCTGATCAAGGATCGCGGTGGCGATCTGGATGCTGGGGCGGCTGCCCTTGTCGGCGTTGCTGGGCACGCCCGCGGCGCTTCTGGTCAGGATGCCGGCCAGAAGGGTTGCGTGAAATTCGCGGCGCGCCAGCGACAGCCACGCCCCTTCGGTCATGCGACGACCTGAAACAGCGACCTGGCGGTCAGGGCGGCGTGGATGTTGCGCGCCACCGCCTCGGCCACCGGGGGGGGGAAGGCGTTGCCAACCTGGCGATAGGCGGGGGTTTTGCGCCCGGCGAACATCCAGTCATCGGGAAAACCCTGAAGCCGCGCCACCATCCGCACCGTCAGCCGTGGCATGCCGACAAAATCGGCTTCGGGTGCGGCATTGGCGATGCCCATGCCATCAACCCCCAGGGTCGCCCAGGCGCGTTTGGCGCGGGTCGGGCCCAGATCGGGGCCGCCGTGTTTCTTCGACCCGCCGACGATGGTTGGCGCGATCTCATCTGCCTGCGCGCGCCAGGCCTGCGCCCCGCGCCAGCCGCGTTCCGACATCAGGTCAAACAGGGTTTCGCCAACCGTCGGCGGGTTCAGGCCCCGGCTTGTCGGCCAGGTAAAGCGGTCGGCGCGATCCTTGCGCAGGGCGACGATGACAACCCGCGGGCGCAGTTGCGGCACCCCGAAATCCGAGGCGTTGAACAGGTGCCAATCGGTCTGATAGCCCATGCGCGACAATTGCCGTTTGAGTTTCTGGCGATAGTCGGCAAAGACCGCATCCAGAAAGCCGCGCACATTTTCGATCATCACCGCCTGCGGCCGGGTCTGGTCGATCAGGCGCAGGGCATCGGGGAAAAGATTGCGTTCATCGGCATGGCCAAGCTGTTTGCCCGCCACGGAAAACGGCGGGCACGGCAGGCCGCCGGCCAACAGGTCAATCCCCGCATAGGGCGTGCCGTCAAACCGGGCCATATCCGCCTGTTCGCCCTGCACCACATTCCATTGCGGGCGGTTCAGGGCCAGGGTTTCGCGGCAGGGCCGGTCAATTTCCACCAGGGCCTCGTGGCCGAACCCGGCCTTTTCAAGCCCAAGCGCCTGCCCCCCGGCCCCGGCACAAAGTTCGACAGAGGAAAGAAGTGCCATGGCGCCGCCCTGAATGTTCCGTTTACGTTCTAGACCCATCGCAAGGCAATATCAACAGCGCCCTGACGCCCGCAGGTTTGATTACTATGCCAGAGCGTGGGAAATCTTCAACATGTTGATGCATGCCCGCATACCGCCACGAAAGGTGGTCGGCCAGACGCCGCCGCGCGCGCCCTCAGGCAAACAGGTCGTGGCACAGCTCCAGCGCCTCAACCAGCGCGTCGACCTCGGCCCTTGTGTTGTAAAGGCCAAAGGACGCGCGGCAGGTTGCAGTCAGGCCCAGATGATCCATCAGCGGCCCGGCGCAGTGGTGGCCCGCGCGCACCGCCACGCCCTTTTTATCGAGCACGGTTGATATATCATGCGCATGCGCGGCCCCGTTAAGCGTGAAAGAGAATATCGCACCCTTGGTCGCGGAATTGCCCTGCACATTCAGCCAGTTCAGCCCCGCCAGACGGTCGCGCGCGTAATCGCGCAGGGCGCGTTCATGCGCCGCCACGTTTTCCATGCCCAGATCCATCAGGTATTCCAGCGCCACGCCCAGCCCGATCTGCTGCACGATGGCCGGTGTGCCCGCCTCGAATTTCATCGGGGGATCGGCCCAGGTGATTTCATCGCGATGCACCTCGCGGATCATGTCGCCGCCGCCAAGGAAGGGGCGCATTTCCGCCATCCGTTCCTTGCGGATATGGATCGCGCCAGAGCCGGAGGGGCCATAGAGTTTATGCCCGGTGATCGCGTAGAAATCCGCCCCCAGCGCATCAAGCGCCAGCGGCATGTGCACCGCCGATTGCGACCCGTCGACCAGCACCGGCACACCGCGTTCATGTGCGCCCGCAACGATCGCCGCCACATCCACCACCGTGCCCAGCACGTTCGACATATGCGTGACCGCCACCAGCTTTGTGCGCGGGCCGATCGCGTCAAGCACCGCCTGCGGATCAAGATCGCCGTTTTCATCCACCTCGACCCATTTCAGCACCACGCCCTGCCGTTCACGCAGGAAATGCCAGGGCACGATATTGGCGTGATGTTCCATCACCGAAAGCACAATTTCATCGCCCGCCTGCATCCGGGGCGCGGCCCATCCATAGGAGACAAGGTTGATCCCCTCGGTAGAGCCAGAGGTGAACACCACCTCTTCCTCATCCTTAACACCCAGAAAACGCGCGATGATGCCGCGCACCGCCTCATATTTCTCGGTCGAGATGTTGGACAGCGTGTGCAAGCCGCGATGCACATTGGCGTAATCCACCGCATAGCCCTGCACCACCGCATCAATCACCGCCTGCGGTTTCTGCGCCGAGGCACCGTTATCAAGATAGACCAGCGGCCGCCCGTTCACCTGCCGCGCCAGGATCGGGAAATCGGCGCGGATTTTTTCGACGTCATACATCGCTACATCTCCATCGGGGGGACAAACCCCAGCGAGGTCAGCACAAACGCCAGCACCATCGCCAGCCCCATGAACCCGCCAAGAACCACCGCGAAAACCCGGCCGCGCCGCGCAAACCCATGAAGTTCCGCAATGAAATTGGTGATCATCCAGAAGAAAACACCAATGCTTGCCAGCCCGATCAGGCTCGAAAACGGCGGCACCAGTACCATCGCCAGCATCTGCACCAGTTGCAGGGCGATCATCACCACCTGCACCCAGGCCACCACCAGAACCGCCCCGGTCAGATCGCCCCGCCCGCCCATCGCGCGGCCGATCCGGTCGATCCCGATCACGACGATCCCCAGAAACGCCACCTGCAACAGAACCACGCTGATCGGCAGGGCCGCGATGCTGCGCACCAGTTCGGCGCCCTCGGGCATCGGTGCAAGATAGACCGATATCTCGGACAGCACCGCGCTGACCACCGCCGTCAGCACCAGTAATTCAACCGAGGCCCGCAGCGGCAGACCCATATTCAGCACCCCGCGCATGCCTGCGCGCGGATCGCCGAAGGTGACGCGCAGCAGCGCAAGGAAAGGGGCCGAAGTCTGGTTCATGTCATTGTCCTAGGCCGGTGCTGCGGAACGATCCTGCTCTGCCTCATAAAGGCTTGCGCCCCAGATGACCAGAAAGGCCACAAGGATCGCGACCCCGCTTGTCGTCAGCGCCACACCCGCACCAAGAAATCCCGCCAGAAGCCCCTGAACCAGCGCCAGCGGGCTGACCGCCAGCAGCGACCAGAACAGCGCAAGGCGCGCGGAATAGAAACTGCCACGCCCACCAAACAGCCGCGCCACCAGATGGCTGACCGCGCCAAGCGCGTAAAAGATCAGCGGCGCCAGAAACAGCAGCCCCAGCAGCGCCCCGGCCAGCCGCGCATTCAGGGGCACAGACGGGTCAAGATAGGCCGCGCGCGCCGCACCCGGCCAACGCGCCACGAACAGCAGCAGACAGGCCGCCATCAGAAACGCCAGCGCCCGATCCTCGCGCACGCCCATGCGCAGGTGGCCCCGCATCACCGCGCGCGGCGCCCGCCAGGCCCGCAAGATATCGCGTGTTACCGACACATCCGCCCCCTAGGTGCTGTGCCGGTCAAGCCAGCCTTCCAGACGCGCCTGAATATCGGCGGCGATCACCGGATCGGCGATTTCCTCCAGCGCCTGGGCCAGAAACGACAGCACCATCAGCGCCTGCGCCTGACGCAGCGGCACCCCGCGCGACCGCAGGTAAAACAGCGCGGTTTCGTCAATGGCGCCGGTGGTCGACCCGTGGCTGCATTGCACGTCATCGGCATAGATTTCCAGCTCTGGCTTGGCCAGGAACTGGCTGTCATCATCCAGCATCAGCGCCTGACTGATCTGGTAGCCGTCGGTTTTCTGCGCACCCTGCCGCACCAGGATCTTGCCCTGAAACACGCCGCGCGCGCCGTTCTTGAGCACCTTCTTGAACACCTGACGGCTTTCGCAGCGCGGCGCCGTATGGGTTATGAACACCGTATCATCATGGTGAAACGCCCCATCGCCCACCGCAGCACCGGCCACATGGGCCGAGGCATCGGCGCCCTGAAGGTCAACCACCACCTCGTTGCGGGTCAGCGCGCCGTTGGCCGACAGGGTAAAGGATTTGAACAGCGCCTGCGCCCCGATCCGCGCAAAAACATGGGTGGCCACGCGGCATTCGGGATCACGACCCTGCGCGCGGATATGGTGAAAACGCGCGCCGTCGGCCACGTCCACCTCCAGCACGATATTGCCGCGCGCGGCCAGGGGGCCGCTTTCCAGAAGGGTCAGTTCCGCGCCGCTTTCCAGCTTCACGCAGTGATGAAGCATCGCGTCGGAAGCCTCTGAACTATGGATATATTCCAAGGCCACGGGCTTCGCCGCCCGCCCGGTGACGCGGATCAAGACCCCCTCGGCGGCGAAGGCCGAATTCAGCGCGGCAAACGGGCGCGGCACCGGGGCCTGCCCCTGCGATTCCAGCACGCCGAAAACGTCGCGCGCCCAGTGGATATCGGCCTGTCCGGCGCGGGAAAGCATTTCAATCTCGACCCCGGCAAGCGCCGGATCATCCGACGCGCCCGCGTCGAACACCCCGTCCCTGAACACCAGATTTACGCGGTCGATCGCGTCAAAGGCCGGGGCCTCATCGCCCGGATCAAAGAGCGCGGCGCGCGGGGCAATGGGCGCGGCAAGGTCGCGCGGATCGGTGAATTTCCAGTATTCATCCCGCCGACCCGGCAGGCCAAGGGTTTTCACCCGCTCAAGCGCCTGAGCGCGCGCACCGCGCAGCCATGTGCCCGCATCGGGTGCCGCAAGCGTCGCCAGCCGCGCCGCGGTGTCGGTCTGTCTTGCAGATGCAACCGCCATCAGGCCACCTCGGCCTTGAGATCGGCGTAGCCGTTCCTCTCGACCTCCAGCGCCAGTTCGGCGCCCCCGGTCCTGATCATGCGCCCGTTTGACATGATATGCACGACATCGGGCACGATATGATCCAGAAGCCGTTGATAATGCGTGATAACCAGAAACGACCGCCCGGCATCGCGCAGGGCGTTCACCCCGTCGGCCACCAGTTTCATCGCGTCCACGTCAAGACCGCTGTCTGTTTCATCAAGGATGCACATCTTGGGTTCCAGCATCGCCATTTGCAGGATTTCGTTGCGCTTCTTCTCGCCCCCCGAAAAGCCCACGTTGACCGGGCGTTTCAGCATCTCGGCATCGATCTGCAATTCCTTGGCCTTCACGCGGACGGCCTTGAGGAATTCCGCCGCCGACATCTCTGCCTGCCCACGCGCCTTGCGCTGCGCGTTCACGGCGGTGCGCAGAAAGGTCATGTTGCCGACGCCGGGAATTTCCACCGGGTACTGAAACGCCAGAAACAGCCCCGCCGCCGCGCGTTCCTCGGGTTCCATCGCCAGCAGATCGACGCCATCCAGCGTGGCGCTGCCCGCCGTCACCTTGTAGCCGCCGCGCCCCGACAGCACATAAGACAGCGTGGATTTGCCCGAACCGTTCGGCCCCATGATCGCATGCACCGTGCCCGCCTTGATCGACAGATCAAGACCGCGCAGGATCTTTACTTCGGAATCTTCTTCAAGTTCGGCGTGTAGGTTCTTGATTTCAAGCATATCTTGTTTCCTGATCCGGGGCACGGGACTAGCGCGGGTCGGCAAACCAGCCGATGGCCTCGGTGACCATTTCGGGTGGGATCGTTCCGGGGATGACGGTGAAGCGGGCCATGCGGCCAGCCATTTCTTCTTTCTGGGCAAGCTTTTCAACACCGTGATAGTAGCGCCGGTTGGCATAATCGTCAAAGAGCACGGTCGTCGGCTTGCGGGCCCGCAACATGACCGCCACCAAGCACGAGGCCCGGAAACGACCGTCGATCAGCACCAGGTCGGGCTCTTCGAAATCCGGGCGGTCCCAGACCGAAAGGGCATAGGCGTGAAACGAACGGTACCCCCGCGCGTTGGCCGGCATGCCCCAGGCCGCGGTCGATCCGATATCGGCATGGTGCACTTTCGCCGTGTCCGAAATCGTTGTCAGATGCGCGGCAAGCCGGTCGGCCCATCTTTTGTCGCTTTCGACACTGATGATCCGACAGCCCGACTCGGCCGCCAGCACGGTCGAGCCGCCGCTGCCATATTCGAGGATGACCTTCGACTGCACATAGTGCTTGCGCACGAACGCGGTCTCGGCTTCGGGGAACCTTATCCCAAAAAATGAGGGCTCGCGCGGGGCGGCGGCTGGGCGTACAGCTTCGGCCCCGGCGTCCGGGACGTTGGGGGTTTTGGTGCCAGCCAAGGAGGCCTTCACCAGATCAGCAGCGTGTTGGGCCGCTGCCGCGACCTTGGGGATGCGCATCAGCCGCGTGATTTCTTCGGTAACCGGCTCTTGCCAGTGCAGGATCGAGGTATCTTCGGCGTCGTTACGGTCGAAACGGTTGAAGTAGCTGTCGGTATGCCGCGCGTTGGGACGCTTTGGGCCGGTCGCCGCGTTCCCGCGACCACGGACCTTCTTCAACTGGAAGAACTCTGGGGTTCGCACGGAATAATGGTTGATCTGCGCCAGATCCCAGCCAAGCTCCTTGCGCGCAGCAAGGTTTGTCCGGCCGGATTCTTTGCCCTGAAGCCAGTTGATCGTGCGCGGCTCCGACGCGACAAGCGGCTTGCCGTTGCCGCCCAGAAAGTCGGCTGCTGTCAGCGCGGAGTCACTGGCGAGTTGGGGACGCTGGATTCCATCCCGGCTGAAGCCCCGCACTTGGGACGAATAGCGGAACAGCGGCTTTGTTTCCAGATTAGCAACAAATCGACGCTCTGAGGCGCGCTTGAAGTCCTCG
>JACIYW010000120.1 GCA_014359745.1 Paracoccaceae bacterium | reverse complement strand
CCGTCACACCCGCCTTCTTATCATCGGTTCGGGCCCCGCCGGTTACACCGCTGCCGTCTATGGGGCGCGCGCAATGCTGGAACCCGTCCTTGTGCAAGGCATTCAGCCCGGCGGGCAGTTGACCATCACCACCGAGGTTGAAAACTGGCCCGGCGATGCATCGGTTCAGGGCCCAGACCTGATGGTGCGCATGGAAGAACACGCCCGCGAAATGGGGGCCGAGATCATCGCGGATTACATCAGCGCGCTGGATCTTTCCGCCCGCCCCTTTACCGCCACCGGCGATACCGGCACCACCTATACCGCCGATGCGGTGATCCTTGCGACCGGGGCGCAAGCGCGGTGGCTTGGCCTGCCTTCCGAGGAAAAATTCAAGGGATTCGGCGTATCGGCCTGCGCCACCTGCGACGGTTTCTTTTACCGTGGCAAAGAGGTGGTGGTGATCGGCGGTGGCAACACGGCCGTGGAAGAGGCGCTGTTCCTGACCAATTTCGCCACCAAAGTCACGCTTATCCACCGCCGTGACAGCCTGCGCGCCGAAAAGATCCTGCAAGACCGCCTGTTCAAACACCCCAAGATAGAGGTGCTGTGGGATCACAGCGTCGACGAGGTTCTGGGCGAAACCGACCCGATGGGCGTCAGCGCGGTGCGCGCCCGGCATGTGAAAACCGGCAAGACCACCGATATCCCTTGCGCGGGATTCTTTGTTGCCATCGGCCATGCGCCCGCGTCGGAACTGGTGCAGGGCCAAGTCGAAATGCACCACGGCAATTACGTCAAGGTCAAACCCGGTTCCACCGAAACCTCGGTGCCCGGCGTCTTTGCCGCCGGCGACCTTACCGATCATGTCTATCGTCAGGCCGTGACCTCGGCGGGCATGGGCTGCATGGCCGCGCTCGATGCGGAACGGTTCCTGGCCGAACACTGACGCCAGCGCGCCCCCCTGCCGCATTGGGCCGCCATCGGTTCGGCAGGGCGGTTTTTTCCGTGGCCCGGCGTTCGATATGGTCTATCCTGCGCAACGACGGGACAGGACAAGCAACGAACAGATGAACAACTTCAGACAATTGGAACCCGGCGATGTCGGCCCCGGATTTGCGCAGCGATCCACGTCGAACCCCCGCTATGTGCTGGGAACTGCGGCGGGGAGATACCTTGTCCTGTGCTTCTTTCACAGTGCCGCCCAACCCATCGCCGCAAAAGCCCTTGACGCCGCCTTGGCGCGCACCGACCTTTTCAACGACCGCTTCGCCAGCTTTTTCGGGATCAGCACCGACCCCACCGACGAGACCGAAGGGCGGGTGACGGAACGTGTTCCCGGCTACAGATATTTCTGGGATTTCGACCTCAGCGCCAGCCGTCTTTACGGCGCGGCCCCAAGAGAACCGGCCCAAGACTCGGCGCAGGACGCTATGCGCCGGGGCCTCTGGGTGGTGCTTGATCCGACGATGCGCGTCATCGCGACATTCCCCATGACCCGCGACAGTGCCGAACTGAACCGCGTTTTCGCCTGCCTCGAAGGGTTGCCCCCGCCCGAACGGTTTGCCGGCATCCCGCTTCAGGCCCCGATCCTGTACCTTCCCCGCGTTTTCGAGGCCGATTTCTGCCAACGCCTGATTGCGGCCCATGATGCGCAAGGCGGCGAAACCTCTGGTTTCATGCGCCAGATCGACGGGCGCACCGTGCGGGTCAACGACGCCCGGCACAAGGTGCGGCGTGACGTCAACATCACCGACCCGGCCCTGATCGCCGCGGTGCAGGAACGTATCATGCGCCGGGTGATCCCCGAAATCGCCAAGGTGCACCAGTTCCACGCAACCCGGATGGAACGCTATCTGGTGGCCTGCTATGCCGCCGATGATGGCGGCCACTTTGCGCCGCACCGCGACAACACCACCTCGGGGACGGCGCATCGCCGCTTTGCCATCTCTATCAACCTCAATGATGATTTCGACGGCGGGGCGGTTGCTTTTCCCGAATACGGGCCGCAGGCGTTCAAGGCGCCGACGGGCACGGCGGTGGTGTTCTCTTGTTCGCTTTTGCACAGCGTTTCCCGCGTCACCCGTGGCCAACGCTATGCGTTTTTGCCCTTTGTCTATGATGATGCTGCCGCCCGCATCCGCGCAGCCAACCGTCATCTGCTGGACATTGCGCCCGACAAACCTACGCAGGCGGCCACTGACTGATCCTGCAAGGGGCGGTTTTTCGAAACAGCGTACCGTTTTGGGGTCAGGCGGTGGCATTTCTGCCCTTTCGGGGTGGTTTTTTTGGCTCTTGCTTGAATTTTGTCCCAATTAGGCGCTAAACGCCGCGCGTCAGGCTTTGGGGCGCATACCCGGCCAACGTACAGCACAAAGGCAATGTTCATGTCACCTACCAACCACGCTCCGGTACCGGAGCTTTATGTGTCCTACGAGTCAGCGCAAAAGCTGAAGGTCGAGGCGGGAAACCTGCCGTCCTGGGATCTGACTGCGCGGCAGACCTGCGATCTGGAACTACTGATGAACGGCGGGTTTCATCCCCTGAAGGGTTTTCAGACCGAGGCCGATTACAACGGTGTGGTGGATAACATGCGCACCGCCGATGGCGCGCTTTGGCCGATTCCGATCACGCTGGACGTGACGCGCGGCTTTGCCGACACGGTTGAACCGGGGCAGGATATCGCGCTGCGCGATGCCGAGGGGGTGATCCTTGCCATCCTGTCGATCACCGACAAATGGGTGCCGAACAAAGCGCGCGAGGCCAAGGGCGTTTACGGCGCCGATGATCTGGCCCACCCTGCCGTCAACTACCTGCACAACACCGCGAGCGAGGTGTATCTGGGCGGCCCGATCACCGGCATTCAGCCGCCGGTGCATTACGATTTCAAGGCACGCCGCGACACGCCCAATGAATTGCGCGCCTATTTCCGCAAGCTGGGCTGGAACAAGGTCGTGGCCTTTCAAACCCGCAACCCGCTGCACCGCGCCCATCAGGAACTGACTTTCCGCGCCGCGCGCGAGGCGCAGGCCAACCTCTTGATCCATCCCGTTGTGGGCATGACCAAACCGGGCGATGTCGATCACTTCACCCGTGTGCGCTGCTATGAGGCGGTGATCGACAAATACCCCGCCTCCACCACCACCATGAGCCTGCTGAACCTTGCGATGCGCATGGCCGGCCCGCGCGAGGCGGTGTGGCACGGGCTGATCCGCAAGAACCACGGCTGCACGCATTTCATCGTGGGGCGCGACCATGCAGGCCCCGGCAAGAATTCGGCGGGCAAGGATTTTTACGGCCCCTATGATGCGCAGACCCTTTTCAAACAGCACGAGGCCGAGATCGGCGTGACCATGGTCGATTTCAAGCACATGGTCTATGTGCAGGAAAAGGCGCAATATTACCCGGCGAATGAGGTGCCAGAGGGCACGACGGTTCTGGATATCTCGGGCACCGAATTGCGCCGCCGCCTGCGCGAAGGGCTGGAAATTCCCGAATGGTTTTCCTTTCCCGAGGTGGTGGAACAGTTGCGCAAAACCTCGCCCGCGCGCAACAAGCAAGGGTTTACGGTGTTCTTCACCGGGCTTTCGGGGTCGGGCAAATCGACCATTGCCAACGCGCTGATGGTGAAACTGATGGAAATGGGCGGGCGGCCGGTGACGTTGCTGGATGGTGACGTGGTGCGTAAACACCTGTCGTCGGAACTGGGGTTCAGCAAGGAACACCGCGACATCAACATCAAGCGCATCGGTTATGTGGCGTCGGAAATCACCAAGAACGGCGGCATCGCCATCTGTGCGCCGATTGCGCCCTACACCGCGACCCGGCGCGCGGTGCGCGAGATGATCGAGCAATACGGCGCCTTCGTCGAGGTCCATGTCGCCACCAGCCTTGAAGAATGCGAACGGCGCGACCGCAAGGGCCTTTACAAGCTGGCGCGCGAGGGCAAGATCAAGGAATTTACCGGCATTTCCGACCCGTATGAGGCCCCGACCAACGCCGAACTGGTGGTCGAAACCGAGAATGTCGATGTGGACAACTGCGCGCATCAGGTCATCCTGAAGCTGGAGGCCATGGGCCTGATCCGCGCCTGACAGGGGTTTGGTGGGGGATTTCACGGCTTTGGCCCCCACCCGAACCTGCGGCTTACCGCGTCTGAAGCCGATTCCTGTCAGCCGGTCCTGTCAGCCGGTTTCGGTGCCTTTACCGGCGCGCAAGGCGAACGGGCGCGATATGCAGGTGCCGCACAGGCACCCTGTCGGTTTCCGGATGCCCGCACCGAACCGATGCAGCCGCTGACCGCCGCGCGATCCGTTTCCTCATTCAGGCCCGTGGGCAAAGGCGGCGGGGTCAGGCGGCGTCAAGCGCATCAAGATCGGCGCGCAGGTTCGATTTCTGTTCGGCGCTCAGCGGCACCAGCGGCGGGGCCATCCTTGTCCAGCTTGCGTCACCTGTGCGCCAGGCCTCGATCTGTTTCATCGCCGCCATCAACGGGTATTTCCCGGCCATGTCGCGGGTTTCGCGCACCCGTGCCATGGCCGCGTCACGCATAGCACCCGCGTCGGCCCGCAGCGCGGTCTGCGCCCGCGCGCCAAAGGCGTTCGTCGACCCCGAAATGACACCGGCCGTGCCGATCGCCAGCCCGTCCCACAACATCGATTCAGACGATGGATAGACATCGAAATCATTCGCCACGCCGCCCGTCGCCTCGACAATGGCGCGCGACTGGGCGAAATCGCCGCTGCTGTCCTTCAGGCCCGCGATAACCGCGCCAAAGGCCTTGCGCAGCCGCACCACGAGCGCGGGCGACAGCGGCACCATCGACATCTGCGGGAAATGATACAGATAGACCCGCAGATCATCGCGGCCGATCTTTTCGACAAGGTTGGCGTAATAGGCGAAGATGCCGTCATCGGGCGGGTTCTTGTAGTAATAGGGCGGCAGCACCAGAACGTTGTTGTAACCCGCATCAATCGCCGCACGGGTCAGCGCCACGCAATCATTGGCCGCCGGTGCGCCGGTGCCAAAGATCACCCGATCCGCTGGGATGCCGGCCTTGGCGAAAGCGGCGGGCAGTGCCAGCCGGTCCACCATCGGAACCGACGTGCCCTCGCCCGTAGTGCCGGTGGGGGCGACGCCATCGCAACCGCCCTCGGCCAGAAGGTGCTGGCAATAGGCGATGAGTTTCGGCGCATCCAGGCTGCCATCCGCGGTAAAGGGGGAAATCGCGGCGGCATGGATGCCGCGCCGTGCCTTGGTCATGGGTGTATCCTGTTCCAGTGTCATTTTGCGCCGCCATCCGGTTTTGCCCTTCCTGGGGGCGGTCATGGCGCGCCGAACCGGCTTTGCCAGCAGGGTTGCGGATCGCCGGGACATGGGCGGGCAAGGTAGACCGCGCGCGCGATGGCACGGGCCAGGCAGGTGGCGGCGGCGTGGCCGATGCGCAACTGGTCGGGCAGCGGATCGGCAAGCGACCGCGCGCCGGTGGCCGCCGCGAACACCAGATCGCCATCCATCGGCGTGTGGCTTGGCACGATCGCGCGCGCCATGCCGTCATGCGCCGCCGTGGCCATCCGCGTGGCCTCAGCCTGGGTCAGCGCCGCATCGGTGGCGACGATGGCGATGGTGGTGGCCGCGCCGCGCGGTTTGGTCGCCACGGGTTCGGCGTGGGGGGTGTACTGCGGGGCCGGCCCCAGCCCGCCGAATTCGGCGTCCATTTCCCACGGCGCGGCCCAGAAGTGCGGCCCGGAGCCGACGCTGACCGACCCGATCGCGTTGACCGCCACCAATGCGCCAACGGTGATGCCACTTTCCAGCACAAGGGAAGCAGAGCCAAGCCCGCCCTTCCAGCGCCCCGTCATCGCGCCATATCCCGCCCCGGCCGACCCGATCGTGAAATCGGGTGCAGCGGCAGCCAGCGCGGCCCGCCCGAGCGCCCCGTAGGGGTTGGTCACCCACGCCTTGTTGCCGCCGTTCAGCAGATCAAACAGGATCGCCCCCGGCACGATCGGCACCCGCTGCCCGCCCACGTCGAAACCGCGCGCGAGGGCGCGCAGCCCATCCGCCACGCCCGAGGCCGCATCAAGCCCAAAGGCCGATCCGCCCGACAGCACCAGCGCATCCACCTGGTGCACCAGCCGGTCGGGGGCCAGAAGATCGGTTTCGCGCGTGCCCGGCGCGCCGCCCATCACATGCACCGCCGCGGTAAACGGCGCATCCGCCACCAGCAGCGACACGCCGCTGCGCAGGTCCGCATCCTCGGCGCTGCCCACTTTCAGCCCCGCGACGTCGGTGATCAGATTTCGGGGGCCGGGATGCATCGCGCCGTCCTTGCAAGGCCCCGAACCGGGGCTTTGGCGGCAGCTTAGGGCGCGGGGCGCATGCCGTCAAACATCCCATTTTCGGGGCTGTTGATCGGGCGCGGATCTGGCATGATCGCGGCACGCCCGCCGCGCCCGGATCGACCATGCCGCGCCACCTTGTGAAGGCCCGGCCAAGCTGGCACGGGGTGCGCACGAGATGCGCACCGGGTGCGTATGGGGCGCGTATGGGTGGGGGCGAGATGATGAAAACCACGGCACTTGTGATCGGCGCGGGCCCCGCGGGCCTGATGGCGGCCGAGGAACTGGCGCGCGCCGGGCTGTCGGTGACCGTGGCCGAGGCCAAGCCAAGCATCGGGCGCAAGTTTCTGATGGCCGGAAAATCGGGCCTGAACCTGACCCGCGACGAGGCGGCGGAACCCTTTCTTGCCGCCTATGCCGATGCCTCCGGCTGGCTGGCGCCGATGCTGGCCGATTTTGGCCCGGCGCAGGTGCAGGCCTGGGCGCGCGGGCTGGGGCAAGAGGTGTTTACCGGCACCTCGCGGCGGGTGTTTCCGGTGGCGATGAAGGCATCGCCCCTGTTGCGCGCCTGGGCCGCGCGGCTGCTGGATCTGGGTGTGACCATTGCCCCGCGCTGGCGCTGGACGGGGTTTGAGGGCGACAACCCCACCTTCGACACCCCGCAGGGCATGCGCTGCGTGAGCGCCGATGTCACGGTTCTGGCGCTGGGCGGGGCAAGCTGGCCGCGGCTTGGATCGGATGCGGCATGGGTGCCGTGGCTGGCCGCGCGCGGGGTCGGAATCGCGCCGTTCCAACCCGCCAACATGGGGTTTTCGGTTGCATGGTCGCCGCATATGGCGCGGCATTTCGGCACCCCGGTCAAGGGCGTGGCGCTGGACGCGGGCCAGGGGCCAACGCGGGGAGAGTTCGTGATTTCGGCAAAGGGCCTGGAAGGCGGCGGGATTTATGCCGTGTCGCGCGCGCTGCGCGAGGGGGGCGCGCTGGTGCTTGATCTGTTGCCCGACCGGACGATTGACGACATCACTGCCCGGCTGGCGCGGCGTCCGGCCGGGGAAACCGCCACGACCCGGTTGCGCAAGGCGCTGCATCTGGGCCAGGGCGCGCGGGCGCTGTTGCAGGAATTCGCGCGCCCGCTGCCGCGCGATGCGGCGGCGCTGGCACGGCTGATCAAGGCGCTGCCCGTTCCGCTTGCCGGGCCGCGCCCGCTGGCCGAGGCGATCTCATCCGCGGGCGGCATCACCCGCGCGGCGGTGGACGATGCCCTGATGTTGCGCGCCCTGCCCGGCTGGTTCGTGGCCGGCGAAATGCTGGACTGGGAGGCGCCGACCGGCGGCTACCTTCTGACGGCCTGCCTTGCCACCGGGCGATGGGCGGGGCGGGGCGCCGTGGCCTATCGATCAAAGCTCATCTGAAAGGTGAACACTTGCGGGCCGGGACCAAGCCCATCGGGCGCGCCCGGAAACCGGCCGACCGCCGCCACCGCCGCAAGCGCGGCCTGATCAAGCGCCGGATGCCCTGAACTGCGGCGCAGCATGGCGCGCTGCATCTGCCCGGCGCCGGTCACGCTGATTTCCACCGTTGCCGCGCCGGTCGCACCGCCTGCCGCGCGCGGATAGTGTTTATGACGTTCTACCGCCTGCCGGATACGCGCGCCCCACACAGCCAGCAGGCGGTCGCGCCTGCCCGGCGCCACAGACGGCGTATCGGCCGTTTCCGCCGGACCCGCCGCCGACACACCGCCCCGGCCCGCAGCGCGCAGGGCCGGTGTCGGGGCGCGCGCAGTTGTGGGGCGCGGCCGTGGCGGGGGCAAGGCGCGTTCTGCGGGTGGATCCGGCGCGGGGGATACCGCTGGCAAGGCGTTGGTCGGGCCGGGCCGGGCTGACGGCAGGTCCGGCAGGGTGGCGGACGGGATTGGTGGGGCTTCACTCATGGCCGGGGGGGTTTGCGTCGGCCTTGGGTCGGCGGAAACCGCGGTTAGGGGGCGGGTATCGGCAACCGGGGGTATCGGGGCGGCGATCGGGGCGGCGGTGCGATCCTGCGCCACCGGCGCGCGCGTCCATTCGGCAACCGTTGCGGCCAGCGCATCGTCGGCGGCGCGCAGCGTGACACTATCCGCCCCCAAGGCACCTGACGCACCCGGCGCGCCCGCGCCGCCCGTGGCAATGACCAGCCCGCCAAGATGCAGCGCCAGCGCCAGCCCGGCAAATACCGTCGATTCCACCAGAACCCGGATCATCGCCGCCTCATTCAGGGACCACCGCGATGCGCAGGCTGTCAAACCCCGCGAGGCTGGGCAAAAGTGCGGCCAGCGCGCGGCCATCCGCGCGCGCATCGGCGCGGATCGTCAGGCTTACGCCGGGCGCGGCCAGCGCGGCCACCATGGTCACCGCCCCGGCCCCGCGCGCATCCCCGAACGCGGGCTCACCGTGTGCATCGACATGAAGCACCACGCCGCGCGGGGTCCGGGTGCCGCCCGCCCCCTGCGGCAAAGTCACCGCCACCGGTGTCGGCCGGGAAAACTCCGCCACCATCAGGAAAAAGATCAAGAGCAGGAACACCACATTGATCATCGGCACGATATTTGCGCCCCGCAGACCGGCGCGGGTGTCTGGCGTGGATGACGAAAGACGCATGCCTATTCCACCAATACAAGATGGCTGAACCCCGCCTGTTGCAGCCCGCCCATGACCGACACGATCCGCGCCACATCCGCCCCGCGCGCGCGCAGCACCACCGGATCGTCGCGGGTTCTGGTCAGCGCCGCCACCGCATCGGCCAGCCCCGCCTGCGCAACCGGCACGCCGTTCAGCAGCACGGCATCGGGCAGCACCTCTATCAGGCGGGGGGGGCCTTGCCATTCGGCAGTGCCCGCGCCCGCGGACCCCACC
>JACIYW010000012.1 GCA_014359745.1 Paracoccaceae bacterium | reverse complement strand
CCGGGGGCCGGGCGCCGCGCCTTCTGGTGCATGATGCGGGCCATGGCGCCGAAATGATCAGCCTGGCTGCGCGCTATGGGCGCGGCCTACCGGGCGATGTGATCCCGTTGACGGTGGACGCGCTGGCGGGGTTTGGCCATGCCGAGATGCTGGCGGCGCTCGCGGCGGGGTTCGTGGGGGTCGATATCCTGCTGTCGCCCCGCACCGAACACGACCCGATCGCGCGCGAACGCGCACTGGCGGCGGCGATGTCGGCGGGGGTGCGGGGCGAAGACCGGTTGCGCCTGCTTGACCTTGCCGATCCCGACGCGCTGTCGGACACGCTTTATGGCGCCCGGCCCGAACCGCTGGCGGTGGCCGCGTCGCTGCCGATGGGCAACCGGCGGCAGGTGGCGCGGCTGTCGGCACGGGCGTTGGGGGCCACCGACCCCGTGGCGCTGCCAGCGGGGGCGCCTTATGGCGTGGTGATCGTCAACACCGACACCTGCACGCTGTGCCTGTCTTGCACGTCGCTGTGCCCATCGGGGGCGATTCTGGCCAATGAGGACAAGCCGCAACTGCGGTTTCAGGAAGATGCCTGCTTGCAATGCGGCATCTGCGCCACCGTCTGCCCCGAAAACGCGATCACGCTGGAACCACGCTTTGACCCGCGCGAGGCGGCGCTTGGCCAGACGATCCTGCACGAAGAGGAACCGTTTTGCTGCATCGAATGCGGCGCGGCCTTCGGGGTGCGATCGACGGTTGAAAAGATCATGGAAAAGCTGGCTGGCAAACATCCGATGTTCATGGAAACCGGCGCCGGGCGACTGATCCAGATGTGCGATAACTGCCGCATCAACGCGCAATACCACAGCCAGAACAATCCCTTCGCCACGAACGAGCGGCCGCGCGTGCGCAGTACCGACGATTATCTGTCAAAGCGGCGGGATCACTGATGCGTGGATCAGTATCCGGTACCGGTGGAGTGAACGGGCTGGCAGCGGGCGCATTGCAGATGACTGCCAGACAGGCGAATTGCATGATACTATCCCGACCGGCCCCGCGACACCACGCCAGGCCGGTCGGGTGTGCCAGTCAACCACCCAAGACCCAGATGATGAAAGGATCAGATGATGGACGACGATTTCAACATGTCGATGCGCAAATTCCTTAAACAGGTCGGTGTGACCTCGCAGCAGGCCATCGAAGAGGCGATGCGCAAGGCCGGGCCGGCCGCCGGCAAAAGCTTTGACGCCAAGGTGGTGCTGACGGTCGAAGGGCTGGACGTCAACCATGTGGTCACCGGCACCATCAAGGGCAACGCGGCATGAGCCTGACGCGCGACGCGGTGCTGGACTGTCTGCGCGGCGTTGCCGATCCGGTGGGCGGAAAGGATATCGTGACGGCGGGCCTTGTGCGCGCCCTGACGGTTGAAGGGGGCGCGGTGCGCTTCGTTCTCGAAATCGACCCCGCCCGCGCCGCAAGGATGGAGGACGCCCGCGCCGAGGCCGAGGCGCGGCTGCGCGCCCTGCCCGGTGTTGCGTCGGTTTCGGTGGTGATGACGGCGCACGCCGCGCAAAAACCGCCCCCCGACCTGAAATTGGGCGCAGCCAAGCCCAAAGGCCCGGAAAAGATCGCGGGCGTTGACCGGATCATCGCCATCGCGTCGGGCAAGGGCGGGGTCGGTAAATCCACCGTCGCGGCCAATCTGGCCTGTGCGCTGGCCGCCGAAGGGCGGCGCGTGGGCCTTCTGGACGCCGATGTTTACGGCCCGTCGCAACCGCGCATGCTGGGCATCACCGGGCGCCCCGCCTCGCCCGACGGGAAAACCATCCTGCCCTTGCGCAATCACGGTGTCACGCTGATGTCGCTGGGCCTGATGACGCAGGAAGACGAGGCGGTGGTCTGGCGCGGCCCGATGCTGATGGGCGCGCTGCAACAGATGCTGTTTCAGGTGCAATGGGGCGCGCTGGACGTGCTGATCGTCGATCTGCCGCCCGGCACGGGCGATGTGCAGATGACGCTGGCGCAAAAGACCCATGTCGATGGCGCGATCATCGTCTCCACCCCGCAAGACATCGCGCTTCTGGATGCGCGCAAGGGGATCGACATGTTCCACAAGCTGGGCACGCCGATCCTGGGCCTGATCGAGAACATGTCGGTGCATGTCTGTTCGGTCTGCGGCAACCGCGAACATATCTTCGGTACCGGCGGCGTCCGGGCCGAGGCGGAAAAGCTGGGCGTGCCGCTTTTGGCGGAAATTCCGTTACATCTGGATATCCGCACCGCGTCGGATGGCGGGGCGCCGGTCGTGGTATCGAAATCGGCCTCGCCGCAGGCAGAGGCGTTTCGCGCCCGTGCGCGCCAGATGATTTCCGAAGGCCGGGCATGACGGGGCTGCCGGTTTTTCCGCCGTTGATGAAAGGGCTTGGCACCGGCCCCGCCGCCCCCTTTCCCATTGCCGTGGCGCAGGCGCGGCGCGGGGTGGATGCGGGGCTGATTGCCTGGTCGATCACCGACGAACGGCTGCGCGCGGCCCTGGTTCTGGCCCCCGAAACCGCGCTGGAACCGGCGATGGCCGGCATGATCGCCTGCATGGTCGGGATGCAGAACGCACTGGGCGCGCTGGCGCCCCCCGAAACCGCCGTTCATCTGGACTGGACCGGCGGTGTGCGGCTGAACGGCGGGCATATCGGCGGCTTTCGCGTGGCCGCCGACACGCGCGATCCGGCCGCCCTGCCCGACTGGCTGGTGGTGGGGGTCGAACTGACCCGCCGCCTGCCCGCCGATTTCGAACCGGGCGAAACCCCCGACTGGACATCGCTGGATCAGGAGGGCTGCGGAGAGATCGACGTGGTCTTGCTGCTGGAAGCCTGGGCGCGGCACACGCTTTTGTGGCTGAACGCGCTTGACGATCGCAAGGGGCGCGCCGATCTTTACCGGGAATGGCAGGGACTGGCGTGGAAGCTGGGCGAGGGGCTGACAATGCCGCTGGATGGCGCGCGGCTGGCGGGGCAGTTTCTGGGCGTGGATGAAAATTTCGGCATGCTGTTCAAACATGGCGAGGGTGCACCGCGCCTTGTGCCGATGTCATCGCTGATCGAGGAGGTCTGAGATGTTGCTGGCACGGGCGATCCATTTCGACGAAAGCGACATGAACGTGTTTCACAGCCCCGCGCGCACCGGCGAATGGGCGGTTTCGGGGGGGTTCGAATTTTCGAACTGGACCGAGGCCGATCTGACCGGCAAGGCGCGGCAGGCCTTTGCCAATGGCTGGCTGGGGGTGGAAACCTTCGGGCGCGTCACCTTCGTCGCCGTCACCCGGATCGAGCCGGGCGAATACGCGGCATTGATCGACCATCTGGCACAGCATTTCGTCGATATCTACGGCGCGCCATCGCTTGAGGCCGCGCGCCCCGTCGCGGCCGAGGAACTGGCGCAGATGGCCGATCTGTGCGCCGATCACCCGCCCAACACCGTGCTGACGGTACTGCGCGAGATGACCGGGGCCGGGGTGCGCGAACAGTACCGCTTTATCGAACCGGCGGCCGCGGGCCTTGATCAGTTCGCCATCCACGGGGAACTGGATGAATGACACCTGCCAGCGGTGGAACCACTGTTGCGCGGCGCCCAACCGGCCCCCACCTTGACCGCACAAGAAAACGTTCGCTCATTTCATCTTGGAAAAAATACTCATTTCGCGCGATCCGCCCAAGCGACTGAATTCAAATGACGTCACGCCACCCAAGCAATCACGCGCGCACCCATTTTGGCGGCGACTTTCGTGATCAATTCCCCAACCGCCAGCGCCCGTCCGGCCAGAAGGCGTGAAAGGCAAAGGCGAACATCACGTCATGGGGCACATCGCGCCCCTGATCGTCACGCACCCGTATCGTGCCCACATCGCGTCCCTGCCCGATCTGGCCGTCATCAAGCGCCGAGGCCTGCCCGGCGTTCCATGAAATCTGCAACCCCGCCTCGGATACCTGCCCTGCCTTGCGCAACCGTTCCAACGGCCAGGCATTGTCGCCAACCCGCACGACGCGGGCCAGCGGCAGGATGCCGTGCGGCGGCATCTCGCCATAATACAGGAACGGACGGGCCGAACTGTCATAGCTGATATAGGGGTTCTGCCCATAGGCGCGCTCCCAGTCGGGTTCATCCATCACCAGGCCTTGCGGGTTGCGCGCCTTGAATTCCGCCCAGCTTTCCATCCATGCAGGCAGTTGCACCAGTTCGGTTCCGGTGAAATGCCCCACGATGCCGGTGCCGATTGCCTGCTGCCACCAGCTTTGGGTTTCGCGGTCATACATCACCATGTCGGAATTGCGCAGCTTGCCGGTGACGCCGAAGGTCAGCACCTGGCCAGCCACCCGCCGGTCAAACACCATCCCCGAATTGCACAAAGGGCAAAAGGTAACCGCCACCGGCACGCCGCCCACCACATCATTGGCAATCTCGTGCCACATGAGGTAGCGCACCGGATAGGTGCGCGGGGTCTCGCCGTTCAGTTCAAGGGTGATGACCGGCTCGCGATCCTCGATGCGGGTTTCGCGGGCCACGGGGATGAACGACACGCTGTCAAGCGCCGGAATGCCATCCTTGGGCGGCCCGCCCGACATGATCTCGCTGAAATCCACCGATGTGTTTGAAAAATCCGTCTGCGGCCATTCCGAACGCCAGTAGTCGGGATTGGCCAGCGCGGGGCCGCCCGAAAGGATCAGGGCCACCGGGAACAGGGCGGCGGCGATCAGCCGCGCACCCGCTTCGGATGGATGGACAAGGGAAAAGGTCATCGGTCATCTCCGGTTGGAACAGTCGAACACTGCCCCAACCTTGCACTTCTGCCTATTCCCGGCGCGCGCCTTTCACGCGGTCTTGAACGGATGTCAGCGCCTTACCCGCACTTTCACCATGTAATCGGGATCGGTGACCGCCCCGTTCTGGGCCGAGCGGCCCTTCTTGATCGCGCGCACCACTGACATGCCCGATTCGACCTGCCCGACCACGGTATATTGCCCGTTCAGGCTGGGGCCGTCATCGAACATGATGAAAAACTGGCTGTTGGCCGAATTCGGATCGCCGCCGCGCGCCATGCCCACGGTGCCGGTCTTGAAGGGAATGTTCGAAAATTCGGCCTTCAGATCGGGCAGGTCAGACCCGCCGCGCCCGGCAAGGCTGGTATCGCCCCCCCGTTTGCCAAAGGCCACATCGCCGGTCTGCGCCATGAACCCCGATATCACCCGGTGAAACACCACGCCGTCATAAGCGCCTGATTCCGCCAGCTTTATCAGGCGGGCGACGTGATTTGGCGCGGCCTTTTCATCAAGGTCGATGACCACGGTGCCCTTGGCCTGCCCGTTGACATCTATCACCAGCTTCGGCCCGGCCAGCGCCATGGCCGGGGCCCCGGCGATCATGCCGACCACAACAAGTGCGAGCGCCGCGCGGCGGGTGACTGCCTTAAACATCGGCCGCCACCCGCACGGTGATCATCCGGTCGGGCGCTGCGGGCGGTTCGCCGCGGGTGATGGCATCGACATGCTCCATCCCCGAAACCACCCGGCCATAGACGGTGTATTGCCCGTTCAGGAAATGGTTGTCCTTGAAGTTGATGAAGAATTGCGAATTGGCGCTGTTGGGGTTTGACGATCGCGCCGCGCCGATGGTGCCCCGGTCGTGCGGCAGTTTCGAAAATTCGGCGGGCAGATCAGGCAGATCCGATCCGCCGGTGCCCGCGCGGCGCAGGTTGAAATCCTTTTCGGCATTGCCGTTTTCCACATCGCCGGTCTGGGCCATGAATCCGTCGATCACCCGGTGAAACACCACATTGTCATAGGAACCGGCGCGGGCCAGTTCCTTCATGCGGGCGCAATGGGCGGGGGCGACATCGGGCAACAGTTCGATCGTGACGGGCCCGCCGGTCAGGGTGATGATGATGGTGTTTTCGGGATCTTTCATATCGGCCATCGGTATTCCTTCCATGATTTGGGCGAAAATAGGCCGGGGCGCGCAAAAGGGAAAGGCCAAAGGCGCCCCCATTGCGTCACAGGCGGTTGACGGCGCATTGGGCATAGGTGATCTAAAGGGGGATGTCCCTGCCAATCCGGGACCGGACACAAGGAAAACGCGATGGCCTGGAAAACCCTTGATGACATGGACCTTGCGGGCAAGGTCGTGCTGGTGCGTGTGGATATCAACGTGCCTGTCGCGGACGGCAAGGTGACCGATGCCACCCGAATCGCCAAGATCGCGCCGACCGTGCACGATATTCTTGCGGCGGGCGGCAAGCCGGTGCTGATCGCGCATTTCGGGCGGCCAGAGGGGCGGCCGGTGCCCGATCTGTCGCTTGCCGTCACCCTGCCCGCCCTGCGCGAGGCGCTGGGCGTGCCGGTGCATTTCGCCAGCGACTGTATCGGAGGCGAAGCGAAAAAGGCGGTGGCGGCGCTGCCGCCGGGTGAGGTGCTGCTGTTGGAAAACACCCGCTTTCATGCGGGCGAGGAAAGCAACGATGCGATGTTTGCAGCCTCGCTTGGCGCATTGGGCGAGGTTTATGTGAACGACGCCTTTTCCGCATCGCACCGCGCCCATGCCTCGACCGAAGGGCTGGCGCATGTGCTTGCGGCCTGCGCCGGGCGGCAGATGCAGGCGGAATTGCAGGCATTGTCGGCGGCGCTGGGCAACCCCCATCACCCGGTGGTGGCGGTTGTCGGCGGGGCCAAGGTGTCGACCAAGCTTGATCTGCTGAGCAATCTTGTCAGCCGTGTCGATCATCTGGTGATCGGCGGCGGCATGGCCAACACCTTTCTGGCCGCGCAGGGGCTGGGCATCGGCCGGTCCCGTGTTGAAGAGGATCTGGCCGAAACCGCGCGCGCGATCATGGAAAAGGCCGAAAGTGTCGGCTGCGCCATTCACCTGCCCGTCGATGTGGTGGTGGCGCGCGAATTCGCGCCCGGGGTCAGCGCCCAGACCGTGGCCGCCGATGCCTGCCCCGAAGATGCGATGATCCTGGATGCCGGGGAAAAAACCGTGGCCGCGATCGGCGAGGTGTTCGAGGGGTGCCGCACCCTGATCTGGAACGGCCCGCTTGGCGCCTTCGAGATGCCGCCCTTCGATGCCGCCACCAAGGCCGCCGCGCAAAAGGCCGCGGAACTGACCCGCGCCGGGCGGCTGGTTTCGGTGGCGGGCGGCGGCGACACGGTGGCCGCGCTCAACCTGGCCGGGGTTTCGGATGATTTCAGCTATGTCTCCACCGCCGGCGGCGCGTTTCTGGAATGGATGGAGGGCAAGGTGCTGCCGGGTGTCGCGGCGCTTGACCACTGAGGCCCGATAATGCCCCCGAAATCGGATGTTAGCGCCACCGCCGTTGCGCGACGATCCAACCTTGGCTATGGCAGATAGTCAAACAAGGTTACAAGGAATCCCCTTATGCGCACCACCAGAATTGTTCAAAAGATCCTTGCCCGATATGAAGGCGACACCCCCGGCGTGAAAGGCAATCTGGCGCGGATGCTGATGAACGGCAAACTGCGCGGCACCGGCAAGATGATCATCCTGCCGGTCGATCAGGGGTTCGAACATGGCCCGGCCCGGTCGTTTCAGGCCAATCCCGCCGCCTATGACCCGCATTACCATTATCAACTGGCCGTTGACGCGGGCCTGAACGCCTTTGCCGCCCCCCTTGGCATGATCGAGGCGGGCGCCGATACTTTCGCCGGCCAGATCCCCACCATCCTGAAGATGAACAGCGCCAATTCGCTGATGTCGGCAACGGCGGGCAAGGATCAGGCGATCACCGCATCGGTCGATGATGCGCTGCGGCTGGGCTGTGCCTGCATCGGCTTTACCATCTATCCGGGGTCGGACATGGCGCTTGGCATGTTCGAGGAAATCAGCGCCCTGCGCGAAGAGGCCGCGGCCAAGGGCATCGCCACCGTCATCTGGTCCTATCCGCGCGGCGAAGCGATTTCCAAGGACGGCGAAACCGCCATCGATATCGCCGCCTATGCCGCGCAGATCGCCGCCCTGCTGGGCGCGCATATCATCAAGATCAAGCTGTCGACCGATCACCTGGAACTGCCCGAGGCCAAGAAGGTCTATGAGGCCGAAAAGATCGATATCGCCACGCAGGCCGCACGGGTGCGCCATTGCATGCAGGCGGCCTTTGGCGGGCGGCGCATCGTGGTGTTTTCGGGCGGGGCCAGGAAAGGCGCGGAGTCGGTCTATGACGACGCGCGCGCCATCCGCGACGGCGGTGGCAACGGATCGATCATCGGGCGCAACACCTTCCAGCGCCCGCGCGAGGACGCGCTGGAAATGCTGGCCAAGCTGGTCGATATCTACAAGGGCCGCGACTGATCCGGCCCAAACCACGCGGCCCGCAAGACCGGGCCGCGATCACGGCCCCATAATCGTGGGGCCTTGATTCGTGTGCCCCGATCCATGTGGGCGCCATAACAGGCAAATGCCCGGAAATTTCATCAACATCTTGACGGCGCCCCACATCTTGCCGCAGTATGTTGGTGGCAGACCCTGACAGTTATCCACAGTCTTATACAAATTGATCGGCGGCGCCGTATCCGGCATACCGTCTGGAATCACAAAACCACAAGACGACCAAGGGGCAGATGATCATGACCACTTTCGCCGCGCTGAAGCAGTCGGTCGAAATCTCTGACGAAGGCGACAGTCTTCCGCATAATATCGAGGCTGAACAACAGCTTCTGGGCGCAATCCTGACCAATAACGATGTGTTCGACCGGATCAGCAACCTGGTGCGCGCCGACCATTTCTTTGAACCGGTTCATGCCCGCATCTTTGAAATTGCCGCTGCGCGCATCCAGAAAAACGCGCTGGCCTCGCCCGTTACGCTCAAGGCGTTCATGGAGGGCGACGAGGGGCTGAAGGAACTTGGCGGCCCGGCCTATCTGGCGCGCATTGCCGGTGCTGCGATCTCGGCCTATGCAGCGCGCGATTATGCGCAGATGATCTATGACTTGGCGGTGCGGCGCGAACTGATCGGGCTGGGGCGCGACATATCGGCCCGCGCCGCGCTGGTCGATGTATCGAGCGAACCGCGCGACCAGATCATCGAGGCCGAACAGGCGCTTTACAAGCTGGGCGAACAGGGCGCCACCGAACGCGGCTTTCAATCCTTCCTCAAGGCGGTCAGCGATGCGGTGCATGTGGCAAACGCCGCCTATCAGCGTGACGGCGGGCTGGCGGGGTTGTCGACGGGGCTGGTCGATCTCGACAAGAAACTGGGCGGGTTGCATCGGTCGGATCTGCTGATCCTGGCGGGGCGGCCATCGATGGGCAAGACCTCGCTGGCGACCAACATCGCCTTCAACATCGCCAAGGCCTATAAGCGGGGCAAGTTGCCCGACGGGACCGAAGGCACGATCAATGGTGGTGTGGTGGGGTTCTTCAGCCTGGAGATGAGCGCCGAACAGCTTGCCGCGCGGGTTCTGTCAGAGGCGGCCGAGGTGCCATCGGAACAGATCCGCCGTGGCGACATGACCGAGGTCGAATTCCGCCGCTTTGTCGAGGCGGCGAAAACCCTCGAATCCTGCCCGCTGTTCATCGATGACACCCCTGCCCTGCCGATCAGCCAGTTGGCGGCACGCGCCCGCCGCCTCAAACGCACATCGGGGCTGGATGTGATCGTTGTCGATTACCTGCAACTGGTGCGCCCGGCGACGGCCAAGGACAGCCGGGTGAACGAGGTGTCGGAAATCACCCAGGGGCTGAAGGCCATCGCCAAGGAACTCGACATTCCCGTGGTGGCCCTGTCGCAGTTGTCGCGTCAGGTGGAAAACCGCGAAGACAAGCGCCCGCAACTGTCCGACCTGCGCGAATCCGGGTCTATCGAACAGGATGCCGATGTGGTGATGTTCGTCTATCGCGACGAATATTACCGCGAGCGCGAAAAGCCCGGCGATCACGATCTTGAAGCCATGGCCAAATGGCAAGAGGTGATGGCCAATGTTCACGGCAAGGCCGAGGTGATCATCGGCAAGCAGCGCCACGGCCCCATTGGCCATGTGGAGCTTTCGTTCGAAGGGCAGTTCACCCGCTTTGGCAATCTTGTCAAACCGTGGCAAGAGGGGGCGGGCGGCGGCTTTCGCTGATCCGGGGGGAAGATCATGCGTAACACAGGTGGCAAGGTTTGGGGCCTGACGGGGTGGATCGCGCTGGTCTTCTATCTGGCGGGATGCGCGGAATACCTGATGATGCGCTTTTCCTTTGCGCCCTATCTGCGGTTGATGACCGAGGATCAGCAGGCCTGGCTTCTGAACCTGCCCGCACCTGCGGCCGGGCTTTGGGCCTTGTCGGTCTGGGTGGGTCTTCTGGGGGGCCTGTTGATGGTGCTGCGGGTTGAAGGGGGGGTGATCGCGCTGGCGGTTGCGGCGGTTGCGGCGGTCTTGCTGGTGCTCCATGTCAGTATGCTGACCGATCCGACGCTGGTCGAGATCGGCGGGCAGGTTGCGCTGCGGCTGATGATCGTCGTGGCCGCTGTGGCGGTGGTTCTGTGGCTTCTGGCGCGCACCCTGAAACGCCGGGGCTGGTAAAGGGCCAGCGGGCCCGCCCTTGACGGCCCCCGCGCGATCGGAAACCATGCGGCCATGTTCCCCATCCGCGATCACAATCCCTCTGGCCGCACGCCCTTTGTCACATATGGCCTGATCGCGGCGAATATCGCGATATTCCTGTGGTACTGGCCACTTTTCAATGATCCCCGCGCCATCGATCTGTTTTTCAGCACCTGGGGCATGGTGCCGCTGCGGCTGGCACATGCCGAAGGCGGCACCACGCTGATCACGTCAATGTTCCTGCATGGCGGGGTGATGCATCTGGCGGGCAACATGCTGTTCTTGTGGATCTTCGGCGACAACCTGGAAGATCAGCTCGGGCATGTCGGCTTTGGTTTTTTCTACCTTGGGTCCGGCATCGCGGCGGCGCTGGCGCAATTTGCTGCCGAACCGGCCTCCATGGCGCCGATGGTCGGGGCGTCGGGGGCGATTGCGGGGGTGATGGGCGGCTATCTTTTGCTGTTTCCGCGCGCGCGCATCGATGTGCTGATTATCATCGTGATCTTTTTCCGGGTGTTTACCCTGCCGGCATGGATCATTCTTGGGGTCTGGTTCGCATTGCAGCTTTTCAGCGGTGTCACGCAGGCCGGGGCGGGCGTTGCGTTCTGGGCGCATGTCGGCGGGTTCGTGGCGGGCCTGATGCTGGCATTTGGCCCGTGGCTGCGGCGCGGCGGCATAAAATTCTGGCAAAAGACCAAAGGCTTGCCGCCCCATGCGGCTACGCGTTACCGGGTGGTACGCAGCTCTTTTCCGGTGATACGGCGGCGTTGACGTCCGGCGGTGGGCCCGGCCTTCAGGCCGGTTGGCGCAGCACCTTGGCCAAGGCGTCGAAAACCTGGCTGTTGGCGGCAATCACCGCGCCCTTTTCCAGAATATCCGCCCCCACTCGCACCGGGCCGGTCAGCCCGCCGGCCTCACGCACGATGATCAGGCCCGCCGCCAGATCCCAGGCATTCAGCCCGCGTTCCCAATATCCATCGTACCGCCCCGCCGCCACATAGGCCAGATCAAGCGCCGCCGCCCCCCAGCGCCGAACCCCCGCGCAGGTTGGCATCAGCCGCGCCAGATCCTGCAACGTCGCCGGAAGCGTGCCCCGCCCGCCAAAGGGGACGCCGGTGGCAAAGATGCACTCGATCATCTTGTTGCGCCCCGACACCCGCAGGCGGGTGTCGTTCATCCAGGCGCCCGTGCCCTTTTCGGCCCAGAACATTTCATCCTTGGCCGGATCGAACACCACGCCCGCGACCACCTCTCCCTTGTGTTCCAGCGCGATGGAAATCGCCCAGTGTGGCAGGCCGTGCAGGAAATTCGTGGTGCCATCCAAGGGATCGACGATCCAGCGGCGGGTCGGATCATCGCCCGGCGCCTCGCCGCTTTCCTCGCCCAGCCAGCCATAGGTCGGGCGCGCGCCCATCAATTCATCGCGGATGATCTTTTCCGCGGCGATATCGGCACGGCTGACGAAATCGCCCGCGCCCTTGCTGGACACCTGAAGGTTCTCGACCTCGCGGAAATCCTTGACAAGGCTGCGGCCCGCCTTGCGCGCGGCCTTGATCATCACGTTGAGGTTGGCACTGCCTTGCATCCGGGGTCTCCTGTCGGTCCGCGCCGCCTATACGCCGGGGGCGCGGGGATGTGAAGGGGGTGCCCCGTTCCGGATGTGTCGGCGCCGGGGCGTTTGCCACAGCGCCCAATGTGCCGTTCCCGGCCAATCTGACAAATATTGAAAAATGCACGGGGCCACATACGCCGACCCGGTCAGGCGGTTGTCAGAAATTCGGCTTGTTTCCTTTTGCCGATGCGCCCGCCACGCTCAGGGCTGGGCGGCGCGGGCAACGGTAAAGCTGCCCACCTGGTCGCCAAGCTGCAATATCACTGTATAGGTCTCGCCCGGTGGCGGGGTTTGCACGGTGATATTCGTGCCCCACTGAATTTTGCCTTCGCTGAGTTGCTTGCCGTTATGGGCCTGCGCCGTTGCATTCCCGTCACCCGAGATCGAGAAATCCACCTTCTCACTGCCAAGTTCGGGAAAGCTCATCCATTCAGAGACGATGATATCGCCCGCATAGAACCCGACGTTCATCGTCGGAAAGGTGAAATCCGCCTCGGCCAGCCCCGAATTATCCGAGTCGTCAGTTTTGGATTTGTCATCGTGGGAGTCGTCATCGTGGGCGTCATGATCGTCAGAGCCGTCATCGTGGGAATCGTCATCATCGTTGCCCTTTGATCCCGCGTTATTATCCGTGCCACCACCCGAAGCACCGGAGCTGTCGCTGTTTCCAACCGAACCGCCGCCAAAATCGTTCTGGTCGCTGGGCGTTTCGCCGGCTTTGCCCACATCCTTGTCATTGCCGGGATTGCCTGATCCGGTTGAAGGGGGCGTGCCGTTGTCGCTGCCGTTGTCGCCTGTGAAACCCCCGCCAGAATCCCCCCCAGAGTCCCCGCCAGTGGAACCGCCTGACGATCCGCCAGAGGAACCGCCCGACGATCCGCCGCCAGATGCGTCGCCCCCCCCTGATACGCCCCCAGGCGGCAGGGGGTCACCGCCGATTGGCCCGGTGTTGGTGTTGCCGGTGGGCCCCGCTGCTGCGAATACCGGCGATTTCACCTCGGCATTCTTCAGCGTGTCGGAAACGTTCTGCGATGCGGTGTTGGCCCCGCCGCCGACGCCCGTCACAACCAACACGCCAAGGCCGATGATCGCGGCAATAAGCGGTACATATTCCACCGTCACCGCACCCGACTGGCCGCGCGCGAAAGTCTTGAAGATTTGAGCAGTTCCGGGCATCACTGATCCTTTCCAGACCCTGATGCCCCGCCAATCCGGCGCGTTTACGACAATATTTAGGTGAATCGGCCATAATGTCGGCAATCGACCGGTTTTCGACGCGATTTGCCCCCTTGCATCACCGGAATGGGCCTGTATAACGCCCCTTCTTCGCGAACCACGAAACCGGCGCAGGCTCTCGTGTGCGGGGGGCGAAGAATTCAGGCCCGCACGATGAAATGCGCCCGACAGATCGGAGCACACATGCCGCTTTACGAGCATGTCTTTATCGCGCGCCAGGATCTTTCCAGCGCCCAGGCCGAAGGGCTTGTTGAACACTTTTCCGCCGTGCTGGCGGATAATGGCGGAACCGTCGTCGCCAATGAATATTGGGGCGTCAAGACGATGGCCTACAAGATCAACAAGAACCGCAAGGGCCACTATGCGCTGCTGCGCACCAACGCCCCCGCCCCCGCCGTGCAGGAGATGGAGCGCCTGATGCGCCTGCATGACGATGTGATGCGGGTCATGACCATTTCGGTTGACGCGCACGAAGACGGCCCGTCGGTGCAGATGCAAAAACGCGACGATCGTGGCGACCGGCCCGACCGTGGCGATCGTGGCGACCGGCCCGATCGTGGTGACCGTGGCGACCGGGGCGACCGCCCCGAACGTCGGCGTTGACCGGCAGCAGGAAAGGATAGCAAACCATGGCAAACAAACCATTCTTCCGTCGCCGCAAGGTCTGCCCGTTCTCGGGCGATAACGCACCCAAGATCGATTACAAGGACGTGCGGCTGCTGCAACGCTACATCTCTGAACGCGGCAAGATCGTGCCGTCGCGCATCACCGCCGTTTCGGCCAAGAAACAACGCGAACTGGCCAGGGCGATCAAGCGTGCGCGCTTTCTTGCCCTGCTGCCATACGCCGTGAAATAAGGGGAACGACATGCAAGTGATCCTTCTTGAACGTGTGGCCAAGCTGGGCCAGATGGGCGATGTCGTGAACGTCAAGGACGGTTTCGGCCGCAATTTCCTGCTGCCGCAGGGCAAGGCGCTGCGCGCGTCCGACGCCAATATAAAGGCGTTCGAGGCCCGCAAGGTGCAGCTTGAAATGGCCAATATCGAAACCCGCAAAGAGGCGCAGGCGCTGGCTGAAAAGCTGGACGGGCAGATGTTCGTGGTGATCCGTTCGGCGTCCGACTCCGGCTCGCTTTATGGATCGGTCAGCACCCGTGACGCCGCCGATGCCGCGACCGAAGGCGGTTTCACCATTGACCGCCGCCAGGTGGTTCTTGATCGCCCGATCAAGGAACTGGGCATCCACACGGTTTCGCTGGTCCTGCACCCCGAGGTAACGGCGAAGTTCAACCTGAACGTTGCCCGTTCCCCGGAAGAGGCAGAGCTGCAGGCATCGGGCAAATCCATTCAGGAACTTGCCGCCGAGGCCGAGGCCGAGGCCGAATTCGAGATTGCCGAACTCTTCGACGATATCGGCAGCGCCGGTGGTGACGATCCCCGCGACGAGTGATCGGCGCAGCGGTTCCAGAATTTCAATCCGCGCCGGAGTGATCCGGCGCGGTTTTTCATTTCCGCCATGTCAGCGATTGCAGGGGCGTTTCCGCCCGTCAGGTGTCCTTGGGCAAACCTGGGGCCGAACGCCCACGATGCAACGGCAACCCGATTGACCAACCCAATGGCGGGCGTTAGCCAAGGCGCACCATCGAAAGGGCGACAGATGCTTTACCAAAGCGCCGAACACTGGCTGAAATCCCCACAAAAGCGGCTGATGCTGTTTGGCATGTCGGGGCTGGGCAAGACCCACATCTCGAACCTGTTGCGCGATGCGGGGGGCTGGTTTCACTATTCGGTCGATTACCGGATCGGCACCCGCTACATGGGCGAACATATCGTCGACAATTTCAAACATCAGGCGATGCAGGTGCCGCTGCTGCGCGATCTGTTGATGACGGATTCGATCTATATCGCCTCGAACATCACCTTCGGAAACCTGTCGCCGCTATCGACCTACCTGGGCAAACCGGGCGACCCAAGCCGGGGTGGCCTGCCGTTTGAGACCTATCGCACCCGGCAGGATCAGCACCGCGTGGCCGAGGTGGCGGCGCTGATGGATACGCCGCATTTCATCACCCGCGCACAGGCGCTTTACGGCTATGCGCATTTCGTTTGTGACAGCGGCGGATCAATCTGCGAGGTGGTGAACCCCGCGGACCGCGACGATCCGGTGATGCGCACCTTGTCGGAACATCTGCTGCCGGTGTGGATCAAGGGATCGGCGGATCACACCGCCGAACTGATCCGCCGTTTCGACCGGGCGCCCAAACCGATGTATTACCAGCCGGAATTCCTGGTGCCGGTCTGGCAGGCCTATCTGCGCGATACCGGCCTGACCGAGGGCGAGGTCGATCCCGATGCCTTTGTGCGCCACGCCTATGCGAAGGCCCTGGCGCATCGCCAGCCACGCTATGAAATGATGGCGCAAAACTGGGGTATCACCGTGCATGCCGACGATATCGCCCGCGTCACCAGCGCGGGCGACGTGATCGACCTGATCGCCCATACTCTTGAGGCTGGCCAAAAGCCGGTCTAAATCCCGTTCTGCCCGCCGGAGTATACCGATGCCGATCAGATTGCCCGAATCGCTGCCTGCCTATCACATCCTTGATCGTGAAGGCGTGATGGTAATGGATGAATTGCGCGCCACCCGGCAGGATATCCGGCCGTTGCGCATCGCGCTGCTTAACCTGATGCCCAAGAAGATCCAGTCGGAAACCCAGTTCGCCCGCCTGATCGGGGCCACCCCCCTTCAGATCGATCTGACCCTGATCCGCATGACCGAACACCATTCCAAGACCACCGCCCCCGAACATATGGAGGAATTCTATCGCCCGTTCCAGCAGGTCAGGGATGAACGCTTTGACGGGCTGATCATCACCGGCGCGCCCATCGAACATCTGGCCTTTTCCGACGTGACCTATTGGGACGAACTGCGCGAGGTGTTCGACTGGTCGCAAACCCATGTCCACAACACCTTTGGCGTGTGCTGGGGCGGCATGGCGATGATCAACCACTTTCACGGGGTGCCAAAGCACATGCTGGCGACCAAGATGTTCGGTTGCTTTCGCCAGACCAACACCTCGCCTGCATCCGTCTATCTGCGCGGGTTTTCCGATGATTGCCTGGTACCCGTCAGCCGCTGGACGGAAATCCGTCAGGCCGATCTTGACCGGGTTGCGGCGCTGCGCACGCTGCTGTTCAGCGAGGTTTCGGGCCCTTGCCTGGTCGCTGACAGCGCCCATCGCGCGCTTTATACGTTCGATCATTTCGAATATGACAGCGGCACCCTGAAGGAAGAGTATGACCGCGACGCGGTCGCGGGCACCCCGATCGCTGTGCCCGTGAATTACTTTCCCGATGATGATCCGACGCGCGCCCCGCTCAATCGCTGGCGCAGCCACGGGCATCTGCTTTATGGCAACTGGATCAACGAGATTTATCAGACCACCCCGTTCGATCTGCGCGATATCGGCACTTGATCGCAGGCACGGGCCGGGTGGCCATTGGCAAGGCTCGCCCTACATTCGCGTAACGCCCCTGGCGGCCTGACCTGACAGATGGACCCGCCATGTGGTTTCCCGCCATTGCTGCCATTGCCCTGATCTCGGTCCTGTCGGTTGCGGGGTGCGGCGTGCTGCTTGACCGGCGGGCCGACCGGCGCGCAAAGGTTGCCCGCGCGGCCTATCCGCCGACGGGGCAGTTGCTGGATGTGGGGGGCACCACCGTGCACGCCCATGTCGAGGGGGCGGGCCCGGATCTGGTGCTGATCCACGGCGCCAGCGGCAACACCCGCGATTTCACCTTTGACCTGGTGGGCCGCCTTGCGCCCCATTACCGCGTCATCGCCTTTGACCGGCCCGGCCTGGGCTGGACCGACGATCCGGGCGATGCCGCAATTGATCCCGCCGTGCAGGCCGATCTGCTGCGCGCGGCGGCCGACCAGCTTGGTGTTCGAAATCCGGTGGTTCTGGGTCACAGTTACGGCGCGGCGGTGGCGCTGGCCTGGGCGCTGAACGATCCCGGCGGCATCCGCGCGCTGGTGCTGGTGTCGGGGGCCACGATGCCCTGGCCGGGCGGTCTGGGCCTTTGGTACCGGATCAGCGCCAGCGCCCTTGGCGACGCCATTCTGTTGCGGCTGCTTGCCGCCTTTGCCGGGAAACGCCGCGCCGACGAGGCGCTGGCGGTAATCTTTCGCCCCAAGCAGGCGCCCAAAGGCTATGTCGATCACATCGGCGTCGAGCTGACGCTGCGGCAGGCCAGCCTGCGCGCCAATGCACGCCAGGTGAACGGGCTGAAACCCCATCTTGTGGAAATGTCGCGCCATTACGCCGGTCTGCACCTGCCCGTCGAACTGATCCATGGAACCGCCGACACGATCGTACCGATCGCCGTGCATTCCGACAAGCTTGCCACCCTGCTGCCAAACGCCCGCCTGACCCGGCTTTCGGGCGTGGGCCACATGCCCCACCACACCAACCCCGAGGCAGTGATCGATGCCATCCGCCGCGCCAGTGCGCACAGCGCCCCCTGACATTGCGCGCAGCGCCCGCTAACGCCATTGCACGCAGCCCCCCCTTGCCCCACGCGGATTTCCCGCCGCATCCGATTGCACCCCGCGCCGCAATCGCGATACTGACCCCAAAACAGGAGACCGTGCATGACCCTGCCCTTTGACGGCGCCATAAGCCGCTATGTCACGAAAGAGGCCCCCAAACATCTGCGCGACGCGCTGCGCAAGGCCGACAAGAATGACATGCTGTCCGAAAGTTTTCCCTACAGGACCGCCATGAACAAAGACGATTACGAAGACGCGATGGCGCGCCTTCAGATCGAACTGGTCAAGTATCAGGCGCATCTGCGCGATTGCGGCGCGCGGGTGGTGGTGGTGTTCGAGGGGCGCGATGCCTCGGGCAAGGGCGGCACCATCGGGCGGTTGCGTGAAAACATAAACCCGCGCGGCGCGCCGGTGGTGGCCCTGCCCAAACCCTCGGATACCGAGGCGACGCAATGGTATTTTCAGCGCTACATCGCCCGCATGCCCGCCGCGGGCGAAATGGTGATCTTTGATCGAAGCTGGTACAACCGCGGCGTCGTCGAACCGGTGTTCGGCTTTTGCACCCTCGAACAGCGCGCGAAATTCTTCCGGCAGGTGCCCCGGTTCGAGGCAATGTTGGTCGAAGATGGTATCCGCCTGGTCAAGATCTGGCTCAACGTCGGGCGCGCCGAACAGATGCGCCGGTTTCTGGACCGCGAGAAAGACCCGCTCAAGCACTGGAAGCTCAGCCGGATCGATGTCGATGGCCTGCCGCTGTGGGATGCCTACACGGATGCGATCCGCGAAACGCTTCTGATCAGCCACACCCACGCGGCCCCATGGACGGTGATCCGGGCGGATGACAAGCGGCGCGCGCGGCTGGCGGCGATCCGCGCGGTTCTGGGCACGGCCGATTATCCCGGACGCGATGCGCAGGCGGTCGGCGCGCCCGATCCCCTGATCTGCGGCGGCCCCGAGATCTGGCCCGACATCGCGGATGCCTAAACGCGGCTATCATCACGGCAATCTCAAACAGGCCCTGGTCGAGGCGGCGCTTGGCCTGATTTCCGAAAAGGGCCCGCAGGGTTTTACCCTGTCAGAGGCCGCCAAGACCGCCGGTGTCACCCCCGCCGCCGTCTATCGCCATTTCGCCGGGCGCGAGGATCTGCTGGCCGAAGTGGCGCAACAGGGCTATGCGATCTTTGGCGACCTGATGGCCTTTGCCTATGATGATGGCAAACCCTCGGCGCTCAAGGCATTCGAGGCGACGGGCCGCGCCTATCTGGCCTTTGCCCGCCGCCATCCCGGCCATTACATGGCGATGTTCGAGGCGGGGCTGACGCTGGATGCCCATCCAGACCTTGCCCTGACGGCGGCGCGCGCGCGCGCGGTGCTGGACCGGGCGGCAACCGCGCTTTGCGATCAGATGCCCGCCGACCGTCGCCCACCGGCCACGATGTTTTCCGCGCATATCTGGGCGCTGAGCCACGGTGTGGTGGAACTCTTCGCCCGCGGCCAGCCCGGCGCCCGATCGCCCTTCCCGCCCGAGGATCTTCTTGAGGCCGGGATCGGCATCTATCTGCGCGGCCTTGGCCTGCTCTCCCCCGACGGCTAACGCGCGTTGCACCCAATCAGACCCGCACCCTGACCGCTCAAGAAAACCCTCTTTCCCATCCTCTCGAAAAAAATACTCACTTCCCGCGCTTGCCGTGCGCGCGCCAGTCGATGGACCGACTCCGACTGACTGGAATCCGCCCTAACCGCGCAACCCGGTTTCTTCCAGCAATCCGCGTCTTTTGGCCTCGTAATAATAACCGCGCGCGTACCACATCACCGCCCGGTCATGATCGCCATCCGACACCAGCCAGGCGCCGCGCAGGTATTTCACCGCATAGGTCAGGTTGGTATCGGCATCCAGAAGCCCCGAAGGCCGCCCTCGATAACCCATGGTGCGCGCGGTTTCGGGCCGGATCTGCATCAACCCGTAATAGGGTCCGTTGCGCGCGGCCGGGTTGAACCGGCTTTCGCGCTGCACCACCCGTTCGACCAGATCCACCGGCACATCATTGCGGCGGGCATGCTTTTCGATCAGGCGGCGCAATTCCGGCGTCTCGCTGGCATACTGCCTGCGGTCGACCCGGTCGTTGCGACTGCTGCCGCACCCGGCCATCAGGGCGGCAAGCCCGATCAACAGCGCGCGACGGCGGGAAGGACGGATCATCGGAACACCTCATCGATTTCGACCGCTTAGCCGGAATTTGCCGAAACACCTAGGGCCACGGTCACGCCTGCGCGGAAATCCGCGCCCGATGCCGGGGGATGGGCATGGGCCATGCCGCTACCCCTTGGGCGGGCGGTGTTCAACAGTCTTGACCTTGCCCAACCTTTCCCCGACATGAAAGATAACCAGAACGGAGCGCCAAATGCCAGAGCACGATCCCGCAGCCCTTGCCTTTCTGTTGTCGCGCCGATCGTACCCGGCCAAGATATTGCGCGCCCCGGTGCCCGACCGCGCGGCGCTGATGCCGATCCTTTCCGCCGCCGCCCGAAGCCCCGACCACGGCAAGCTGGAACCGTGGCGTTTCATCGTTCTGGGCGGGCCGACCCTGGCGCGGCTGGCGGAACTGGCGCTGGAACGGGGTGCGGCGCTGGGGCTTGATCAGGAACAGACGTTCAAGGGCGCAACCGCCTACCGCGATGCGCATCTGGCCGTCGCGGTGGTCGCCAGCCCCAAACCATCGGAAAAGATCCCCGGTATCGAACAGACGCTTTCGGCGGGTGCGGTGTGTCTGGCCCTGCTGAATGGCGCGCTTGCATCGGGCTGGGGGGCAACCTGGCTAAGCGGGTGGCCCGCACATGATCGCGGCTTTGTCGAGGGGGGGCTGGGCCTTGCGGCGCATGAATTCATCGCAGGCATTGTCCACATCGGCACCCCAACCGCCACCCCGCCCGACCGCCCGCGCCCCGATCTGGAGGCAATCACCACATGGATGATCGATTAGCACAATGATCCTGAACGATTTTCTGAAAGCCCTTGCGCAGCTTTCCGATCCGCGTTTTCGCAGGGTTCTGTGGGTCGGCCTGGGTTTGACGCTGCTGTTGCTGGTGCTGATCAGCCTTGGCTTTGTCTGGCTGGTCGGGGTGTTCGTGCCCGACACTGTCACGCTGCCGTTCATCGGCCCGGTGGGGGGGATCGGGATTGCGGCCTCTGCCGCCTCTGTTCTGGCGATGATCGGGTTGTCGGTGTTCCTGATGGTGCCTGTCGCCTCGGCCTTTACCGGGCTTTACCTTGAAGAGGTCGCCGACGCGGTAGAGGCACGCCATTACCCCCACCTGCCCCCGGTGGCGCGGGTGGGGCTGTGGGAAACGCTGGTGGATTCGGCGGGGTTTTTCGGGATTCTGGTGGCGGTCAACCTGGTTTCCATCGTGGTTTACCTGGTTGCCGGGCCGCTGGTTCCGTTCATCTTCTGGGGGCTGAACGGGCTGTTGCTGGGGCGGGAGTATTTCACGCTGGTGGCAATGCGCCGCCTTGGCCGACAGGGCGCGCGCGCCATGGCGCGGCGGTATCGGGGCCGGATCTGGCTGGCGGGGGTGCTGATGGCGGTGCCGCTGTCACTGCCGCTTGTCAATCTTCTGGTGCCGGTGCTGGGGGCCGCAACCTTTACCCACCTGTTTCACCGGCTGGCGGCACAACCGACGGCGGCGACATCCGGTTGAAGAAATCGATATCGCGCACGCTGATCACGCCCGACACGATGATCAGGACCACGATCGCCCAGATCACCGTCGCCGCCACCGTCACCACCCGCACCTTGCGCCGCAATCCCGGATCGACCGGCGCCGAAGACGGCGTGCCGGGCACCACATGGCCCGCTTCGCCCTGCGATTGCACCCGCATCGGCAAGACGATGAACAGCACCAGGAACCAGATCATGGCATACATGACGATGGCGGCGGTGATGGTCATCAGACCTGCTCCAACTCGATCAGGGTGCCGGTGAAATCCTTGGGATGCAGAAAGATCACCGGCTTGCCATGCGCGCCGATCTTTGGCTCGCCCAGCACCCGCGCCCCCGACGCAAGCAGCCGGTCGCGCGCGGCCACGATGTCATCCACCTCATAGCAGATGTGGTGAATTCCCCCGGCCGGGTTCTTGGCCAGAAACCCGGCGATCGGGCTGTCGGTGCCAAGCGGATGCAGCAATTCGATCTTGGTGTTGGGCAGGGTGATGAAAATCACCGTCACGCCATGATCGGGCTGATCGATGGCCGACCCCACCGATGCACCCAGGGTTTCGCGGTATTGCCGGGCGGCGGCGTCCAGATCGGGCACGGCAATGGCAACATGGTTCAGACGTCCGATCATTTCGCGGCTCCTTTCAACGTTCGCGCCGTTATGCAGGTTCTCGTGCCCCTCGGCAAGGGACGCGGCACCGCAGGGGGCGGCCTCACAGCACGGGGGTCGCGTTTACCATATGTTAGGCAAGAGATGCTCTGATCACAGGATGCCATTCAACCGGGGGGTTTCATGCCCGACATCATCGTACCGGCCCAGATTCCCAATACCGACAAACCGCTTGCGGGCCTTACCATCCTTGCCGTCGAAGACAGCCGCTTCGCATCCGAGGCATTGCGCCTTTTGTGCCGCACCAGCGGCGCGCGCCTGCGCAGGGCCGATACGCTGGCCGCGGCCTATCGGCACCTGTCGCTCTATCGCCCTTCGGCGGCGATCATCGATATCGGCCTGCCCGACGGGTCTGGCTGCGACCTGATCGCGGCACTTGCGGCGGCCCGGCCGCGTGTGGCGGCGATCATCGCCACCAGCGGCGATCCGGGGGTTGCGGCGGCGGCCCTTGCCGCGGGCGCGCACAGGTTCCTGTTAAAACCGATCCGCAACCTGTTAGTATTGCACGATTTCCTGGGGGCTGCCTGCGTCGGCCCGCCCCCTGCGGTGGTCGATATGGGCTGCCCCGATCCCTTGGCGCTGCGCGATGATCTGCGTCAGGCCGACGCGCTGCTTGACGGGGCCGACGCGGCGACATGCGGATATGTGGCCGGGTTTGTCGGTGGCCTTGCACGCGCCACCGAAGACCGGGCCTTGGCCGATGCCGCGCAGGGTCTGGCCGGTTCGATGGGCGGTGGCCATGGCCCTGCCGCCCTGCAACGGCTGATCCGTCACCGGCTGGCCGCAGCACCCGGATTATGACGCAAGGGTCAGCTTTCGGGCAGCAACCGCAGGCCAAGCTCTCGCAACTGCGCATTGCTGGGCTCGCTTGGCGCGCCCATCATCAGATCCTCGGCGCGCTGGTTCATCGGGAACAGGATCACCTCGCGGATATTGGCCTCATCGGCGAGCAGCATCACGATGCGATCAATGCCTGCCGCACAGCCCCCGTGCGGCGGCGCGCCATAACGGAACGCCTTGACCATGCCGCCAAAGCGCTTGTCCACCTCGCTGGCCGGATAACCCGCGATCTCAAACGCGCGATACATGATGTCGAGCTTGTGGTTACGGATCGCGCCCGAGACCAGTTCATAGCCATTACAGGCCAGATCATACTGATATCCCATCACTTTCAACGGATCGCCCTGCAACGCCTCCATCCCGCCCTGCGGCATGGTGAAGGGGTTGTGGGAAAAGTCGATCTTGCCGTCGTCGTCCTGCTCGTACATCGGGAAATCGACGATCCAGGCGAATTCGAAGCGGTTTTCATCGGTCAGGCCCAGTTCGCGCCCGATCTCGACCCGCGCCTTGGCGGCGACGGCGGCGAAACTGTCCGGCGTGCCACCAAGGAAAAACGCGGCATCCCCCGCACCAAGGCCAAGCTGCGAGCGGATCGCCTCGGTCCGTTCCGGGCCGATGTTCTTGGCGATGGGGCCGGCACCGGCGATAACACCGCCCTCATCCCGCCAAAAAATATACCCCATCCCCGGCAGCCCCTGTGCCTGAGCAAAGGCATTCATCCGGTCGCAGAACGCCCGGCTGCCGCCCTTGGGCGCGGGAATGGCGCGGATCTCGGTTCCCGGCTTTTCCAGCAACCGCGCGAAGATGCCGAAACCGGACCCCGCGAAATGGTCGCTGACCACCTGCATCTCTATCGGGCAGCGCAGGTCGGGCTTGTCGGTGCCGTATTTCAGCATCGCATCGGCAAAGGCGATCTGCGGCCAACCCGCATTGACCGGGCGACCGCCGCCAAATTCCTCGAACACGCCCTGAATGACCGGCTCAATCGCTTTGAAAACATCCGCTTGCTCGACAAAGCTCATCTCCATGTCAAGCTGATAGAAATCGGTGGGCGAACGATCTGCGCGCGGGTCTTCATCGCGGAAACAGGGCGCGATCTGGAAATATTTGTCGAACCCCGCGACCATCAGCAATTGCTTGAACTGCTGGGGCGCCTGCGGCAGCGCATAGAATTTGCCCGGATGCAGGCGCGAGGGCACCAGAAAATCGCGCGCGCCCTCGGGGCTGGATGCGGTGATGATCGGCGTCTGAAACTCGTTGAACCCGGCATCCCACATCCGGTTGCGAATGCTGCGCACCACGTTCGATCGCAGCATCATGTTGGCGTGCAGCCCTTCGCGCCGCAGGTCGAGGAACCGGTAGGAAAGCCTTGTTTCCTCTGGATAATCCTGTTCCCCGAAAACGGGCAACGGCAGTTCTTCGCAGGGGCCCAGCACCTCGACCGACCGCACATAAACCTCTATTGCGCCGGTGGGGATCCTTGGGTTCACCAGCGCCGCATCGCGCGCCTTCACCTCGCCCTCCACCCGCACCACATATTCGGCGCGCAGCGCCTCAATGGCGGAAAACGCCGGGCTGTCGGGATCGGCCAGCACCTGGGTGATGCCGTAATGATCGCGCAGATCGACGAACAGGATGCCGCCATGATCGCGCACCCGGTGCACCCATCCCGACAGGCGCACGGTTTGGCCGACATCGGCCGTGGTCAGATCGGCGCAGGTATGGCTGCGGTAGGCGTGCATGTTATCCCCTTTTCGCGGCAGATCGCGGTCCGCGCCGATACAGCCTGTAAGGGCGGCGAAGTCAAGGGCAGAGCATGGGCGGCATCATGGCGAAAATTTTACAATCCCCGGTTCCTGGTGTATTTAATCCAGGTCTGGAACCCTTGGACCAGCGAGCGGGGTTCCGTTGGAATGGAGGAAACCATGTGGGATCGTCTTCTGGACTTTCTTCTTGGCCGGGTCATCCGTGAAGGCACGTTGATCCTGCACATGCCCGATAAATCGATCGGGCGTTATGGCAATGGCGTTGACCCCCAGGTGACGGTCCATCTGCATGATCCCGCCCTGCCCGGTCGTCTGGTACGCGCGCCCGATATGGCGTTGGGAGAGGCGTATATGGACCAGTCTCTGACCATCGAGGGCGACGATCTGCGCGGGCTTCTGGGCATCCTGATGCAAAACGCCGGCGACGGCCGCGCCGATTGGTGGCGCTTTCCCGTTTTCATGGCGCAGGGGGCGCTGCGCCTGATCAGGCAGTTCAATCCGGCATCGCGTGCGCGGCGCAACGTGGCGCATCATTATGATCTGTCGGGCGCGCTTTACGATCTGTTTCTGGATGAAGACAAACAATATTCCTGCGCCTATTTCATCCACCCCGACGATTCGCTCGACCAGGCGCAGGCGCAGAAAAAGGCCCATATCGCCGCCAAGCTGCGCCTGTCGCCGGGGATGCGGGTGCTCGACATCGGCTGCGGCTGGGGCGGCATGGCGATAACCCTTGCGCGCGATTACGGGGCAAGGGTGCTGGGCGTCACCCTGTCCGAAGAACAGCACCGCGTGGCGACAGAGCGCGCCGAACAGGCCGGGTTGTCGGACCGGATCGAATTCCGCCTGGCCGATTACCGCACCGTCACCGGGCAATTCGACCGCATCGTTTCGGTGGGCATGTTCGAACATGTCGGCGTGCCGCACTACCGCGAATATTTCCGCCAGATCAAGGATCTCCTCACCCCGGACGGAATCGCCCTTGTCCATACCATCGGCCGGATGACACCGCCGGGCAGCACCAGCCCGTGGATCCTGAAATACATCTTTCCCGGAGGGTATATTCCCGCCCTTTCCGAGGTCATGATCCCCGTGCAGAAAACCGGACTCTGGACAACCGATGTCGAGGTCTGGCGCCTGCATTACGCCCAGACTCTGCGCCATTGGCACGACCGCTTCATGGCGCGGATCGAAACGGCGCGCGAGCTTTACGACGATCGCTTCTGCCGGATGTGGCGCTATTACCTTATCGCCTCCGAGATGACATTCCGCTACGGCTGGCAATGCGTGTTCCAGGTGCAGCTTGCGCGCGATCAGGCGGCCGTGCCCCTGACCCGCGATTATATCTACAACGGCCCCGAAATCGCCCAAACCGTGAAAGCCGCCGAATAATCCGGGCCGGGCCTGCCGAAAGGTAACGCCCGCCCCATCCTCTCGACACAAATACTCCCGCCGGAGGCGTCCCTACCCCTCCAGCGCGCGCAACCGCCGGATCAGCGAAGAGGTATCCCAACGCCCGCCGCCCATCGCCTGCACATCCTTGTAGAACTGATCGACCAGCGCGGTCACCGGCAGCGGCGCGCCGATTTCGTCGGCGGTGTCCAGGCATATCCCCAGATCCTTGCGCATCCAGTCGACCGCGAAACCGAATTCGAACCTGTCGTCCAGCATCGTCTCATGCCGGTTGGCCATCTGCCATGATCCCGCCGCGCCCTGGCTGATCACCTCGACCACCGCGCGCCCGTCCATGCCGGCCTTCTCGCCAAAGCGCAGCGCCTCGGACAGGCCCTGTACAAGGCCCGCGATGCAGATCTGGTTCATCATCTTGGCCAGTTGCCCCGATCCGCTTTCCCCCAGACGGCGGCAGACCCGCGCATAGGCGTCGATCACCGGTTCGGCGCGCGCGTAATCCTGCGCCGCGCCACCGCACATCACCGACAGCGCGCCGTTTTCCGCCCCCGCCTGCCCGCCCGACACCGGCGCATCGACAAAGCCGAAGCCACCCTCGACCGCCAGCGCCGCCATCTCGCGCGTCACCCTGGCCGATACGGTGGTGTGATCGACAAACACGCTGCCCGGCGCCATCGCGCCAAAGGCCCCACCCTCGCCCGCGCAGACGGCGCGCAGATCGTCGTCATTGCCCACGCAGGCCATCACGAAATCGGCCCCCGCCGCCGCCAGCGCCGGCGTCGCGCCGCGCGCGCCGCCGTGTTCGGCAACCCATTTTTCGGCCTTTGCGACGGTGCGGTTGAACACCGTCACCTCATGGCCCGCGCGCACCAGATGCCCCGCCATCGGGTAACCCATCACGCCCAGCCCCAGAAATGCAACCTTCGCCATGGCTTTACCCCCCCGGTGTCTCTTGGCATACACTCATACCGTTCGTAACGGATTCGCCCCCAACGTCAACCGGGGGCAGAAAGCCGGGGGCTGATGATCACCGTTTTGCGATGGACTTTTCGCGCCTTTCTTGGGCTTGTGGCGCTGGGCGCGCTGGCATTGATCGTGGCCTATTACTTTCTGGGGCGTTCGATCCCCGATCACAGCGCGACCTATCGGCTTGAAGGCCTGACCAGCCCGGTCGAGATCGTGCGCAACAGCGATGACGTTCCGCATGTCTTTGCCGGGACGGATGCGGATGTCTATTTCGGCCTGGGCTTTGCCCATGCGCAAGACCGGCTGTGGCAGATGACCATGCTGCGCCGGACCGTGCAGGGCCGCCTGTCGGAACTTTTCGGCGCGCGCACCGCCCGCATCGACGATCTGATGCGCCGGTTCGACCTTTACGGCGCGGCGCAAGCCTCGGTCGAGGCACAGGATGCGCCGACCCTGGCCGCGCTCAACGCCTATGCGGCGGGGGTCAACGCCTGGATCACCACCGTCAACGATCAGGCGCTGGGGCGCGGCGCACCGGAATTCTTTCTGTTTTCCAACCAGATTTCCGCCTGGCGCCCGGCCGATTCCATCGCGATCATCAAGCTGATGGCCCTGCAACTGTCGGGCCATCTGTCGGCCGAGGTGTTGCGTGCCCGCGTCTCGATGCTGTTGCCCGATGCGCGCGTCCAGGACATCCTGCCCGACGTGCCGGGTGACGGGCTGACGGTTCTGCCCGATTTCGCGCGGATCGTGCCGGGCGTCAGCGCCTCGCATGCGGCGCTGAGCCTTGACGATGATCCGCTTTCGCCGGTGCCGCAGCGCGGCCTTGCCGGGGCGTCGAATGCCTGGGCGGCCAGCCCGGCCCGGTCGGCGGCGGGGGGATCGCTGCTGGCGAATGACCCGCATCTGGGTTTTGCCGCCCCCGCCATCTGGTATCTGGCGCGGCTTGAACTGGCCTCGGGGGGGGTGATCGGGGCCACCATTCCCGGCGTTCCCGCCGTGATGATCGGGCGGTCGGCGCGGTTGGGCTGGGGGCTGACATCGGCCTATGTCGATGATCAGGATGTCCATATCGAAGAGTTGAACCCCGAGGATCCGACGCTCTATCGCACCCCGGACGGCTGGAAAAGCTTTGACACCCGGCGCACCATCCTGCGCATCAAGGGCGAGGCGCCGCGCACCCTGACCCTGCGCTGGACCGATAACGGCCCGGTCCTGCCCGGATCGCACTATGACCTGGCCAGCATTACCCCGCCCGGCCATGTCGCCTCTGTCTCGTGGACGGCGTTCGACCGGGCAGACACCTCTATGACGGCGGCGCTGCGGCTGATGCAGGCAGACAGCGTCGATGCCGCGATCGAGGCCGGGTCGCTGTTTGTCGCCCCTGCGCAAAACCTGATGCTTGCCGATCGCCATCGCGTCGCCATGCAGGTGATCGGTGCGCTGCCCCGCCGTGACCCCGGCCACCAGTCAAAAGGCCGGATGCCGACACCGGGCTGGATGGCCGAAAACCTTTGGCAGGGCCGGTTTCCCTATGCCGAAAATCCCCGCTTTGTGGATCCGAAAAGCGGCATTATCGGCAATACCAACAACAAACCCATCGACCGGCCCTTTCCCCGCCACCTGTCTTATGACTGGGGCGACACGCAGCGGATAGAGCGCTGGAAACGCCTGATGCTGGGGCGCGAGGTGCATACCCGCGAAAGCTTCATCGAGACGCAACTGGATACGGTCAGCTTCACCGCGCGCTCATTGCTGCCGCTGGTCGCCGCCGATCTTTGGTTCGCGGGCGAGGCCGCACCGGCCAACACGCCCGAAAACCTGCGCCAGCGCGCGCTGGATCTGCTCGCCAAGTGGAACGGCGAGATGAACGAACACCTGCCAGAGCCGCTGATCTATGCCGCCTGGATGCGCGCGCTGATGGACCGGCTGATCCGCGACGAACTTGGCCCGCTGTCAGCGTCTTTCAACCATCTGGAACCGGACTTCGTTGAACGGGTGTTCCGCAATACCGATGGTGCCGCGATCTGGTGCGATGTCGTGCAGTCCTCCGCGGTCGAGACCTGCAACGATATCGCCCGCATGGCGCTGGATGACGCGCTGTTGCGCCTGTCGCAACGCCATGGCGGCGCGCTGGAAAGCTGGCGCTGGGGCGATGCGCATCAGGCGACCCATGATCACCCGGTACTGGGAAAGATGCCGGTGCTGCGCTATTTCGTCAACATCCGGCAATCGACATCGGGGGGCGACAACACGTTGCAGCGCGGCCGCACCGCGGGCACCGAACCCGATCCGTTCCTGAACGTGCATGGCGCGGGCTTTCGCGGCGTCTATGATTTCGCCGACCCTGACAGTTCGGTGTTCATCATCGCGACCGGGCAATCGGGGCATCCGCTGTCGCGCCATTATGATGATCTGGGCGAGCTGTGGCGGCGTGGGGAATATATCCCGATGTCGCTTGATCCGGGGCTGGCGCGGGCCGGCGCGTTGGGCATCACCCATCTGCAACCGCGTTAGCCAGTTCAGAAAAAGCCGAAAACCTGCGGCGTTTCCGCCGTGTAACACCGAACAGAAGTGATCCGGCAAAATCAGACAGCGTGCCTGGATGTATCCATCAACGACGACAGGATACACGAATGGCCAAGAGACGCAGTCTCTCGAATAAATTCAAAGTTGTGGTAGCGATTGAGGCGCTGCGTGGCGACAAGAACGCGCAAGGGATTGCGGCCAGGCACAAGATCCAGCCTTGCGCCCGTGTAGAGGCCCGGAAGCGCGCCCCATTTGAAGTCATCCTTCTTGACCAGACCGGGCGCTTTGCCCGTCAATGCCAGCCAAGGCTTGCAGACGGGGCGCAGCACGTCGCTTGGCTGGCAGGGGCAGGACGGCCCGATTTCCCCGCTGTAGCCGTGCTGCGGGTCGCCGCCGGGGCCACCATGCGCCAAGCCTGCACCGCTACGGGTATCGACCCTGCTGCGCCCCTTGTGGGCATCCCCGCAGCCGCGTTCGCCGAATAGCCTCCGACCAGATCCCATCTCGGAAGCTTGACTAGACCGCCGTTGCAGCGATGCTTCGGGGGCATTTTTTCGTTGTCAGAACATTCCGCGCCAGAAGTCCGACTTCGGCTTCACTTCCGTCGAAGCGTTCACATACTCTGTGAGTTGATCCAGTTCGGCTTGCACTTCTTCTGCGTTGAAGCGCCCATTGCGCCATTCCGTCCACAACCGCAGGAACAGGTCGGGGATGATCTTCGGCGGTTAGATGGAATCGTTCGCTAACGTCCCTAGTATCGGCTCACCTTGCCACGTCGGGTCTGTGTTTTCGTTCCAAACGGCGTTGTTACACAACTCCGCCCTTGGAGGATTCACATTGCGAATCCATGCGGTTAGACAGGCCGCATGAGCAAGCCGACACCCGCCCGCTACCGCACCACGAACTGGTCCAGCTACACCGCGGCGCTTCGCAAGCGCGGGTCGCTGTTGATCTGGTTGGACAAGGACATGACCTGGCTCGCGCCGCCTGATGGCAAGCCCGGTCGGCCTGCGGTGTTCTCGGATGCCGCGATCCAGTTCTGCCTGACCATCAAGGTTCTGTTCAAGCTGCCGCTCCGGCAAACGACCGGGATGGTGGCCAGTTTGCTCAGGATGGCGGACCTGGACAGGGTGGTGCCCGGCTACACCACCCTGTGCCGACGTCAGAAAACGCTGGCCGTCCAGATCCCGTACCGGCGCGCCGATGGCCCTCTGAACCTGCTGGTGGACATCGAGCCATGGGAACGCCACTGATGGAGTGGATGGCTCCCGCTTCCGGCATCGCAATGTGCCATGTTGGGTGCTGTGAACACGGCCAACGAAGGGAGCCATCCACTCCATCAGTGGCGCTCAACCTGCTCGACCTCAAGGCATTCGGTGAACGCATCGCCGCAAGAGACCCAGACCGCCAGACCGCCGAAATCGAGGTGAGCTCCGCATCGCACTCATGAACCGCTTCAA
>JACIYW010000119.1 GCA_014359745.1 Paracoccaceae bacterium | reverse complement strand
ATCGCCTCGGTCTCGGTCGGAAAACCGGCGATGATATCAGCGCCGAACACCATGTCGGGGCGCAGGCCGCGCGCCTCTTGGCAAAACCGGATCGCATCGTCCCGCAGATGGCGCCGTTTCATCCGCTTCAGGATCATGTCGTCGCCGGCCTGCAATGACAGATGCAGATGCGGCATCAGCCGGGGCTCGGTCGCGATCGCCTCCATCAGCGCCGGGTCAACCTCGATGGAATCGATCGAACTGATCCGCAGCCGCGCCAGCCCCGGCACCAGCCGCAGGATGCGCCGCACCAGATCGCCCAGACGCGGCGCCCCCGGAAGGTCAGCCCCCCAGCTGGTCAGATCGACGCCCGTCAACACCACCTCGGCAAACCCCCGATCGACCAGCCGCGCGATCTGTTCCACCACCACCCCGGCGGGAACCGACCGCGAATTGCCGCGCCCATAGGGAATGATGCAAAATGTACAGCGATGATCGCAGCCGTTTTGCACCTGCACATAGGCCCGGTGCCGCCCGAACCCGTCGATCAGATGCCCCGCCGTTTCGCGCACCGACAGGATGTCATCCACCTGCACCCTTTCGGTCGTGCCGATCAGATCGGGCACCAGCGCCGCCCAGGTCTCGGCGCGCATCTTTTCGGTATTGCCGATAACGCGCGTCACCTCGGGCATCGCGGCGAAGGTTTCGGGCTCGGTCTGCGCGGCGCAGCCGGTCACGATGATCGGCGCATCCGGATGCGCGCGGCGGGCGCGACGGATTTCCTGCCGGGCCTTGCGCACCGCCTCGGCGGTGACGGCACAGGTGTTGATGATCACCGCATCGTGCAGCCCGGCGGCAGCGGCCAGTTCCTTCATCGCCTCGGTCTCGTACAGATTGAGGCGGCAGCCATGCGTGGTGAAAACCGGCGCGTTCATGCCCCGCCCCTGCGCCTGCACTGACTGCGGACGCCTCCGGCGGGAGTATTTGTTTCGAGAGGATGACCCCTCCCATCCTCTCGAAACAAATACTCCGGGGTGAATGCGCCGCAGGCGCAGAGGGGCAGCGCCCCTTTCGACACCGCCCAACCCAGCGCGCGGCCCATCACACAATCCCCGCCAGAAAGCCGGCCGTCAGCACCCCGTCGAACACATGCGCGGTCGGCCCGGCCATCCAGACGCCATCCTCGCGCCAATCGACATCCAGCACCCCGCCATCCACATGCACGCGCACCCGCCGCCCGGTCAGCCCGCGCCGCGCCGCCGCCACCGCCGCCGCGCAGGAACACGACCCGGATGCAAGCGTCACCCCCGTGCCCCGTTCCCATATCCGCAGCCGGATCGCGCCCCGGTCAAGCACCTGCACCACCTCGACATTGGTGCGTTCGGGAAACAGCGGGTGATGTTCGTGCGCGGCCCCAAACCCCGGCAGATCCACCGCCCCGGCATCCGTCACGAAAAACGTGCAATGCGGGTTGCCCATGCCGGTGGCCACCGGATCGCCCGCAATCGGCAGATGCAGCGTGTCCATCTCATGCGCCAGCGGCACCTCGCGCCAGTCCAACAGCGGCGCGCCCATGTTCACGCGGGTCAGCCCGCCGCCCGCATCCTCGGCCAGCAAGACACCGCGTTCGGTGCGCAGCCGCAGCGCCGCCACCCCGCGCCGCGCCATTTCCCACGCGGCGATGCAGCGCGTGGCATTGCCGCAGGCCGCCGAAAGCGACCCGTCGGCATTGTGAAACACCAGCGCCACATCGGCCTGCGGATCATCCCGAATCACCGCAAGCTGGTCAAACCCCACCCCGCGATGCCGATCCCCCAGCGCCCGCACCAGCGCAGGCGAAAGCCCCACGTCGCCGCCGCGCGCGTCCACAACCACAAAGTCATTGCCAAGCCCGTGCATTTTCATGAACGGCAGGCCCAGGCCGAAATTATCCGCTGTCATGCCAGCGGATATACGCATCATTCGGCGCTTTGGCCAGATGTCGCGAAATTTCAGCCGAATCGCCCTTGACCCCTCGCGGCGAAGTTTCTAGTTAGCCCCAGACATCGGCGCCTGAAGGCTTTTGGCGACCAGGCCGGGGGCTGGGGCTGATGGGGGGCAACCGCAGGAAGATCGCCGGAAAGCCCCTGATAACCGGTTGACGCGAAAGCGCTTTCTGGTTTAAAAGACAAGACGCGAAATCGGGATGCCCCGATATTTGCAAGGATGGGCCGGTAGCTCAGCTGGTAGAGCAACTGACTTTTAATCAGTAGGTCTCGGGTTCGGATCCCGACCGGCTCACCATCTTCTCAAAATAGAACAAGAGTCAGGGGCGATGCCAGGCCAAGCCATCGCCTTCTATTTTGCCCTTGTGACCGGATTTGTCACCGGATTTCGCGCAGCTTGACACCAGCCCGCTAGTCAGCCGCTGCCAATGCCCGGCCCCGGGGTCGACTGATACCGGATGGGCGAGTTCAGAATTTCTTGCGTCGCGAAGTGAGAAAGGACAAGTCACCATCCGGTTCACGGTCGCGGCCAGATCGGCGGCGTTCGAACCAGTCAGGGGAATCGAATCAATTGAATTCACGGATTTTCAAGGATTTTGGTGGGGTAATTTTCGCCCCATGCGGCGATGAATCGCCTGGATTTCATGCTGTCCTTTCCGGGCGCCTTTAGGGTGGCACGCTTGACGGATGAGAAGTTGGGGGGGGCGTTTTCTTGCGGATGCGGCAGCCGTCGTCGCGGAAATTGACGTCGGGCACCCGATGCATGCGCCCCACGCGCCAATGGGCGCGGATGGCGGCTGCGAGCTTTTCGGCGCAGGCTGGAAGCGATAAGATGTAGAATCGCCTTTCCCGCTTGGCCCCTTTGGCGGTTTCGCGGATCGGGATGAGCATGACGATGGACTTGAGGCCCGCCCGGTCATGGCGCGCCCTGAACCAGCCGATGTCGTCGATCTCGCGGGTTTCGACAGGGCCATGACCAGCCTCCGTTCCGGCCCCACGCGTGACGGTTACATCATTGAAACAAAAGATATATTGCTCCGTGAACAGCAATTCCACATCGGCCCTGGGTGCCCCCTGGTTGCCCTTCAGGCCGAAGACGCAATCGGCCCCCTTGATCGCCAAAAGGTCGAGCCGTTCGGGAATGGTGGTGATCTCGCTGGATTTCTCGTCCGTCGTTCGCGCGCCCCGGGGCCAGCGCCCATGACCAGCTTGTGCTGCGCGCTCCAGGCCGAAACCATGTGGATCGTGCCTTTGTTGCCGACCCGGTCGAAGGAACGGCGCGCCGTTCGCAAATGGCGGGAACCGGCGCAGAAAGTTGAGATTTTGCTCACCGAACAGGGCCACGCCGACCCAACCATCGGCGCCGCATGCCGCCGCACACAAGGCCGAAAGCAGAACCTCGTCGAGAGCGGATAACGCACCTTCCCGGATTGGCGCGGGTCATCCAGCGCCGCAAGATGTTCAAGAAAATAAAGCTTCCCGCCCAGCCCCTTCCGGACCGTCCTGACAGATCGGCGCCTCTCCTGTCCGAATCAAACAGGAGATCGCCGAATCACAATTCTCTCCTCCGCGCTACTCAAAACTCATTCGATTGCCCTGCCATTGGTATAATGCCCCCCAAAATCGTTCCTCAATTGGATTTTGTGCAGCTTACCGAACATAGTCCTCGGCAAAGCCTCGACGATGACGACATCCTTGGGAACTTGATAGTCGGAGAGCTTGTCGTGAAGGCGCTCGCGAATCTGCTCCCCGGTCACCTCGACGTCCTCACGCAGCACGACGAAGGCGGTCACCGCCTCTCCCCAGTGATTGTGCGGCAGCCCCACCACGGCGCACTCATACACTTCGTCGAACTCGTAAACAAACTGCTCGACCTCGGCGGGATAGACGTTCATTCCGCCGGTGATGATGAGGTCCTTCTTGCGATCCATCAGATAGTAGTAGCCTGCATCATCGCGCCTGCCGATGTCGCCCGTGTGGAACCAGCCGTTGCGGTATGTATCCGCCTGGATCTCAGGCTGCTTGTAGTAGCCGACGGCGACGCAATCGCCGCGCATCACGATCTCGCCGGGTTCGTTATCCGGCACGTCCCGGCCGGCATCGTCCACCACGCGGACCTCGAAGCCCACCATCGGCCGCCCGACGCTTTTCGGGTTGAGCGGCTTCTCCTCGCTCGGCATGGCGAGGCCGCCCCCGGTCTCCGAGGTGCCGCAGCCTTCGATCAAGTCGATGCCGCGCTGGTTGACGCGCTGGAACACCTCGACCGGCAGGGTGGAGCCCGCCGAGATGATCCTGCGCAGGCAGGAAAGGTCACGCGTGTGGAAATCCGGGTGTTGGCTCAGCGCGTTGATCATCGTCGGCACACAGAACATAGTGTTGACGCGCTCGCGCTCGATCAGCGCAAGCACATCGGCGGGATTGAAGCCCGGCGCGATGATCGCCGTCATGCCAAGGAGCGCATAGGGCCAAAGGCTCATAAGTTGCGTGCCGCCCATGCAGATCGGCGTGACCAGAAGCCCGATCTCGTTGCGCTGACATTGTTCTTCGAGCGCCATAGAGATCGCCTTCGAATAACAGTTCCAGTAGGTGTTGATCGCGCCCTTTGGAACGCCTGTCGTGCCCGACGAAAAGATGATGGTGGCGATGTCCTCCGGCCGCACAGCAGCGATGGGAAACGGCACATGCGGCTCGTCACGCGCAAGCAGTCGCGCCAGGTTGAGGGTTTCCGGCGTTTCGTCCGCGATGTCCCAAGTATAGTACAGTTCCGCACCGAGACCGCTGCGGATCGTCTCGATATGTGGTTGCAGATCGTCTCCGGTCACGACAACTTTGGCGTCGGCATGATTGATCTGTCCGGCGAGGCTGCCATCTTTCAGCGCCGGGTTCAAGATCAGCGCCGCGGCCCCGAGCTTGAACACGGCGAATTCGACCAACGGGAAGAAGTGGCTGTTGTGGCCCAGGATCGCGATGTGATCGCGCGGCCCGACACCATCCGCAGCGAAACGCCGCGCTAGCCGGTCCGTGAGTGCATCTACCTCGGACCAAGTCAGCCGGACATCGCCGAACACATAAGCGATCCGGTCGGGATAGGATAGGGCGTTGCGCCGGACCGCCGCCCCCATCTGCAACAGGCCAGTACCATCGATGGACATTTTCTCTCCTCCATTTTTTGTTGCTTATACCGATGTTAGTTTTGTTGCTTATAACGATGCTACCCCAAAATCCGAAATTTCTCATCGGTTATGACGCGAAAGTTGTCGGATACCTCGCTTCGAAGGGAGCGCACGACAAAACGTTCTCTCCCATCCTCTCGAAAAAAATACTCATCACCACCCCGCCATGTGCGCGCCGGTGGCGGGAATGACTGCGGCTGACTAAAATCCGTCTCCATACCCCCAAAGATACCCGGCCCGGCCCGAAGATGCCTTGATTGTTTCACAGTCCCCGCCGACCTCGCCCCATCCGCGCCCCATTGTTCCCTATGATGGTTCATGTACCGGCCAGATGCCGGAAGAAACAGACCGGAACACACCGCCCGATCGCGGCCCCGGCCCGAACCGAGACGTGACAACAGAAGGGACGCAGAATGAAAACGCGCAACAGCCGCTGGATGAAATGGATTCTTGCCGAAAGCGCCCGCCCACAGGTGGCGCTGCCCTGCGCGCGCGGCGCTACACGCGCCGCCTTCATCGCCAGGCGCGCGGATCAGGGCAAATCTGCCACGCCCACCACCATCGCCCACCACGCCTGACACCGGCGGGTGACAGCTTGCGTGACGATTCGGGAATGGGCCACGGCCCGACGACCAAAGGCCCGGAAACAATCATGCCCGAATGAATGGATTGATGGGAAACCGTCGTCAAAATCTTGGAAATATTGACAATCTTGCCAGAGTCTCGCCTATTGATGCCACTTAGTCCCTCTGCACCATCGGTGGGGGCCGATGCAGATGTGACCAGACCGGAAGGACTGATCGCATGAACAACCCCCGCTTTGTCGTGCCCCGCAGGGCATTGGCATCCCGATTGGAGAGGGACACCGGTTCAGGTACCGAACGTTCGGACCGGCGGCCTCTGCGCGCGAAACCTCTGACGCGACGGTATGAGGCCGCCGCCCTGATGCGCGATGGCAGCCTTTACAGCTTCAGCCGCATTGCCCCCGCGATCCCGGTTTTTGAACAGGCGTTTTCCGCCTTTGCGCGTGGCACCCTGATCAGCACCGACCACGGCGCGATGGCGGTCGAGGATCTTGTGCCCGGCGATGTGCTGGAAACCCTGGATAATGGCCCGCAAACCTTGATCTGGGCCGGATCAATGACGCTTTATCCCGCCTCGATCCCCGGTCAGGTTCCCTGCCCCGGCCCGGTGCGGGTGCCCGCCGACAGTTTCGGCCCCGGCCGCCCGGCGCACGACACGGTGCTTGGGCCTCATGCGCGGTTGCTCCAGCATTTCAACCGCAGCGTCGGTCGTGAGGCGGTGTTTGTGCCGGTGGCCGACCTGATCGACGAAAACAGCGCGATACGCCTGTCCCCGGCGACGCCGGTTCAGGTGTATCATCTGGGATTGCGGCGGCACGCCACCCTGCGGGCAGGAGGGCTGGAGGTTGAATCCTACCACCCCGGCACCTCGGTCGATACGCTGGACGTTGACATGCGCGGCCTGTTTCTGGCCCTGTTCCCCCATATCCGCGATGGATCGGGCTTCGGCGCGCCGCTGCACCCGCAGCGCCCGTTTCCGGGCATGAATTTTCGGGTCGACGCCGCCTGATCCGGCGGCCCGCCGCGTCAGGCGTCGCGCTTCATCCGCGCTTCCAGCACATCGAAGGGCACGCCGGGCACATCCTTGGCCCCGCGGATCACCAGCGATGTCTTGACGCTGGCAACATTATCGGCCGCGGTCAGATGTTCGGTCAGGAAATTCTGAAAGGTTGACAGATCGGGGGCCACGCATTTCAGGATGAAATCGATCTCGCCATTCAGCATGTGGCATTCGCGCACCAAGGGCCAGGCGCGGCACAGCGCCTCGAACGCGGAAAGATCGGCCTCGGCCTGGCTGTGCAGGCCGACCATTGCGAACACCTGCACCTCGAACCCAAGCAGGCGCGGGTCGACATCGGCGTGATAGCCGCGGATATAGCCCGCCTCTTCCAGGGTGCGCACCCGCCGCAGGCATGGCGGGGCCGAAATGCCGACGCGGCTGGCCAGTTCAACATTGGTCATGCGCCCATCGGCCTGCAATTCCGCCAGAATCCTGCGGTCGATCGGATCAAGCTTTGATCCCGCCATTGCCTCTGCCCCCCAATAGGTCTGCGCCATGCATTTTTGCGGAATGTAGGCGTTCAACCCACCCTGCGCAATAATATTTCACACTTGCGCAAGATTTAAAGGCCAGGCTGCGGGGCAGCACACATGAAAAGGGGCGCGCCAGCGTGGCACGCCCCGATCCGTATATGCCAACCGCCTTAGCGCTTGGAGAACTGGAAGCTCTTGCGGGCCTTGGCCTTGCCGTATTTCTTGCGTTCCACCACCCGGCTGTCGCGGGTCAGGAACCCGGCCGCCTTGAGCGCGCCACGCAGGCCCGGTTCATAGATCTGCAACGCTTTCGAGATACCGTGCTTGACCGCACCGGCCTGCCCCGACAGCCCGCCACCCTTGACGGTGGCCTGCACGTCGAACTGGTTTTCCACACCGGCAACCGTGAACGGCTGGCGCAGGATCATTTGCAGCACCGGGCGGGCGAAATATTCCGCCATCAGCTTGCCGTTGACCGTAACCTTGCCCGAACCGGGGCGGATCCAGACGCGGGCGACCGCATCCTTGCGCTTGCCCGTGGCATAGGAACGGCCCAGTTTGTCGCGCTTGGCTTCGCGCACGACGGCGGTCTCGGTCACGGCCTCGGCGGGGACGCCGGAGACGACCGATTTCAGATCGTCGAGGGTTTTGATGTCGTCGGCCATGGTCAGGCGCTCCGGGTGTTTTTCGGGTTCAGGGGCTTGAGATCCAGCACTTCGGGTTGCTGGGCCTCATGCGGATGCTCGGCGCTGGCATAGATGCGCAGGTTGGTCATCTGCTGGCGCGACAGCTTGCCGCCCGGCAACATGCGCTGCACGGCCTTTTCGATCACCCGTTCGGGGTGCGCCCCTTCAAGGATCTGGCGCGCGGTGCGGTTCTTGATGCCGCCCGGATGGCCGGTGTGCCAGTAATAGATCTTGTTGTCGCGCTTGGCGCCGGTCATCTGCACCTTGTCGGCGTTGATGATGATGACGTTGTCGCCCATATCCATATGCGGGGTAAAGGTGGCCTTGTGTTTGCCACGCAGGCGCATTGCGACGATCGAGGCAAGACGGCCCAGAACCACGCCTTCGGCGTCGATCAGGATCCATTTCTTGTCGATATCCGCCGGTTTCGCGGAGAAAGTTTTCATGTCAGGCCCTATTGGCTGCGGGTGAGGCGGGATAACCCGCCGTGGATGCCGCGTTTCTAGACGGTTACGCGACACAGTCAAGGGGTGTTGTCATGGATTAATTGTTAAAAAAGAATGGCTTGAAATTTAGGTATCAAGATACCCCAATTTCAGCGCAGGATCGGCGGCTTGTTTGGGTTCGATCCGGGTGGGGGTTGGGGCGATGTCGCCTCTGGTTGGGGCAGATCGAACCGCAGTCCGACGCGCCCGGCCCGCAGCGCCAGCGGCGCATCGGCGGGCACGAAGACCACGTCGATTGCCCCGGCCTCTACCCCCGAGAACACCAGCGCCTCGGACACCGCGCGCGCCAGCGCCTCTTGCGCGCCTGCCGCCGCATCGATCACCACCAGCAGATGCCCCCGCCCCGCCCCGTGATACCGCACCCCGGCCAGAACCGCCGCCTGTGCCAGCCCGGCGGCGCGGGCAAGCGTGCGGTCGAGCGCGGTGATCAGCGCCTCGGGCAGGCCGCGCGGCACTGTCACCTCGGCCACCTGCGCCTCGGTCACTGCGGGCTTGGCGGCAAAGGTTTCGGCCAGCCATGCCACCACCTCGGGCGGCAGCAGGTTGCCCGATGCCGCGCCCAGATTGATCGCCAGCCCCGTCGCGCCATCCCCGGCCAGCAGTTCCGCGATCCTTCGGTCCGGCACCTCGGCATAGGGGGCGGGGCCAGAGGCGAAATCGGCCAGACGTTCCTCGGTATCGAAGGCAAGAACATAGGACGTGCCATCAACGGCAAAGCTGCGCGGTGTCGGGGCCTCGGCGCCCGTCACCTCACGTTCCAGCAGCACGAACAGCAGCGCGCCGCACACCTCTCCGTAATAGCGCAGGCGCGCCGCGTCA
>JACIYW010000118.1 GCA_014359745.1 Paracoccaceae bacterium | reverse complement strand
CTTGTAACGGACTATCTGCGGCGATTCGATCGCGGCGGGCGGGCGCTTGGCCTTGGCCCGGTGGATATTGTCGAAGTGGAAGATCGCAAGGGCGGCGGGCCAGAGGCCGAGGCGGCGCTGTTGCGCCGCGCCCTGCCCGGGGGCGCGCTGGTCTGCGCGCTGGATGAACGCGGGCGCGCGCTGTCGTCGCCGGAATTCGCCGCGCACCTGGCCCTGTGGCGCGATGCGGGGCGGGGGGGCGTGGCGTTCATGATCGGCGGGGCCGACGGGCTGTCGGCCGATCTGCGGGCGCGGGCGGATTTTTCGCTGTCGTTCGGGGCGATGGTCTGGCCGCACATGCTGGCGCGGGTGATGCTGGCGGAACAATTGTACCGGGCGGCGACGATTCTGGCGGGCAGCCCCTATCACCGCGCCTGACGGACGGGTAGCCGCCTCCGGCGGGAGTATTTGGATCGAGAGGATGGGGGCGGAAGGGGTGATGCCGGGCGGCGGCGCGCGCTTGGCGGGCGGGGAGATGCGTATTTTTTCCAAGATGAAATGAAAGAAGGTTTCTTGTGCGGTCAGGCGACGGGTCTGATCGGGCGCAACGCGCGCCAATCCGGGGTTGGCGGCGGCAGGGGTGGGGCGGCGGCGCGGGTCAGCGCACCTTGAGGGTGGCCAGACCGATCAGGGCAAGGATCAGGCTGATGATCCAGAAGCGGATGACGATCTGCGGTTCTGCCCAGCCCTTTTTCTCGAAATGGTGGTGGATGGGGGCCATCAGGAACACCCGGCGCCCGGTGCGTTTGAAGTAGAGCACCTGGATGATCACGCTGAGCGCCTCTACCACGAAAAGGCCGCCGACGATGGCCAGAACGATCTCGTGTTTGGTGGCGACAGCGATGGCGCCCAGCGCGCCGCCAAGGGCCAGGCTGCCGGTGTCGCCCATGAACACCGCGGCGGGGGGGGCGTTGTACCACAGAAATCCCAGCCCGCCGCCGATCAGGCCAGCGGCGAAGATCAGCAGCTCGCCGGTGCCGGGCACATAATGCACATCGAGATATTCGGAATAATCGACGCGCCCCACCGCGTAGGCGATCACGCCCAGGGTGCCCGCCGCGATCATCACCGGCATGATCGCCAGGCCATCCAGACCGTCGGTCAGGTTCACCGCATTGGCAGACCCGACGATGACAAGCATGGCGAAGGGTATGAAAAACAGGCCCATGTTGAAGAGCGCGGCCTTGAACACCGGAATTGCAAGCTGCGCCGAAAGCGCGGGGGGCTGCATCCAGACCGTGGCCGCGCCGGCCGCGCCCGCGATCAGCAACCCGATGCCAAAGCGCACCCGCCCCGACACGCCCTTGGTGTTGTTGCGCCGCACCTTGGCCCAGTCATCGGCGAAGCCCACAAGGCCAAAGCCCAATGTCACCAACAGCACCATCCAGACATAGCCATTGTCAAGCCGCGCCCAAAGCAGGGTCGAGGTGGTCAGCCCGCCCAGGATCAGCACGCCGCCCATCGTCGGCGTGCCCGCCTTGGCGAAATGGCCTTGCGGCCCGTCGGTGCGGATCGGCTGGCCCGAGGTCTGGCGCCGTCGCAGCAGGTTGATCAGCGGCCGGCCGAACAGGAACCCGAAGATCAGCGCCGTGAAAAACGCCCCGCCAGAGCGGAAGGTGATATAGCGAAACAGGTTGAAAAAGTCGCCGCCTTGCGACAGCTCGCTTAACCAGTACAGCATCAGCCCGCCCCTTCATGACCGGGCCCCGCCCGTTTCGACAGCCGCCCGCCGCCCTGCCCCAACCGGCCAAGCGCGTCAACCACAACCTCAAGGCCCATGGATTTGGACCCCTTGACCAGCACGATATCGCCCGCATCGACCAGCCCGTGCAATCGCGGCAACAGCTCGGCGGCACTTGCCACCCATTCGCCGCGCCGCGCTTGGGGCAGCGCCTGCCACAGATGCCGCATCAGCGGCCCGACGCAATGCACCGCCTTGATGCCCGCAAGCGCCGGATGCCGCGCGATATCCGCGTGCAGACCGGCGGCCGCGTCGCCCAGTTCCAGCATGTCGCCCAGAATGGCGATGCGGCGCCCCCTGGCCACGCGGCCCACCCCGTCTTCGGGGGTCAGCGCCGCGAGCACGTCAAGGGCTGCCGCCATCGACAGCGGATTGGCGTTATAGGCGTCATCGATCAGGTCGAAATGCAGATCATGCAGCACCGGATCGAGCGGCACGCGGCTGCGCCGACCCCGCCCGCCCGGCGGCTGCCAGTGGCCAAGATCGGCGGGCGCCAGCCCCATGTCACAGCCCAGCGCGGCGGCGGTGGCCAGCGCCCCAAGCCCGTTCAGCGCGAAATGCCGACCGGCACTTTGCACCCGGTAAAGCAGCGGCGCGCCATCTGCCAATGCCTCGACCACCGTGACATCACCCGTCAGTTGTGCGCGGATCAGCCGCCAGGGCGCGGCATCGTCGGTGCCATAGAGCGTGCAGGACACCCCAAGCGCGCGCGCGCGCGCCACAAGGATCGGGGTGACGGCAAGGTCGGCGGGCAGGATCGCCCGGCCGCCGGGGCGCAGCCCGTCCATGATCGCGGCCTTTTCGGCGGCGATCGCCGCCACGTCGTCGAACGCCCCCAGATGCGCGGCCCCCACCGTGGTGATCAGCGCCACATCGGGGCGGGCCAGCCGGGCAAGGGGCGCGATTTCGCCGGGGTGGTTCATCCCGATCTCGATCACCGCGAAATCGGTGTCGGGGGGCATGCGCGCCAGGGTCAGGGGCACGCCCCAGTGGTTGTTGTAACTGGCCTCGGCGGCATGGACGGCGCCCTGACCGCCCAGCACCGCGCGCAGCATTTCCTTGGTCGAGGTCTTGCCGACCGATCCGGTCACGGCGACCACGCGCGCGCGCGACCGTGCGCGACCGGCACGGCCAAGGGTGGTCAGCGCCGCCATGACATCGGGCACGATGATCAGCGGCGCATCGGCATCCACCCCGTCGGGGCGGCGCGACACCAGCGCCCCCGCCGCGCCGCGCGCCAGTGCCGCGGCCACGAAATCATGCCCGTCGCGCTGATCGGTCAGCGCAACGAACAGGTCGCCGGGGGTCAGGGTGCGGCTGTCGATGGCGACGCCAGAGGCGGTAAAGTCGCGCGTGACCTGCCCGCCAGTGACGGCGGCAATCGCCCCGGATGACCAGAGCGCGGCCATCAAAAGCCACCGTCAAGGGCGGCGACGGCCACGCTTGCCTGTTCCACATCGTCAAAGGGGAGCACGTCATCGCCAACGATCTGCCCGGTTTCATGCCCCTTGCCCGCGATCAGAAGTGCATCCCCCGCCTCTAGCGCATCGACGGCGCGCAGGATCGCCTCGGCCCGGTCGGCGACTTGGTGGGCGTCTGGGCAGGCTTGCATTATTTCTGCACGAATAGCCGCCGGATCCTCGGATCTCGGGTTGTCGTCTGTCACAAAGACAACATCCGCGGCTTTTGCCGCCGCCTGTCCCATCAACGGGCGCTTGCCCCGATCCCGGTCGCCCCCGGCGCCGAACACCACCAGCAGGCGGCCCATCACATGCGGGCGCAGCGCGCCCAGCGCGGTTTCCAGCGCGTCGGGGGTGTGGGCGTAATCGACAAACACCGGCGCGCCATTGCCGCGCCGCGCCGCCAGTTGCATCCGGCCGCGCACCGGTTGCAGATCGGGGAGCACCGCGAACACATCCTCGGGGCGGTCGCCGCAGGCCAGCACCAGCCCGACCGCAACCGCGACGTTGAGCGCCTGGAACCCCCCGACAAGGCCAAGCCGCACCTGATGGGCGCGGCCCTGCCAGATCAGCCGCAGCTCTTGCCCCGCCGCGTCGAAGCGCTGGCCATCAAGGCGCAGGTCGCAGGCCCTATCGTGGCCGACCGTCAGCACGTTCTGGCCGCGCGCCGCGGCCAGGGCCACCATCTGCGGGCCGCGCGGATCGTCGACATTGATCACCGCGCAGCCCTCGTCGCGCAGCACGCGGGTGAAAAGCCCGGCCTTGGCGGCGAAATAGGCGGCCTCGTCGGGGTGATAATCCAGATGATCGCGGCTGAGATTGGTAAAGGCAGCGGCGCGCAGACCCACGCCATCAAGGCGCCGCTGCGCCAGACCGTGGCTTGACGCCTCCATCACGCCATGGGTGACGCCGGCATCGGCGGCGCGCGCCAGCAGGCGGTGCAGGGTGATCGGTTCGGGGGTGGTATGGGCAAGGGGCGCGGTAAAGGCGCCCTCTATCCCGGTGGTGCCGACATTCACCGCCGCATGGCCCAGCGCCACCCAGATCTGGCGCACGAATGTGGCGACCGATGTCTTGCCGTTGGTGCCGGTTACCGCCGCCATCACCTGGGGTTGCGCCCCGAACCACAGGGCCGCGGCCCCGGCCAGGGCCGCGCGCGGGTCGGATGTGACGACCAGCGGCACGGGATGCGCGGCAAGGGCGGCGGCGGCCAGGCGCGCGCCCTCGGCATCGGTCAGGATCGCGCCCGCACCCCGATCAAGCGCGGCATCCACGAAGGCCGCGCCATGCGCCCTGGTTCCGGGCAGCGCCGCGAACAGATGGCCGGGGCGCACCGCGCGGCTGTCAACCGACAGGCCGGTGATCGCGGTCTCTTGCCCGGCCCGTGCGGTCAGGCCCAGCGCGGCAAGCGACTTTCCCCTGGTGATGTGCGCCATGGCCATATCCTTGCCGGTCAATTCCTGACTGCTGTTACGGCAAAAGGGCTGGCGGTTTCAATCTCTGGCCGCAAGCCCAAAAGCGGGGCGACCCGGCGAATGGCCTCGGCGGCGACGGGAACCGCCGTCCAGCCGGCGGTGCGGCGCGGTTCGGAGCCCGCGCTTTCGACCGGTTCATCGAGTGTCACCACGATCGCATATTCGGGATCATGCGCGGGAAAGATGCCCGCGAAGGTGGCGATGACCTTTGCATCGTAATAGCCGCCGCCGGGTTTGGGTTTGTCGGCGGTGCCGGTTTTGCCCGCAACGGCATATCCGGGCACTTCGGCAAAACTGGCGGTGCCGCGCGTGACCACCGCGCGCAGCATCGTGCGCATCCGGGCCGACGTGGCTTCGGACACCACGCGCGGCCCCGGCGTGATATCGGTGCGCGCGATCAGGGTGGGTTCCACCCGCAATCCGCCATTGAGCACAGACGCATAGGCCGCGGCCAGGTGCACCGGGCTGACCGACATGCCGTGACCATAGGCGATGGTCATGGTTGAAAGTTCCGACCAGTTCCCCGGCAACAGCGGCTTGGCCCCGCCCGCCTCGACCAGTTCGAGGGGCGTCGGTGTCAGCAGGCCCAGCTTGTCGAGAAAGGCGCGCTGCCGGTCGGCGCCGAATTGCAGGGCCACGCGGGCGGTGCCGATGTTGGAACTTTTGACCAACACCTCGGTCACTGTCATCTGCGGGCCGTAATTGTGGAAATCGCGGATGCGGAACCGGCCCCAGGTCAGCGGACCAGAGGTATCGATGACGGTTTCGGGGTTCACCAGCCCTTCATCCAGCGCCTCGGCGATGGCAAACACCTTGAAGGTGGAGCCGAGTTCATAGACCCCCTGCACGGCGCGGTTGAACAGCGGGCTGTCGGCGGCATCGCCAGAGGTCGGCACCGCGGGGCGGTTGTTGGGATCGAAATCGGGCAGCGAGACAAGCGAGACAATCTCGCCGGTATGGATATCCATCAGAACCGCCGTGGCGCCCTTGGCATTCATCAGGCCCATGCCCGCCGACAGCACATCGCGCATCGCCGCCTGTACCGACAGATCCAGCGACAGGCGCAACGGCGTATCGGCATGGGCGGGATCGCGCAGCCGGTCATCCTGGGCTTTCTCGATGCCCGCAACGCCCAGCACTTCGGCGGCGCTGACGCTTTCGCGGCCGAAACGGGCGCCGCCCAGCACATGCGCGGCCAGTTTGCCGTTGGGATAAAGCCGCATCTCGCGCGGGCCGAACAGCAGGCCCGGTTCACCGATTTCATGAACGGCCTGCATCTGTTCGGGCGACAACTGCTTGCGTATCCAGATGAATTTCCGGCCCGGCTGGGTAAAGCGGGCCAACAGGCGTTCGGCGTTCTCATCGGGAAATATCGCGGCCAGGGCGCGGGCGGCGCGCGCCGGATCGACCATGAGCGGCGGCTGCGCATAAAGCGCGTTCGTCACCAGGTTGGTGGCAAGCAACCGGCCGCGCCGATCGACGATATCGGCGCGCTGGCTGCTGATCCCATCGGTTGCGGCCACGCTTTGCGGTTCAGCCGGCTGGCTGGCGGCCATAAGCCCCATGCGCGCGCCGATCACGCTGAAGGCGGTAAAGAACAACACGCCCAGAACCAGCAGCCGCCCCTCGGCCATCACGCGGGCGCGGGCGCGGGTGGCCTCAAGCCGCAGGCGCAGGTTCTCGCGTTCGATCGCGTCGGGATTGTCGCCACGGGCGCGGGCGGGCAGGATGCGGGCAAGCGGGCGCAGGGGGGTGCGGATCATCGGGCGGCCTCGGGGCTGGTGGCGGATGAGGTGAGGGGTTCGGCGGCAGATTCCGCGGCAGGTTCGGCGAGGGGTTCGGCAAGGGTTCGGCCAAGCAGCGCGTTGAGCGACACGGTACCGCTGATCGGTGCCAGCAGGCCCAGCGGCGCGGGATCGGGCCGCGGATAGGCCACCTGTTCGATCAGGCCGAACTGATCGGGATGCATCGGCATCAGGCCAAGGTCGTCGAAATTCAGATCCGCCAGATCGCGCAGCCGTTCGGGGCGGTTCAGATAGGCCCATTCGGCGCGCTGCACCGATAACGCCTCGCGCAGGCTGGCGATATCGCGTTTGAGCGCGCGCACCTCGGCCAGGGCGCTTTGGGTGCGGTAGTTTTCGTTATAGGCCCAATAGGCAAGGCCGATCACGCCGATGGCGAACATGACGTAAAGCAGACCGCGCATCAGCCGATCCTTTCGCTGGCAAGGGCGGGCAGGCCCAGCGCGTCGCGCGGCGCGGGGCCGGCGGGCGCATCGGTGCGCCGGGCCACGCGCAGCCGGGCCGACCGGGCGCGCGGGTTCTGTGCCACCTCTTGATCATCGGCGGCGATGCCGCTTTTGCGGGGCAGCACGAAGCGCGGCGCTGTCGCCTGCGTTTCGGGGGCGTGGCGGCTGCCGCGCCCGGTCTGGCCCGCGCGGGCCTGAAGAAATCGTTTCACGATGCGATCCTCCATGGAATGAAAGCTGACAACCGCCAGCCAACCGCCGGGGCGCAGGGCGCGTTCGGCTGCCTCAAGCCCTTCGACCAATTCGGAAAATTCGGCGTTGACCGCGATGCGCAGCGCCTGAAAGCTGCGGGTGGCGGGGTGGCTTTGGCCCGGCTTGGGGCGCGGCAGGCAGCTTTCGACAAGGCGGGCAAGCTGGCCGGTGGTGGTGATCGGCGCCTCGGCACGGGCCTTGACGAGCAGCCGGGCGATGCGGCGGGCGGCGCGTTCTTCACCGAATTGATAGAGGATGTCGGCCAGGCGCGCCTCGGGGGCGGTGTTGACCAGATCGGCGGCGCTTTCGCCCGACTGGCTCATACGCATGTCAAGCGGGCCATCGCGCAGAAACGAGAACCCGCGTTCGGGCTGATCGATCTGCATCGAAGAGACGCCAAGATCCAGCACGACGCCGTCGAGCGCCTCGCCCGCCAGGATATCAAGCTGCGAAAACGTGCCCTCGACCAGCCGCAGCCGGTCGCCATAATCCGCCGCCCAAGTGGCGGCCATGGCCAGTGCGGCGGGATCGCGGTCAATCCCGATGACCCGGTCGGCCCCCGCCGCCAGAAGCGCGCGCGCATAGCCGCCCGCCCCGAAGGTGCCGTCAAGCCACACGCCCGTCACCGGGGCCACGGCATCCAGAATGGGGCGCAGCAAGACCGGCACATGCGGGGCCTTGGGATCGGGGGTTTCCCCGTCCCCGGTCTTGCGGGGGCTTTTCGCCCCGCGGGCCATCACGCCGCCCCGCCGCGCGGCAGCGGCGGCAGGATAGAGAAGGGATCGAAATCAACGGGTTGCGCATCGAGCCAGTCGGTGGTGGCGCGGTTGCCTTCGGCGGCGAAGATCGCGGCATCCCAGATGCGGAACCGATCGCCGGTGGCAACGAAACAGGCCTCTGGTCCCAGTTTGATACGGTCGCGCAACACCTGCGGAAGGATGATGCGGCCGTCATCATCGACGGTGAAGGTTTGGGAATTGCTGTAGAACAGGTCTTCCATGCGGGCGCGTTCGGGGGTGCCGCGCGGCATCATGTCGATCTGCGCGTCGATCTCGGCGGCGGCCTGCATGGTGTAGCATTCCAGATAGGCGCGCCGGTGATCGCCGAAATAGATCAATACTTCCGGGCGTTTGTCGGGGCCATAGCCGGGGTCGCATGCCTCGATCACACGCCGGAACGACGCCGGAACCGAGACCCGCCCCTTCGCATCCACCTTTTGGGGAATGCTGCCTCTGAACCTTTCCGCCACTGCCCTCGCGGCCCCTTAACCTGCCTTCTTCGTGTTTCGGGCCCCCACGGGCGCCCGCGAAATGACAACGGCGGACCGAGCTACTGCCAAGCTCGATCCGCCGCCTCGTCCCATTACTGGGTAGTCCGGCTACGCATGCCACCTGGGGGGATGTCTGCTCGCCTGCGCGCCGGATCTCATCGTTCGAGAAAAGCGGGTGCCTGTATGAAACCTGACTATGGTCGCCTGTTCGGGGTCTTTGGTTGCCCCTGTTGACCGCTTCCTCATGCATCGTTGATGCCACGAAGGATCATGGCTGACAACGGAAATTTATGGACCAATCTGGATTTTAATGGAACCAAGGGGGCATTGGTGCATTACGGCAACAGGCAAAAAATCTTGCAGCCCCACCACTTGTGTGTGGCAAGGTGACACATACCAAATCCGGGAAAACGGGCGGGTTCCGGGAAAATCCAGAAAATTCCGGAAACCTGTGCCGATATTGGCGGCGGGGCCACGACAGGCGCGTCCGGGGCGGTGGGAGCGGGCCGAATCGCCCCCACCCGTTTGGGCGATGGTGCGGGGCGCGCCTTGGGAAGGGGCCGCCCGGCCGGTGCCCGCCAAACCCGGCGGGCTTTGGTCGGGCTTTGGTCGGGTTACGGTCTGGCTTTGGTCAGGCCATGCCGCCGCGCACCAGACGGTCGGCAAGGGCCGCATAGGCCGCAGCGACCGGCCCGTCGCCAAGCGCAATCGGGGTGCCCGCGTCACCGGCCAGCCGCACATCGAGGTCAAGCGGCAGTTCCCCCAGAAACGGCACGCCGATCTTTTCGGCCTCGGCGCGCACGCCGCCATGGCCGAAGATATGCGCCTCGTGCCCG
>JACIYW010000117.1 GCA_014359745.1 Paracoccaceae bacterium | reverse complement strand
CGCGCAATTGTCGGCCGGGCCGGGGGTTTTCCACCCCCGGACCCCCGGAGAGTATTTTCGCCAAGGGGATGGGGGTTTTGGTCATCTTTCCGGTATCAGGCCGCGCGGCGAGAACCGCAACACCACAAGCAACACAAGGCCCATGGTCAGCAGCCGCATATGCGCCGTTGACGCGATCAGATGCGCCTTCAGCGCCGATCCGTCCGCCATCCCCGCCGTGACAAGGCCCATCAGCGTCTGGCCGATCGGCTCTACCATCACCCAAAGCCACCAGATCAGAAAGCCGCCCAGAACCGCCCCCCAGTTGTTGCCAGATCCGCCGACGATCACCATCACCCAGACCAGAAAGGTAAAACGCAACGGCTGATAGGTGCCGGGCGTCAGCTGCGAATCGAGCGTGGTCATCATCGCCCCGGCCAGCCCGCAAATCGCCGAGCCCAGGATGAACACCTGCAAATGCCGCGCGGTCACGTTCTTGCCCATCGCCTCTGCCGCGACCTCGTTGTCGCGAATGGCGCGCATCATCCGGCCCCAGGGCGAATGGATTGCCTTTTGCAACAGCCAGATCAGGCACAGCAACACCACCGTGAACAGCCCGCCATAGGCCAGCTTGACCACAATGGTTGATGCCGTCACCGCATCGACCCCCAGCGCCGCCGCGCGATTCACAAAGGTGGCGGAGGATTGCAGATCGAATTCATAGGGCACCGGGCGCGGCAGGCCGACCACGTTCTTGACGCCGCGCGCCAGCCAATCCTCGTTCTTCATGACCGAGATGATGATCTCGGCAATGCCCAGCGTCGCAATCGCCAGATAATCCGATCGCAGCCCCAGCGCGGTCTTGCCGATCACCCAGGCCACCCCGGCCGCCAGCAGCCCCCCCACTGGCCAGGCAAGGATGATCGGCAGGCCCAGCCCGCCAAGATAGCCGGTTGATGCCGGGTCGATCGCCTCGATCCGCGCGACGGCCGGATCGAAAATGGCGCGGTACAGGAAAAATCCCCCCACCAGCACCACGATCATCGCCACGCTGCGCGCCAGGCCCGGTGCCATCCGCTTCCACAGCATGATCGCCGCAGCGATCACCCCGGCCCCGCAGATCAACCCAAGAACTACCCCAAGTCCGCCCGCCGACCAGGCCTCCCCCACCGGCGGCATCGATACGATCACCGTCGCTAGCCCGCCGACCGCCACAAAGCCCATGATCCCGATGTTGAACAGCCCCGCATAGCCCCATTGCATGTTGACCCCCAGCGCCAGGATCGCCGAGATCAGCCCCATGTTGAACACCGCCAGCGCGACGTTCCAGCTTTGCACAAATCCGGTGACCGCAAAAAGCGCCGCCATCACCCCGAACAGCACCAGATTGCGCCCCAACCCGCCCTTGGCCACAACCACATGCCCGCTCATGTCTGCGCCCCCTTGAAAAGCCCGGTCGGTTTGAACAACAAGACAATGACCAGAATCACGAAACTGACCGCGAATTTGTAATCGGTCGACAAAAGCTGCATCAGGCCGGATGGTTCCAGCCCCTCTGGCATCAGATAGCCCAGCACCTTTTTCCAGGCATAGGTCACCGTCACCTCGGAAAAGGCAATGATGAACCCGCCCGCGATCGCCCCCAGCGGCCGCCCCAGACCACCGACGATCGCCGAGGCGAATATCGGCAGCAAAAGCTGGAAATAGGTGAACGCCTTGAAGGATTTGTCCAGCCCGTAAAGCACCCCTGCGGTGGTCGCCAGCGCCGCCGTGATGATCCAGGTCACCGCCACCACCTTTTCGGGGTTGATGCCCGAAAGCAGCGCCAGATCCTCGTTATCCGAATAGGCGCGCATCGATTTTCCGGTGCGGGTGCTGCCCAGAAACCAGAACAGCACCGCCACCGCCACCGCCGCCGTCACCACCGTGATCGCCTGCGTGGTGCGGATCGCCAGCCCCTCGTCCAGCCCGGTCATGGCCTTGAACCTGCCCGCGGTGATCAGAAAACGCGCGCCGTCGGTGAACTGATATTCCCCCACCCCGATGGCAAAGCGCACCAGCGCATTGGTGACAAACATCACCCCCATCGATACGATAACCAGAATGATCGGATTGACCTTTTGCTTGCGGTAAAACCGATACACCGCGCGGTCGGTAAACAGGAGCAGCGCCGCCGTGGCCAGAATCCCGAACGGCAGCGCCAGCAGCGCCGTCGGCAACACGCCAAACCCGATGCCCAACGCCTGAAAGAGCCAGGTCACCATGATCGTGACCATGGTGCCAAAGGCCATGGTGTCGCCATGGGCGAAATTGGAAAAGCGCAGGATGCCGAACACCAGCGTCACCCCCAGCGCCCCCAGCGCCAGTTGCGCGCCATAGGTCAGCCCCGGCACGATCACATAATTGCCAAGCGCCACGATGGCGTTGAGAAAATCCATGCCTCAGCCCCCCAGAAACGACCGGCGCACGTCCGGGTCGGCCAAAAGCGCCTGGCCGGTATCGGTAAAGCCGTTCGCGCCTTGCACCAGAACATAGCCCTTGTCGGCGATCGCCAATGCCTGGCGCGCGTTCTGTTCCACCATCAGAATGGAAATCCCGGTGCGCGCCACCTCGATGATCCGGTCAAAAAGCTCGTCCATCACGATCGGGCTGACGCCCGCTGTCGGTTCATCCAGCATCAGAACCTTTGGCTGCGTCATCAGGGCGCGCCCCACCGCCACCTGCTGGCGCTGGCCGCCCGACAGCTCTCCCGCTGCCTGCCGCCGCTTGTCCTTGAGGATCGGGAACAGATCATAGACCTGCGCCATGGTGCCCTTGATATCGTCCTCGCGCAGGAACGCCCCCATTTCCAGATTTTCCTCGACCGTCATCGAGGTGAAGATGTTCGATGTCTGCGGCACAAAGGCCATGCCCTTGGCCACCCGGTCTTGCGGGCTGAGCGCGGTGATATCCTCGCCCATCAATCTTACATGGCCAGCCCGCAGCTTCAGCATGCCGAACATCGCCTTCATCGCGGTGGATTTGCCCGCGCCGTTCGGGCCAACAATCACCGCGATCTGCCCCGGATCGACCGCCAGCGTGCAGCCATGCAGAATATCGGCCGCCCCGTAGCCACCGGTCATGTCCTCGCCAATCAGAAAGGGCTCAGCCATGGCGCGCCCGCGAAACACCGGAACGGCTTTGGCCCATCAACATCCTCTCGATCCAAATACTCCCGCCGGAGGCTTCCGAACCCGCCACACACGCCGCCGTCAGATCACCGCGCCCGTTACACATCCGCCACCCCCCCAGCCACCTTGTTCTTCAGCCCGGTTCCCAGATAAGCCTCGATCACCCGCTCGTCGTTCTTGACCTCCTCCACCGTGCCCTCGGCCAGAACCCGGCCCTCGGCCATGCAGATCACCGGGTTGCACAGGCGGGCGATGAAATCCATGTCATGCTCGATCACGCAGAACGTATAGCCGCGTTCGCGGTTCAGGCGCACGATCGCGTCGCCGATGGTATTGAGCAGCGTGCGGTTCACACCCGCCCCAACCTCATCCAGGAACACGATCCGCGCATCCACCATCATGGTGCGCCCCAGTTCCAGCAGCTTTTTCTGGCCGCCCGAAAGGTTGCCGGCGCGTTCGTCGGCCAGATGGGCGATGGTCAGAAATTCCAGCACCTCATCGGCCTTTTCGGCCAGCGCGCGTTCCTCGGCGGCGATGCGGCCGCGGGCGAACCAGGTGTTCCACAGCCGCTCCCCGGCCTGTCCGCCAGGCACCACCATCAGGTTCTCGCGCACGGTCATCGATGCGAATTCATGCGCGATCTGAAAGGTGCGCAGCAGGCCGCGGTGGAAAAGTTCGTGCGGCGGCAGGCCGGTGATGTCCTGCCCGGCCATCCGCACCCGGCCCGAAGTCGGTTTCAACACCCCGGCGATCACATTGAAAAGCGTAGTTTTTCCCGCGCCATTGGGGCCGATCAACCCGGTAATCGACCCTTCGGAAATTTCCAGCGAAGCGCCGTCGACGGCATGAAAGCCGCCGAAATGCTTGTGGAGGTCGTCAACGACGATCATCCCTGTCTCCCTGTCACAGAGGCCTCGTTTCACCCCAGGGGTGCGGGCCGCCTTGTTCTTTTTGCCCCCCGGCGCCGCGCGCCGGGGGGCCTTGATCACGCGATCGCGGTCAGCGGTATTTCACGGTCTCGATACTGCCATCCTTGATCTCGATCTCGCGGTAGTTGCCGGCGCTTTCGCCCGCCCCGATCAGTTCCACCGCAGTGGCGCCGACATAATCGACATCGCCGCCGTCTTTCAGGATCTTGATCGCCTTGGCCAGATCGCCCGGAAAGATCTGTTCGCCCGGCGCGTTGGCCACATGCATCACATGATCCTTGAGCACCGCCGAGTCCGCCGATTTGCCCATTTCCATCGCCAGCATGATCAGCGCCGCCGCGTCATAGCTTTCGGCGGCAAAGGTGGATGTCCCGTCGAAACCGGCATCCTTGGCGATTTTCTGGAACATCTCTGCCCCCTGGCTGTCGGTGCCCGGATATTGCCCGAACGATCCGTTCAGCCCTGGTCCGATATCTTCCGCCAGATTGTCACTGATCATCCCGTCAGGCAGCACGAAGGTGTCAAAAGCGCCCGAGTCGAGCGAGGCGCGAATGATCCCCTTGCCGCCCTGGTCGGTATAGCCCACAACCACCAGCGCATCGCCCCCGGCCGAGGCCAGCGCGCCCACTTCGGCGGAATAATCGGCCTTGCCGTCTTCATGTGCGGTGTTGATCGTGACCGTGCCGCCGATATCCTTGAAGGCCGCGGCGAAACTGTCGGCCAGACCCTTGCCATAGTCGTTGTTGGTATAGGTCACCGCGACGGTGTCAAAGCCCCGGTCCTTGAGGATTTCGGCCATCACCACGCCCTGGCGCGCATCTGACGGCGCCGTGCGGAAAAAGAAACCCTTGTCATCGGCCGTCGACAGCCCCGGCGAGGTGGCCGAAGGCGACACCATCACCACGCCGTTGGGCACCGCCACATTGGCCAGGATCGCGCCCGTCACCCCCGAACAATCGGCGCCCATGATGGCATTGATCTTGTCGGATGTGACCAGACGTTCGGCCGCGGCGGTGGCAGCACTTGCATCGATGCAGGTACTGTCGGCGCGTACCGGGACCACTTTCGATCCGTCAAGCAGGGTGCCCGCCGCGTTGACCTCTGCAATCGCAAGCTCGGCACCGTTGGCCATGTTCGGCGTGATCGATTCCAGCGGGCCGGTAAAGCCAAGGATGATCCCGATCTTGACATCCCCGGCCCCCGCCACCGACGCACCGCCCGCAAGGGCGGCAAGGGCAACGCCTGTCATCAATAGTTTTTTCATGATTTTCTCCCTGAGCAACATTCTTCGATGCTTCACCGTAGAACCCGATTCTGTAAAAGAAAAGCGCGAGAAGCGTCCATTGGTCGCCGACGACGCGGAAACCGCCAGTTTTGCGGCCCTGTCGCCCCGCTGTCGCGGCATTCCGGGGCAAATACCCTGTTCAGCCGGGTTCGTTGCCCTACATAACGGCCCGGATGCGGGCACCCGACACCGCCGTTGAAGGAGAACGCGATGCCAGTAACGATCACCCCTCCCAGATCCTACCCCCGCATATCCCACACCCCCACCCGATCGGCGCGCATCAAATCAGCCTGCGCGCGGGTGCGCCACGCAGCGGGGACGATTGCCGCCCTGGGCCTGATGTCGACGGTTGTTGCGTGGCTGCACACGGGCGGCGCCCTTATCGGCCCCGCACAGGCGCAGCAGGCGGCGGGCCTTGCGATCAACGCGGTTGCAACCGGGCTTGATGAACCCTGGGCCGTGGAATTCCTGCCGGATGGCGGGATACTGATCAGCGAACGCGGCGGGCGGTTGCTGTTGCTTGGCGAAGGAAATGTGCGATCGGTTTCCGGCCTGCCCGAGGTCGTCGTGGGCGGTCAGGGCGGGTTGCTGGATGTGATGGTGCCGCGCGATTTCGCCACCTCGCGCGACGTGTTCATCAGCTTTGCCAAGGCGCAGCCGGGGGGCGAAGGCACGGCCCTTGGCGTTGGCCACCTGTCAGAGGATGGCACGACCCTTGCCGGGTTTCGGCTGCTGTTCGAGATGTCGCCAGGGTCCGAAGCGGGGCGCCATTTCGGCGGTCGCATCGTCGAGGCCGCCGACGGCCGCCTGTTCCTGACCCTGGGCGACCGGGGAGAGGATGACGCAGCCCAGGATCTGTCGCGCCACAACGGATCGGTGATCCGCATCAACCGCGACGGGTCGGTGCCCGCCGACAACCCCTTTGTCGGACAGCCCGGCGCCCGGCCCGAAATCTGGTCCTACGGCCACCGCAATCCGCAGGGCGCGACGCTGGATGCCGATGGCAACCTGTGGATCAGCGAACATGGCGCACGGGGCGGGGATGAGGTGAACCTGATCCGGCGCGGCGCGAATTACGGCTGGCCGACCATTGCCTATGGCCGCCACTATTCGGGCCGACAGATCGGCGAAGGCCAACGCAAACCGGGCATGGAACAGCCCGCGCATTACTGGGATCCCTCGATCGCGCCATCGGGACATGTGATCTATTCGGGGCGGCTGTGGCCCGAGTGGCGTGGGCACCACTTTGTCGGCAGCCTGAAATTCGATCTGATCTCGCGGCTTGACCCCGGCGCGGGGTTTTCGGAAGCACGCATCAAGGCCCCGCAAACCGGGCGGGTGCGCGACATGACCGAGGGGCCGGATGGCGCGATCTGGTTCCTGTCGGTGGACCAAGGTGCGCTTTATCGGATGACGCCGGGTGATACCCGCACGCGACATCGAGTCTCTCAGGATTGATGGAAGGCACCCATATAAGTACCTCAGGTTGATAAAATAAACCACAAATCAATTTATAATTGCACTCTTATTAAAGCCAATACCCGCAAAATATCCGGGTGCTGAACAAATTCAGCACCCCCATCGGTATGATATCAATTAAAATTGCCATCAGCGCGCCATTATAAACGCGTATTTGACCACCATCAGACAACTCTCATCCAATAAAACAGTGTGTTCTGTTCTGAAAGGTAAATTTATGAAAATTCCCATGATCTTGATGATATCCCTGACCTTGGCCGGTTGCGCCACAATAACCAATGACGCCAACGTGCCAGTGGCGATTTCGTTCAGCGATGGCAGCGGCGGTCGTTGCGAATTGAATAACAAGAGGGGCAGTTGGAACGTTCCGATCCCAAGCACCCCCTCAATTAGGCGGTCCGACGATGTTCTTCAGTATTCCTGTGACACCAACAGTGGCGCACATCCTGTCGGAAGCATCCCCAGCAGAATGGGTGGAAAAATTATAGCGAGTGCTGTTTTCCTCGACTTTGGCATTGTGGATTCGATTACTGACAAACACCGCGAATATCCGGAAAGTTATGTGATTCCGGTAACTCATTCGCAAATGAACGGAGTCTACTATCAGGGGGTGGATGCAGAAAGCGTGCGCAACCGCTGATCAGTCCCGGCACGGCAGTTCTTAAGCCTCAAGCCGCTTGTAGATCATCACGATCCCGCCGCCGTCCCGGGACAAGACCTTGATCCGATTACCCCGTTTGGACCTGAACACACCCATCACCCCCGCCTTGGGCGCAAAGCCCAACTCGGCATGCGCCATGGCGGCCAGACCATCGTGCCCCTTGCGGAAGTCCACCGGCCTGGTTGCGATCACGACCCGCACTACCTGATACGGAAAGATCACAGCACCTTCCTCACAGCACCTTCCTCAAGGCCGCCGCCAAAGCCGCCGCACGCCCCGGACTGCACTCCGGTGTCACATGCAAAACTGCGCCGCAAATCTCGACCCTGATTACGCCCGTGTCGGCCGGTGCCGCAGCGGCAGCGGTATCAACCAATGGCTCGATCACCAGCGGCACGAATGCCGGCAATGCATACATCGCCCCCACCAGCTCCCGCTTGCGCGCAAGCCCGCGCCATCCGGAAAGGTGCCGGGCAATCAACCCATACTTCGCCGCAACATCGCAGACCCGCGCCCTGGGCTGAAAACTCTCGGCCACGATGCGCGCCTTGAGGTCATCCGCCCATCGCCGCCGTCCCGTCGGACCATCAAGGACCTCGATCCGTGACACTCTATTCGACCCGCGCACCTCCATCCGATGCTCGTTTTGGTGTTCCACCGCCAACCTCCTGCAAACTCAGTTGCAGGAGGGCATGCCTCAAACATCACAAAGCCGAAACCACGGGGCTGACGACAAACCGCTTACGTTCCTCGATGTCACAATGCGCGAGGACGCCCACCCAGCCCGGACAAAAACGCCCCCGCCAACTTCGCGATGTTCAGACGCGCCGCCCTCAATGTAATCAAGGCCGACAGATCAAAAGGATCAAACCGCCTCAAGTTCAAACGCCGGATGGGATGACACCTTCTTGCGCAAGCTTATCGCTCAAATCTGAAATGCGATTGCCCTGGGTGTGCAGATCCCATTCCAGCCGCTCCATCACCGCCGCCATGTACTCAAAATGCGCCCGCGCCTTGGCAGAACGGGCGGCGGAACCGGCGGCGGGCAGGGGCGGCATCGGGGCGGGTATGGCGTGCGCTCCTCAGGCGTGATCGGGGCAGGATGCGCCGCCCGCGTTAACCTTTGGTGATCGCAGCGCGCGTCGGAACCAGAACCAGACCGGAACCCGCCCGAAACCAGCCCCCTTATCCGCCGAACAGATCGCTGTGCCCCGCCGCCCGAGGCGCCTCCAGCCCCAGGTGCCGCCAGGCCTTGGCCGCCAGCATCCTTCCCCGTGGCGTGCGCTGGATCAGGCCCTGTTGCAACATGTAGGGTTCGATCACCTCTTCGATCGCATCGCGCGCCTCGGAAAGTGCCGCCGCGATGGTCTCTACCCCCACCGGCCCGCCGCCGTAATTCTCGGCCAGAAGGGTCAGATACCGCCGGTCGGCCCCGTCCAGACCCAGGTGATCCACCCCCAGCCGGGTCAGCGACGAATCCGCAATTTCGCGCGTCAGGGTGCCGTCGCCATCCACCAGCGCGAAATCCACCACCCGCCGCAACAGCCGCCCGGCAATGCGCGGCGTGCCGCGCGCGCGTCGGGCAATTTCACGGCAACCCGCTGTTTCCGCGGGGATATTCATCAGCCGTGCGCCACGGGTGACGATCTCGTGCAGCTCATCCTCGGTATAGTATTGCAGGCGGGTGGGGATGCCGAACCGGTCGCGCAAGGGCGTCGTCAACAGCCCCAGCCGCGTGGTTGCCCCCACCAGTGTGAAGGGTTGCAGATCGATGCGCACCGTGCGCGCCGCCGGCCCTTCGCCGATCACCAGATCCAGCGCGAAATCCTCCAGCGCGGGATAAAGCACCTCCTCAACCGCAGGGTTAAGCCGGTGGATTTCATCGATGAACAGCACATCGCGCGCCTCGAGATTGGT
>JACIYW010000116.1 GCA_014359745.1 Paracoccaceae bacterium | reverse complement strand
GCGGCGCAAGTAGCCGTCGACGTGGAATGAGTATTTTTTTCGAGAGGATGTGGAAAAAGCCCCACGTTGTCTTTGCGGGGGCGGCGGGGGAAACCGGGCGGTATCAGCGGCCCTGTGTCACGACGGGCGGCTGATCTGGCCGCCCCCCACCGCCGCCGCAACCCCGGTGGTGCCGGGGCCGGTGGTGGGCAGGCCGCGCGCAACGCGCACCGCCAGATAGGCCAGCGCCTGCGCCCCCATCCAGTCGCCATCAAGGCCGATCGTTGCAACCGGGGCCACCGGGCAGCCAAGCGCTGCCGCAAGGCCGCAAAGCAAGGCCGCATCGGCCCGCCCCTGCACCAACAGGCGTTCGGGCAGGGTTGGCAGATGTTCGAACCCGCGCATCAGGGCGGCGGCAAGGGCCGCGCGCGAGGTGGCGGCGGCATCTGCCGGGGCAAGCCTGGCAAGGCCCCGGTGATAGGCCGCGAAAGCCTCTGCCGGGGCAAGTTTCGGGGGCATTTTCAGAAAATAACCGTCCTGCATAAGGGCGTCGATCACCGCGCCATCCACCTGCCCCGCGCCTTGGCCCACCACCCCCGGCCCCACATCGAAGGCCACACAGGCGCCGGGATCCTCGGCCTGTGCCTGACGTGGATCGACCCAGATCAGCCGACAGACCGGGCCGAGGATCAGAAACGCCACCGGGGCGGTCAGCCCGGCGCAGCGCGCGCAGGCAAAGTGGAAGAACGGATCGATCGGCCCGCCCAGCCCGCCAAGGCCCAGATCCGAGGCATGGAAATCCCAGACCACCGGCAGGCCCAGAACCTCTGCCAGGATCGATCCGCAGCCCAAGTTGCATTGGTCGCCGCCCCCCTCTGGCGGCAACCCGTCAAACCCCGCAATCACCGCCCCCGGCAGGCGCGACATCGCGCTCGCATGGGTGGTTTCCACGACCTCAACCAAAGCGGCATCGGGCCCATGGCTGCGCTTCGCCCTGATCAGCGCGGCCTCGGCGGGGCTGTAGGGGCGAAAGGTGGTCTCGCCGAAGGCGGCAATCGTGACGCCATCGGTTTCAATCAGCGCGGCCCTGACCCCGCCTTCCTCTGGCGCGGCCCCAAGCGCGCGGATCATTCGCCCCGGCAGTTTGCCCAACATGGCCTTTCCCTGTTCCCCCCGCGCCGATATAGAAACACCCAGCCCTTACAATGGACGTAAACCACGATGACCTACCACCCGAAATCCGATTTCATGGCCGTCATGATGCAGCGTGGCTTTCTGGCCGACTGTACCGATTATCAGGGCCTTGACGAGGCTTTGGCAACGGGCGTGGTGCCCGGCTATATCGGGTTCGATGCCACCGCCAAATCGCTGCATGTCGGATCGCTTATCCAGATCATGATGCTGCGCTGGCTGCAAAAGACCGGGCACCGGCCCATCGTGCTGATGGGTGGCGGCACCACCAAGGTGGGCGACCCCAGTTTCCGGGCCGAGGAACGGCCGCTGCTGACGCCTGCGCAGATCGACGATAATATTTCGGGCATCCGGCAGGTTTTCGGCAATTACGTCAGCTTTGGCACCGGCGCGCGCGATGCGTTGATGGTGAACAATGCCGAATGGCTGGATCAGCTTAATTACCTCGATTTCCTGCGCGATATCGGGCGGCATTTTTCGGTCAACCGGATGCTGTCCTTCGAATCTGTGAAATCGCGGATCGATCGCGAACAATCGCTGTCATTTCTTGAATTCAACTACATGATCCTGCAAGCCTATGACTTTCTTGAACTCAACCGCCGCTATGGATGCCGGTTGCAGATGGGCGGGTCGGATCAGTGGGGCAATATCGTCAACGGCATCGATCTGACCCGGCGGGTGCTGTCGGCCGAGATTTTCGGCCTGACCTCGCCGTTGCTGACCACGGCGGATGGCAAGAAGATGGGCAAATCGCAATCGGGGGCGATCTGGCTGAATGCCGACATGTTGTCGCCCTATGAATTCTGGCAGTTCTGGCGCAACACCGATGATGCGGATGTGGGGCGGTTTCTGAAACTTTACACCGAATTGCCTGTTGACGACTGCGACCGCCTTGGCGCGCTGAAAGGCGCCGAGATCAACGAGGCCAAGGTGGTGCTGGCCAATGAGGTCACGGCCCTTGCCCATGGCAAGGCCGCCGCCGCCGCCGCCGAGGCCACGGCGCGGCAGGTGTTCGAGGCGGGCGGTGTGGGCGACGATCTGCCCGCGCTGCACCTATGTACGGCCGAGGTGGCGGGGGGCATCGCGCTTTCACAGCTTTTTGTGCGGGCGGGGCTGGCGAAATCGGGCAAGGATGCGAAACGGCTGATTGCGGAAGGTGGCGCGCGGGTGGATGATGTGGTGGCCGCGGATGCGGGCCGGATGATCCAAGCCGCGGATCTGGCCGCGCCGCTGAAACTGACCGCCGGGCGCAAGCGGCATGCGCTGGTGATTCTGGATCGGTAAGGGCAGCAAAGGGGGTTTGCCATGCAGATGGAGTGGATTTACGGGTTGATCGGCGGGCTGATGATCGGGTCGGCGGCGGCGATGTATCTGCTGATCAATGGCCGGATCATGGGGGCGAGCGGCATTCTGGGCGGGCTGATCGACCGGTCCGGCTGGTCGAACGGGGCAGAGCGGCTGGCCTTCATCGCCGGGCTGGTGATCGTGCCCGGCGTGATCGCCAGCCTTGCCGGGGGCGGCGCGACCCATGCCACGACCAATATCGCGGTGCTGATCCCTGGCGGGGTGCTGGTGGGCATCGGCACGCGGCTGGCCAATGGCTGCACATCCGGTCATGGGGTGTGCGGCATTTCCCGGCTGTCGCCGCGCGGCATCGTGGCCACGCTGATCTATCTGGGGGTGGGTGCGCTGGCGCTGGGGGTGCTGCGCACGGTTCTGGGGGTGATCTGATGCGGATGGTTTTTGCGTTTCTGGCCGGCGGGCTTTTTGGCGCGGGGCTTTATGTGTCAGGGATGACCGACACCACCAAGGTGCAGGGCTGGCTGGATATTTTCGGGGCCTGGGATCCGACCTTGGGCTTTGTGTTTGCCGGGGCGCTGATCCCGATGGCGGTGGCCTGGCGGGTTGCGGCGGCGCGGCGCGGCGCGGTTCTGGATGGTGCCCCGCTGCCCGCCGCGCCCGATCGGCGGCTGGATCGCGGCCTGATTATCGGTTCGGCGCTGTTTGGCGCGGGTTGGGGGCTGGTGGGGTTGTGTCCGGGGCCGGCACTTGCCTCGCTTGGGTTCGGGGGGTGGCCCGGTCTGGTCTTTCTTCTGGCGATGGGGGCCGGTATGCTGGCCGCGCCGCCGGTGCGCCACCGCATCGATCGCCGCGCCGCTGCCTGAGGAGAGAGCATGGACATCCGACATCTAAGCCCCGATTACGCCGTTTCCCCCCAGATCGAACCCGGTGACGTGGCCGCGATCAAGGCGGCGGGGTTCACCACCGTGATCTGCAACCGCCCCGACGCGGAAATCCCGCCCGAGGTGCAGGCCGATGCTGTGCGCGCGGCGGTCGAGGCAGCCGGGCTTGCCTTTGTGCTGAACCCGGTGATCGGCGGGCAACTGACCGACGATAACGTCGCCGCGCAGGGGACCGCGATCGATGCGGCCACCGGCCCGGTGCTGGCCTATTGCGCATCGGGCAACCGATCGTCGATCGTCTGGGCGCTGTCGCAGGCCGGGCGGCAAAGCGCCGATGCGCTGATCAATGCCGGGGCCGCGCATGGCTACAAGCTGGAAGGGCTGCGCCCGATGATCGAGGCGCGGGCGAAACAGCAAGGCTAAGGATTTCTGCGCGTCGGGTTCTTTGCCTTGACCCGCGCGCGCACGGCGGGGGCGGGATCGTGAGTATTTTTTTCGAGAGGATGGGAAAGAGCGTTTTCTTGTGCGCTCAGACAACGGGCCTGATTGATCCGAACACGCGCTAACGCGATTCAGCAAGGAACTGACAGGTCAGTTCGGTTTAAAGCGTCGTGAAGTCAACACCTTGCATCGGTTTTGTAAATCGCTTGAACGCCGTCGCCGCGCGGGCGGGGGCAGCCGCGGTCACCCGTCGGGGGCCGGTTGGGGTGCGCCCGCGCGCGGGGCCGGAACCGGGGCGGCGCGGGCCTGATCTGGCGGCGCGGCATCGCCATCGGCCTGATCGGCGGGGCCGATGCGGATCGCGCGATGCCCCTGCGACTGGCCAAGGCGCCCGCGCACCACGCTTTCGCCATCCGGCCCTTCAAGCGCGACCTGATCGATCATCTCCATCGACAGCGGCAAAAGGGTGCCTATGTGAAAATCCATCACCTTTTCCAGGGGCAGGCTGAGCCGCGTCAAAACCGCATCCAGCCGGACCGGCGCCCCCATGACCGCCCGTTCGACAGAGGCCGTCCATGCCGCGTCCGCCACGGCCTCGGCACCGCGCGACCCGGCGGCAAAACCGGATCGGTCAGCCGGGAATGCCAACCAGAACGTCCCCTGCCTGGCGCCGCCGCCAAGCGCCATTTCGGCGGTGAACAGGCGATAGGTCACATCCTCAAGCAGGTGATCAAGCGGGCGCGGATCGGGCAGATAGGAAGAATAGCGAAATCCGGCTGCCCAATCGACCGGTACACCGTTCTGCCCGGCGGCAAAGAGGCCCAGCACCGCGCCCAGCCAATCGGCGACGATGCTGGCATCGGTGCGCGTCGGCATCCGTGGCGGTGGCGGCGTGGCGGAAATGCGCCGCATGGTCTGCCATTCGGTCAACCCGCCCAGCAATCCCGGCGAGACCAGGCACAGGCCAAGCGCATCCTCGGGGCCCGCAAGCAGCAGGATCAGCGCGCGGTCTTCCACCCGTTCCAGCAATTCGGCAAGGGAAACGCGCGCCTCGGCCGGGTCGTCAAGCACCAGCGCCAGCCCCATCAGATCGTTGGCGGCACGCGCAAGTGCGGTACGCAGGCCCCGCGCGGGTGACGCGGCGGCAGCGCGCGCACCCCGCGCGATGCGCCCGCCCGCCCGCGTCTTGCGGCGGATCACCGATGGCGCGCCCCGGTCTTGATCGGCCTCTGCGCCCTGTGCCACGTCCTGCCCTTTCCACCTGTCGCGCGTTCATCGCCCGCCCTTCGTGGATGGCACAAGCCCCTTACCAAAAGGTTATCATCGCCAAACCCGGCGTAAACTTCGCCCCCCTAACCCTGTGCCGCAACGGGCCCCTGCCCGGCCCCGTGCGCCCCCGGCGCAACACTGCCGCCGCGCGGCAGGATGCGACGACGCGGCAACCGCACCCGGAACGCGGCACCACCCTGCCCCGGCAGATAGGCGATGGTTCCGCCAAGCTTGCTCATCACCTCGCGGCAGATGGCCAGCCCAAGGCCCGCGCCGCCTGCCCGCGTCTGATCGGTAAGACGTGCGAATTTCTCAAAGATCAGCGCCTGATTTTCCTTGCCGATCCCCGATCCGTTGTCGATGAAATCCACCTCGACATCGGCGCCGCGTTCGGTCACGCGGATGCGCAGTTCGGGGTGGGCCGCGTCACAATATTTGCGTGCATTCGAGACAAGGTTGATGAACACCTGCGTCAGCCGGTCGGTATCGGTGGTCAGGCCCACATGTTCGCTGGCCGGATCGCGCAGGATGGCGAAATCGCGCCCCGCCGCCGTGGCCCCGGCCGACCGCAGCGCGCTGTCGATCAGGTCGTGCAGGTTGGCCGATGTGCTGTGCAGCGTCACCTGCCCGTTTTCCAGCACGCTGAGATCCAGCAGGTCATCCAGCAGGCGGGTCAGGCGGATCGCCTCTTCCTGGATGATGCCCGCATATTTGTGGCGGTCGGCCAGCGGCAGGTCGGCCCCATCGCGCAATATCTCGGAAAAGGCCCGGATAGAGGTCATCGGCGTGCGCAGCTCGTGGCTGATCTGGCTTAGGAACGCATCCTTCTGCACCGACAGTTTGGTCAGCTTTTCATTGGCCTCGCGCAGTTGGCGGGCGGTGCGGATCAGTTCTTCCGACTTGGCCTCAAGCCGGCTGGAATATTCCATGATCTGCGCGGTTTCATTGGCCACGGCCATCAGATCCTCGACCGAGATCATCGACCCGCCGACGATCTGCCCGACCATGGCATGCGCGGTGGCCGCCCCGACCGAGGCCGACAGGCGACGTTCCAGCGCCTCGATGAATTCGGGGGTGGTGTCGGGCAGGAACCCGGCCTTGCCCTGCGCCGCGGCCTCGGCGTGAAAGAACCCTTGCGCGGCGTCGCCGCCAAGGATGCGTTGCGCCATTACCAGCAGATCCTCTGCCTCGGCCACGCCATGCGCCCAGCCACGGGTGCCCCCGGCCCGGTCAAAGACATTGACGAATTGCGCGCCCTGAAGCCGCTCCAGCGGTGTCGGAAAGCTGAAGATCGACACAAGGCAAAACGCCCCGGAATTGAGCAGCAGCGACCAAAAGAGCGCGTGCAACAGCGGGTCCATCCCCTCGGACCCGAAAAGCGCCTGCGGGCGCAACCAGCCGATACCGAACGGGCCGTTGATCATGACATCCGCCGGGATCACCCCATCTGGGCCGAAACTGGGCAGGAACAACGCATAAATCCAGATACCAAACCCCAGGCACAGGCCAACCGCCGCGCCGTTCCGGCTGGCACCGCGCCAGAAGATACCGCCGATCAGTGCGGGCAGCGCCTGCGCCACGCCGACAAAGGCGATCAAGCCGATGGCCGCCAGCGCGGAAGAACCGCCGGTGAAATGGAAATAGGCATAGCCAAGCGCCAGAACCCCGGCGATAGAGGCCCGCCGCGCCCGCAACACCAGCCTGCGCACATCGCCCGCGTAGCCCGCCGCGGGCGCCACCTCGCCCGCGACCCGCGCCATCCGCAGCCAAAGCGGCACGACGATATGGTTCGACACCATCGTCGCCAGCGCAATCGCCGCCACGATCACCATCGACGTGGCCGAAGAAAACCCGCCCAGAAACGCCAGCATCGCCAGATCGCCCCGCCCCGCCGACAGCGGCAGCGTCAGCACGAACAGGTCGGGGTTCGATCCCTCGGGCATGGTCAGCAGGCCCACAACCGCGATCGGCACCACAAACAGGCTCATCAGCGCCAGATACAGCGGAAAGGCCCAGCTTGCCGTTGCCAGGTGCCGTTCGTCGGCATTTTCCACCACCATGACCTGAAACATCCGGGGCAGACACAGGATCGCCGCCGCCGACAGGAATGTCAGCCCCGCCCAACGCCCCGGTTGCAGACGCCATTCCGCCACATCCGTGGCTTCGATCAGATCGAACACCCCGCGCGGCCCGTCGGCCAGCACCCAGACCACAAAGATGCCGACCGCCAGCAAGGCCACCAGTTTCACCACCGCCTCGACCGCGATGGCGGTGACGATGCCGTGATGCTGTTCGTTGGCGTCAAGGTTGCGGGTGCCGAACAGGATGGTGAATATCACCAGGCCCCCCGCCACCCACAGCGCCGTCGCATCGCGCCCCGGCAGGGCCCAACCCGGCCGGGTTTCGGCGGCGAACACCGCGAACGACAGGGAAATTGATTGCAATTGCAACGCGATATAGGGCGTGGTTCCCGCAACGGCCAGCAGGGTGACAATCACCCCCAACAGGTTGGACTTGCCATAGCGCGACGAAATCAGGTCGGCGATAGAGGTGACGCGCTGCGCCTTGCCGATGCGCACCAGCTTGCGCAACACCCACCACCACCCCACGAAGACCAGCGTCGGGCCCAGATAGATCGTCAGGAATTCCAGACCCGACCGCGCCGCATAGCCAACCGCGCCGTAAAACGTCCAGGCGGTGCAATAGATCGACAGCGACAGGGTATAGACGATCGGCGCGCGCAACCACCGCGCACGGCCCTGCCGGGCGCGATTTTCCACCACGAAAGCCACCAGGAACAGAAAGATCACATAGGCCAGGCAGACCAGAACAAGGATTTTGAAGGGAACCATCAGTCCTCGACCCGGCCGTCGCCCGCCACATTGCGCAGCCGACGCGACAGGGCAAAGGCCGCCAGGATCAGGCCGAACCAGATCGCGAACAGATAAAGCCCCCCATGCGCCGTCGACGCGCCGGGGGTGGTATCCGTGCGCCACAGGATCGGCATCACAAAGGCAATCGCGCCAATCACCGGCAGCAGACGCGCGCCGTCGATCATCCGCCGCCGCCGATAGGTCTGCCGTTCAAGAAACTGCGCCCCGCGCGCCATCCTATCCCCCCGACAATTCGCGCACCGAGGTCAGCACATCCAGATTTGAAAACGGTTTGGTCATGAACCGGCTGACGCCATAGCGTTGCGCCAGATCGCGGTCGCGATCCTGCCCGCGCGCGGTCAGCATCAGAACCGGCAGGCGGGCGGTGGCGGCATCGGCGCGCAGGTCTTGCAGGATCTCATAGCCGCTACGCCCCGGCAGCATCACATCCAGGATCAGCACATCCGGGGCCAGGCGTTGGATCACCTCGATCGCATCCGCCCCGTCCGCGTGGGCTTCCACCCCCCAGCCATCGCGGGTCAGGATGAACCGGATCGCCTCGACGATATGCGGTTCATCCTCGATCAGAAGAACCTGCTTTCCCTTTTCCGGCATCCCTTCCCCCCAGGGCACCTTGCGCACCTCTGCCTGGAACTATTGCCGGAAAGTCCGGCGCTGTCAAAAGACAGATGCGGGACCATGCAAACGTCAACGCACGCAAACGGATCAAACCCGCACCCTGACCGCACGAAAAACCGCTCTTTCCCATCCTCTCGAAAAAAATACTCAATCCCCACGCCCGCCACGCGCGCGCCGCTCAAGGCAATGACCCCGGCTGACTGAAATCCGCCCTAAATCGTCCCGGCCTGACCCTCGCCCGACAGGATCGAAGGCTCGCGCCGGGCCGGACAGGCGGCGCGCTGGCAGATCCGGCATCCGGGGCCCACGGGCCAGTCGGGGCCCGCAGGCCGATCTGGCGCGGCAGACGGATCGGGGGCGGGACGGATCAGCATCGTCGCCTCCCACAGTGGCACCGTATCGAAATCCGGGATCGCGCGCGGCTGGGCGATGGCAAAACATTCAAACCTGCGCGACAGGCGGCCCGCCATCGCGACGATCTGGTGTATGGGTTGCATCGGCCGCGTCAGCGCCTGATACAGCGGCCACAGCGGGCAGGCCGCGCCAAAGCGCGGCGGCTCGAACCCCTCCAGCGCCTTGCGAAAGATCAGCGTGCCCGACCCGTCGCAGATCACCAGGCCGGTGCCGGGCGTATCGGGCATCACCGCCAGCCGCCGCATCACCGCGGCCAGATCAACGCCAAAGCGGCGTGCAAGCGGCGCGGGCGCCGCGCCCAGTTCGGCCACCGCCCCCTGAAACGCCACCAGCGGCAGCGCCGCGGCATCCGCCCGGTACCGCGCCGCCCAATCGCGCGCCAGGTGCCGCGCGGCGCCGCTGGCCAGTTCCGGGGCCTGGTCGATCAGGTCGTCAACGCCCTGCCCCGCCTCAAGATCGGGCAGGTGATAGCCAAGGCTTGCGCGCCACAGTTCCAGTTCTTCCAGCGGCGCGGTGGCGGCG
>JACIYW010000115.1 GCA_014359745.1 Paracoccaceae bacterium | reverse complement strand
CCGATGTGGTGCCGGTGGCCGCCGGGGAATGGACATCCGATCCCTTTGCCCTGCGCGCCGCCGAGGGGCGGCTTTACGGGCGCGGCGCCTGCGACATGAAAGGGTTCATCGCCGCCTGTCTGGCCATGGCGCCGCGCTTTGCCGCGCAGCCGCTGGCGCGGCCGCTGCATTTCGCCCTGACCTATGACGAAGAGGTGGGGTGTTTCGGCGCGCAACATCTGGTCAGCGGCCTGCGGCAGGCGGGCATCGCCCCCGCCGTGGCCATCATCGGCGAGCCGACCGATATGCGGGTGATCGAAGGGCACAAGGGCTGCCACGAATACACCACCCGGTTTTCAGGGCGCGAGGGGCATGGATCGGACCCCGGCGCGGGCGTGAACGCGGTGGAATATGCCGCAAGGTTCATCGTCCGCCTGCTGGAGCTGCGCGACGATCTCAAGTCGCGCGCGCCGCGCGACAGCCGCTTTGTGCCGCCATGGTCCACCGTGCAGGTGGGCCAGATCGCGGGGGGCAGCGCGCGCAACGTGATTGCCGGGCATTGCGCGGTGGATTGGGAACTGCGCCCGGTCAATGCCGCCGATGCCGCGCATGCCACCGGCACGATGCGCGATTTTGCCCAAGCCGTGCTGTTGCCCGCCATGCGCGCCATCGCCCCCGAGGCCAGCATCGAAACCGAGGTGATCGCCGAGGTGACGGGGCTTGAGCCGGTCTCAACGAGCGAGGCGCGCGCGATCGCCTTTGCGCTGACCGGGGCCGAGAGCGCGGGCCTTGTGCCCTTCGGCACCGAGGCGGGGCTGTTTCAGGCGATGGGCATGTCGGCGGTGGTCTGCGGCCCCGGATCGATCGCGCAGGCGCACAAGGCCGATGAATTTGTCAGCCTTGATCAATTGTCCCGGTGTCTTGGGATGCTGGAAGGGCTGGTGCCCCGGATCGCGGCCTGAGCGGCGGCGGCCAGCTTTGGGCCGCGTTGGGGCTGGGGTTGGGGCTGGTACTGGGGCAGGGGCTGGGGCAGATCGCCCAGCATGGCCGTGAACGCGCCCGGATCGGCCAGCACATCTTGCAGCGAATACTCATCAAGCACCGCCATGAAGGCGCGCAGGGCCTTGTTGAGCACCTGCGGCAGGCGGCACTGGCAGGTGATCCGGCAGGTATTTTCCGCCGAGAAACATTCGAGCAGGGCGAAATCGGGTTCGGTGATCCGCAGCACCGCGCCAAGGCTGATCTGATCAGGCGCGCGGACCAGGGTAAAGCCGCCGCTGCGCCCGCGGATACCGTTCAGATACCCCGTGCGCGCCAGCAGCAGCACCACCTTTTTCAGATGCGCGCGTGAGATGCCATAGGCGTTCGCGGTTTCCTCTATCGTCAGGCTGCGGCCGTTCGCGGCGGCGGCCAGCAGCAGCACCCGCAGGGCGTAATCACTGAATTTCGTCAGCCGCATCGCGGTGTTCCTTTGCGGTTTCGGGGCAATCGCGGGGGCGATTCCCCGCTATCCATCTGTTTTGCATGGCTTCGGGGCCAATCCGCTGCGTGTTATTCGCGCGCCCGCGTCAAAGGACGGTGACTGCGTGTTTGGCACATAAAAAAGACATTCCATTTGATCCTAATCAAGGCCCCCTGAATCGCTTCCATGCGAATGCTGGCCCGTGAAAACGGAGACCGCCCCCATGACATCTGCCAACCGACCCGAATCGGCGATTGCGGTGATGGTCCGCGCCTTGATCGGCGGGCTGATATGGGGGCTGCTTGCGGGGCTTTTGCCCGGCGGCGTTTTTGCGCAGGTACTGCCGCAGTTTCTGGACAAGGTGCCCGCAGAGACCCTGGTCGAGGGGGCCGATGGCTATGGCCCGATGCGCGGCGATCTGCCGGTGGTGCCGGTGCTGAAGGGCGGCGCGACGGTGGGCTGGGCCTATGTCACATCGGATTTCGTGGGCACGACGGGATATTCGGGCAAGCCCATCCACGTCATGGTGGCGATCGGGCCGGATGCGGTGGTGCGGGGGGTGCGGCTGGTCAAACATTCCGAACCGATCGTTCTGGTGGGCATCCCCGAGGCAAGGATCGCGGCGCTGACCGCCGATTACGCGGGGCTTGACCTGCGCGCAGAGGCGGCGGCGGGGGGATCGGCGCATGATCTGAACATCATTTCGGGGGCGACCGTTACGGTGATGATCATCGACGATTCCATCGTGCGGTCTGGGCTGATCGTGGCGCGGGCGCTGGGGTTGGGGGGGCTTGCGCCCGAGGTTGCGGCCACCGGCCCCGCGGCCACGATCGACGCGGGCGCGAAAGCGGCGGGCGACTGGCAGGCGCTGGTGGGCGATGGCACGGTGCGGCGGCTGTCGCTTGACGCCGGGCAGGTGAATGCCGCGTTCGAGGGCGTGGCCGATCCGCGCGCCGCCGCCCGCCCCATCGCGGGGCCGCCCGATGCGCCCTTCATCGATCTTTACACCGCCGATGTATCGGTGCCGGGCATTGGCAAGCGGTTGCTGGGCGCGGCAGAGTACGAAAACCTGCAAACTTGGCTGGCCACCCCGCAAAAGCCGCAGGGCCGGGGCCGCGACGCCGACAAGGCACCCGCGCCGACAGCCGCCGCATCCGGGCCCGATCACGCGATTCTGGTGGCGGCGCGCGGGCCCTATTCGTTCAAGGGGTCGGGTTATGTGCGGGGCGGGCTGTTTGACCGTATCCAGCTTATTCAGGGCGATATATCCGTGCGGTTTCGCGACCGGGACCATCGCCGCCTTGGCGGTATCGCCGCCCCCGGCGCGCCGACCCTGACCGAGATGGATCTGTTCCGCATTCCGGCAGAGAGCGGCTTTGACCCCACCAAGCCCTGGCGGCTGCAATTGCTGGTGCAGCGCAACGTCGCGGCCATCGAGAAAGTGTTTACCACCTTTGATCTGGACTATCGGCTGCCCGAGCGATTTCTGCAACCGGTGGTACAGCCCGCCAAGACCCCCGGATTGTCCGCTGCGACAGGTGCCGGATCGGGCGCGGCAAGCGATGCCGAATCGGCGGCAAAGGCCGCGCTGTGGCAACGGATCTGGCGCAACAAGACCGTAGAAATCGCGGGGCTGGTGGTGATGCTGGCGGTGCTGACCGCCGCCTTCTTCTTTCAGGGTTTCGTCACCCGGTCGGAAAACGTCACCTTCTGGTTTCGGATGGGGTATCTGACGGTGACGCTGGTTTTCCTTGGCTGGTATGCCAATGCGCAGCTTTCCATCGTCAACCTGATGGCGCTGGCCAATTCGTTGCAGGGCGAATTCACCTGGGATGCGTTCCTGATGGACCCGCTGACGTTCATCCTGTGGTTTTCGGTGGCGGCGGCGCTGATCTTCTGGGGGCGGGGGGCCTATTGCGGCTGGCTGTGCCCGTTCGGTGCCTTGCAGGAACTGACCAACCGCATCGCGCGCTTTTTCAAGGTGCCGCAATGGACGCTGCCCTGGGGCCTGCATGAGCGGCTTTGGGCGGTGAAATACATCATCTTCCTTGGGCTGTTCGGCGTCACGCTGGCGTCATTGGAACAGGCCGAACATCTGGCCGAGGTGGAACCGTTCAAGACCGCGATCGTGCTGAAATTCGCGCGCGCCTGGCCCTTTACCCTTTATGCGCTGGTGCTGTTGGGGCTGGGGCTGTTCGTGGAACGGTTCTATTGCCGGTATCTGTGCCCGCTGGGCGCGGCGCTGGCGATTCCGGCGCGGATACGGATGTTCGACTGGCTGAAACGCTACAAGGATTGCGGCAACCCCTGCCAGACCTGCGCCATCGAATGCCCGGTTCAGGCGATCCACCCGACCGGAGAGATCAACCCAAATGAATGCGTGAACTGCCTGCATTGCCAGGTGCTTTACCGGTCAGAGACGAAATGCCCGGTGGTCATCCGCCAGGTCAAGCGCCGTGCCGCCGTATCCGGTGGCGCAAAAAGCGTTGCCGCGGCGCTGCACCGCGACACGATTTCCAAACCGCAAGGAGAAGGACGATGACAGAGACAACCAAAAGGCCCGGCATCAGCCGCCGGGGTGTTCTGGGGGCGACCGCCGGTGGTGCCGCCCTTGGCGCGATCGGGTTGCCGCAAGCGGCGTTGCTGACCGGCACCGCCGGGCTGGCCACGGTTGCCTCGACCGGATCTGCCCGCGCGGCGGGCGGCTCGATCAACCTCGAACCGGGGGAACTGGACGATTACTATGGGTTCTGGTCGTCGGGCCAGACGGGTGAATTGCGCATTCTCGGGTTTCCCTCGATGCGGGAGCTGATGCGGGTGCCGGTGTTCAACCGCTGTTCCGCCACCGGCTGGGGCCAGACCAACGAAAGCCTCAAGGTGCTGACCGAGGGGCTGACCGAGGAGACCAAGGCGTTTCTGGCCAAGCGCGGCAAGGTGACCTATGACAATGGCGACCTGCACCACCCGCACATGTCCTTCACCGATGGCACCTATGACGGGCGCTATGTGTTCGTGAATGACAAGGCCAACACCCGCATCGCGCGCATCCGTTGCGACGTGATGAAATGTGACAAGATCACCGAGATCCCCAACGCCCACGACATCCACGGCCTGCGCCCGCAGAAATTCCCGCGCACGGGCTATGTGTTTGCCAATGGCGAGCACGAGACGCCGCTGGTCAACGATGGCAAGATCCTTGATGAGCCGGAAAAATATGTAAACATCTTCACCGCCCTTGATGGGGACACGATGAAGGTGGCGTGGCAGGTGATCGTCAGCGGCAACCTTGACAACACCGATGCCGATTATCAGGGCAAATACGCCTTTTCGACCTCTTACAACTCGGAAATGGGGATGAACCTGGCCGAGATGACCGCGAACGAGATGGATCACGTCGTGATCTTCAACCTCGCCGAGATCGAGGCCGGGATCAAGGCCGGCGACTATCAGGAACTGAACGGCGTCAAGGTGATCGACGGGCGCAAGGGGCAGAACAAGAATTACACCCGGTATGTGCCGGTGCCCAACAGCCCGCATGGCATCAACACCGCCCCCGACATGAAACACGTCTGTGTGGCGGGCAAACTGTCGCCGACGGTTTCGGTGCTGGATGTCACCAAGTTCGATGCGATCTTTGCCGATCCCGGCCTTGATCCGCGGTCGGTGGTGGTGGCCGAACCCGAACTTGGCCTTGGGCCGCTGCACACCGCCTTTGACGGCAAGGGAAATGCCTATACCACCCTCTTTCTTGACAGTCAGGTGGTCAAGTGGAACATCGATGCCGCCATTCGCCTTTACAACGGCGAAAAGGTGGACCCGATCATCTCCAAGGTCGATGTGCATTACCAGCCCGGCCACAACCACACCACCATGGGCGAAACCAAAGAGGCGGATGGCAACTGGCTTATCTCGCTCAACAAGTTCTCGAAGGATCGGTTCATCAACGTCGGCCCGCTGAAGCCCGAGAATGAACAGGTGATCGACATTGCCACCGACGAGATGAAGGTGGTGCATGACGGCCCGACATTCGCCGAACCGCATGACGTGATCCTGGTGCGCCGTGATATCGTCAACCCGGCGAACCTTTGGACCCGCGAGGATTCGATGTGGGAGGATGCGCGCAAACAGGCCGAGGCCGATGGCGTCGATCTGGATTGGGGGGCGGATGTGATCCGCGATGGCAATAAGGTGCGGGTCTACATGCATTCCGTGGCGCCGGTGTTCAGCCTTGAGAAGTTCACCGTCAAACAGGGCGACGAGGTGACCGTCTATATCACCAATCAGGACAGCGTCGACGACGTGACCCACGGCTTTACCCTTGCCAACTACGGGATCGCGATGGAGATCTCGCCGCAGGCAACGTCTTCGGTCACCTTCACCGCCGACCGGCCGGGGGTGCACTGGTTCTATTGCCAGTGGTTCTGCCATGCGCTGCACATGGAAATGCGCGGCCGCATGCTTGTCGAGCCCGCGGGGGCCTGACCGATGGCCCGCCGCCCCCGTTTCCTGCCGGGTCTTGCCCTGCTGCTGTGCGCCCTTGCCGGGCCGCTGATGGCGGCAGAGCGCATGGTTCCGGCGGTTGCGGGGGCGCTGGCCAGGGCCATTGCCGGGGCGGGTGCCGGCGATGTGCTGATCCTGGCACCGGGGCGTTACAGCGGCCCGGTGATCCTGCCCGCGCCGATCACGCTGGACGGGCGCGGGCAGGCAGCCCTTGACGGGGGCGGGCAGGGCAGCGTGATCACCGTGACCGGCGCCGATGTGACGGTGCGCGGGCTGGTGATCAGCGGATCGGGATCGTCGCATGACACCATCGATGCGGGGGTCAGCCTGATGCAGGGCGCGGTGCGGGCGCGGGTGGTGGGCAACACCCTGCGGGGCAATCTTTATGGCGTGAACATTCACGGCGCCGTGGATGCGGTGGTGGCCGACAACACCATTCTGGGGCGCGATGATCACCGGATGAACAGCCGCGGCAACGGGGTTTATGTGTGGAACGCGCCGGGCGCGGTGGTGGAGAGGAACGACATCCGGCTGGGGCGCGACGGCATCTTTTCCAATGCTTCGAGAAACAACATCTTTCGCGACAACATCTTTCGCGATCTGCGCTTTGCCGTGCATTACATGTATACCAACGACAGCACGGTAAGCGGCAACACCTCGATCGGTAATCACATCGGCTATGCGCTGATGTTTTCCAGCAAGGTCAGCGTTACCGACAACATGTCGCTGGGGGACCGCGATCATGGTGTCATGCTGAATTACACCAACAATTCCGAACTTCGCGGCAATCTGGTGCGGGGCGGGGCCGAAAAATGCACCTTCATCTACAACGCCCATCGCAACATCATCACCGGCAACCGGTTCGAGGGCTGCGATATCGGCGTGCATTTCACCGCCGGATCGGAACAGAACGCGATGACCGGAAACGGTTTTATCGCCAACCGCACGCAGGTGAAATACGTCGGCACCACCGATGTGGAATGGAGCGTGGGCGGGCGCGGCAATTATTGGTCGGATCATCCGGCCTTCGATCTGGATGGCGACGGGATCGCTGACAGCCCGTTCCGCCCCAATGATCTGATGGATCACATCCTCTGGTCGCAACCGGCGGCGAAAATGCTGCTGGGTTCGCCCGCCGTGCAACTGATCCGCTGGTCGCAGGCGGCGTTTCCCGCGATCCTGCCGGGGGGGGTGCGCGACAGCCGCCCGCTTATGCGCCCGCCCGTGATCGCGGTGCCCGCCAGGATCGCCGCGATGGAGGCCGCGCTTGACCCCGCCCGTTTCACCCGACCGGAGAATTGACATGCTGAGGCTTGCCGATGTGACCAAGAGCTTTCAGGGCACCCCGGCGCTGCACGGCGTGGGGTTCACGGTTGCGCCCGGCGAACGGGTGGCGCTGCTGGGCCATAACGGCGCGGGGAAATCCACGCTGATGAAGATCATCCTGGGCCTGATTGCCGCCGATGCGGGGCGGATTTCGGTGATGGGGGCGGCACCTGGCAGCATGGGCGCGCGTGCGGTCACCGCCTATCTGCCCGAAAACGCGGCCTTTCACCCGGCGCTGACCGGGTTGGAACAGATCCGTTATTACCTGCGCCTGCGGGGCGAAGACCCCAAGGGGGCGCGGACGCTGCTGGAAAAGGTCGGGCTGGGCGAGGCCGCGCGTCGGCGCATCGGAACCTATTCCAAGGGGATGCGGCAGCGGGTGGGGCTGGCGCAGGCGCTGATCGGTGCGCCGCGGCTTTTGGTGCTGGATGAACCGACAAGCGGGCTTGACCCGGTTTCGCGGCGCGATTTCTACGCGGTTCTGGATGATCTGGCCGGGCGGGGTGCGGCGATCCTGCTGTCAAGCCATGCCCTGACCGAGGTCGAGGCGCGCACCGATCGCATCGTGATCCTGTCGGGCGGGCGGCTGATGGCCGATGACACGCTGGCGGGGTTGCGGCGCCGCGCGGCGCTGCCGATCCGCCTTCAGGTGCAGGCCCGCCCCGACACCGCCGACCGCGTGGCCGCCCGCCTGACCGGGACGCGCCATAACGGCGTGCGCGTCGATCTGGTTTGCGGGCCTGCCGACAAGCTGGCGCGGCTGGGCGAGATTTCGGCGCTGGGCGCGCTGATCGACGATGTCGAGGTGATCCCGCCAAGCCTGGAAGACATCTATAGCCATTTCAGCCAGAGGGATCTGCCATGAACGCCCTGTTTGCCGCCGCTGGCACCGAATTTCGCATCGCGCTGCGCAATCGCTGGGTGACGGTGGCGGTGGCGATGATGGCGCTTTTCGCGCTGGTTCTGTCTGCCGCGGGCAGTGCGGCGACCGGCGCGCTGGGCGCTGACCGGCTGTCGGTGACGGTGGCAAGCCTGACCTCGCTGGCCGTCTATCTGGTGCCGCTGATCGCGCTGCTTATGTCCTTCGATGCCATCGCGGGCGAGGTGGAGCGTGGCACGCTGCCGCTGGTCCTGACCTATCCGGTGGCGCGCGCGACGTTGCTGGCGGGCAAGTTTGCCGCGCATCTGGGCATTCTGGCGCTGGCGGTGGCGGTTGGGTACGGGATTGCGGCGGGTGCGGCGCTGGTCACCGATCCGGGGGCGGCGCGGGGGTTGCCGGCGCTGTGGCGGCTGTTGTGGTCATCGGTGGCGCTGGGCGCCACGTTTCTGGGCATCGGTTACGCGATCTCGGCCTTGGCGCGCAGGCCGGGGGCGGCGGCGGGGGCGGTGATCGGGCTGTGGCTGGGGGTGATCGTGCTTTTTGATCTGGGCTTGCTGGCGGCGGTGGTGGCCGATGGCGGCGGCGCCTTCACCACGGTCGTTTTCCCGTGGCTGCTGCTGGGCAACCCCGCCGATGCGTTCCGGCTGTTCAACCTTGCCGCGTCGGGGGCAACGGCGGCGGCGGCAGGTGTTGGCGGCGCCGCGCAGGCGATTCCGCCCGCGCTGGCGCTGGCCTCGGTGCTTGGGTGGCCGGTGCTGGGCTTTGGTCTGGCGCTGGCGGCGTTCCGAAAGGTGACACCATGAGGCGGTTTGCGTTCGTCACCCTTACGCTGCTGGCGCTTGGCGGCTGCCGGGAGGACAAGGCAGAGCTGCCCGCGCCCGTGTTGATGAGCGCGGCGGCGACCGGGTATTTCTGCCAGATGATCGTGGTGGATCATCCCGGCCCCAAGGCGCAGATCCATCTGGAAGGGCCGCCCGCGCCGATCTTTTTCAGTCAGGTGCGCGATGCCGTGGCGTATCAGCGGCTGCCGGAACAGGCCTATCCGATCAAGGTGATCTATGTCACCGATATGGGTGCTGCGCCAAGCTGGCAGGATATCGGCGCGGGCAACTGGATCAATGCCAAGGCCGCGCAGTATGTGGTGGGGTCGGATGCCACGGGCGGCATGGGCACGGCGGAACTGGTGCCCTTTGCCGATCCGGCGGCCGCCGCCGCCTTTGTCGCGGTGCATGGCGGCAGGGTGGTGGGGTTCGATCAGATCACCGATGCCGATGTTCTGGCCCCGGTTGATTTGGCCCCGGTCGATTTGGCCCCGGTCGATTTGGCGCCTGTGCAGGTTGGCCCCCCCTCTGACGCCGAGGATGCTGAATATCTTGAGCGTTTGCGCGCCCTTGGCGCAGGAAAGGAGGGTTAGATGCCCCAACCGAACCG